>CALEXX010000005.1 GCA_937925095.1 uncultured Leptotrichia sp.
TTTTCACTTTTCAAACTAGCAGGTGTAATTATTTTATTTTTTCCAGTTTCTTCATAAAATTTATTTGCAGCATACAAAATCGTATTGTAAACAAAACGAACACATCCAAAAGTCTTGTTTATCAATAATTCTTGCTCCTTATTTGGATAAATTCTGTATTTGAATGCTAAATTATATTTCATAAAATTACACCTCCTTTTGATTTTGAATATTATTTTTAATGATTTCTCCTCAATATTTTATACAAAAATTTTATCATGGATGTATCCTTTTTTCAATTTTTTTACAAAAAAAGCAATTCATCTCCCACTTATAGAAGTCGGAAACTTCTTGCTATCTTTTTGTTAAAATGAACAAGGCTTTTATAATACATTTTATTTTTATTCTACTACAATTTTAAAAAAAATTAAATATGTTGAAGTAAAGAAAAAAATATTATAATATATTAATATAAATAAATATATTTTAGGAGAGAAAACTAAGGAACAGTAGTATCAAATACCTATCACGAAGATGATGGGAGCTGAACCCTTTTAGAACCCCTTATTTCAAGACCTATGGGAGAAAGGATTAGAAAAAATATAGGAGAGTGATTAAAATTTTTTATACAATGGAAAAACTTCAAAAAATTCATGAAGAAATATTAGAAGGAAATATGGAAATATTAAAAGATTTTCCTTTACCTTACTGTCTTTCTGAAAATAAGGAAGATTTTGTAGTTTTAAGAAAGGGAAGGATTGTAAAAGAAGAAAACCGTATAAAGTATTTTTTCCCAAACTCAGAAAGCAAAGAAAATGATTCAATATATTGTCTTATATGGGGGCGTAGAAATGAAGGAAGCTATGGTATAGGAGGAACACCTGTGCCAGATGATTTCTTTGTGAAAGAAATGAAATTTGAAGGTGATAAGCTTTCTTTAGTGGATACAGAAGGTGAAAAAATAGAAGCTACATTAAAACAGTTCAATAAGGCTTTGCAGAATATATGGAGAAATTTTACTATGGAAGAGCTGTCAGGTGCTTTCAGGTCAGCTCCTGACACTATTTTAGAGGAAATAACAAAAGAAAAAATGCCTAAAACTGTCACTATAAAAAATTTTGGTAAATTTACAAATAAAGAAGAACTGAATATCTATAAATTAGTTAAGGAAGGCATTGAATATTATTTTAATGCTAAAAATAAGGAAGAACTTAAAAAAGTGAAAAATATTTTTTCAAATATAGAACTTACAGACTTTATAAAAAAAGCCAAGGAATATTCAGCTCATAAACTGCTTGAATTAAAAAATGATTCCTGGTTGGAAGAAGATGAAAAGGAAGTTACAGAAAAAGAGTTTAAAGAAAGAATAAAATTTGCAGGTCTTCATATATTCAGTGAATCGGCTAATTTCTATTTTGACGATGATGATTTGTTCTGGGGACATACTATTGAAGTTACTGTCAATCAGAAGTTAGAGTTTACAAATGCGGATATAGCGGGTTAGAAAATTTAAATATAGAAAGGGAAGTGGAAAAATTGAAACAAAATTTTAATGAAATCAGACAAAACTGGAACTTTTATATGTGCCGTGTAGATGATAATCCAGCATCTATCCGCCTTAACTTGGCTTTATATGATATAGCGCCTGTTGAGGATTATAATCATAGAATCAGTATATTCGTAAAGATGAATAATCCTACTGAAAATGGACTTTCATCTAATGAAGAATACCCGATTTTATGTGACATTGAAGATGAAGTGATAAATAGACTTGAAACTTTGGAAGATATATTTGCCGGAACTGTAAAATCACAGGGAAGACTCGAACTTCACGTTTTTACTAAAAATCCTGAAAAAAGTGAAGAGCTTTGTAAAGAAGCATTAAAAAAATTTCCGGATTATCAATGGAACTGTTCAATAGCTGAAGATGTAAAATGGGACATTTATTTTAATTTTCTTTATCCTGATATATATTCCTATAAAGCAATGATGAATAGAAGTGTTATAGAAAATTTAATGAAACAAGGGGATAATCTCGAAAAAGAGCGTGAAATAGACCACTGGCTTTATTTTTATTCAGAAGAAAGCCTAAATTTGGCGACAAAAAAATTAGAAGAATTGGGCTATAAAATTCTTTCAAGCAAAAAGATGGAAAATGAAGCAGATACTTATCAGATTAATATTTCAAGAATGGATAATGTAATATTTAATCATATAAACGAAGTTGTCTGGGAACTTATGGAAATTGCTGAATCTTTAAACGGATATTATGATGGCTGGGGCTGTACTGTTGAAAAATAAGGATTTTAGTCACTTCAAAAAGTTAGATATTTATAGAGTTTTGTGAATGGATAGGAGCAGAAAATGACAGAAGTAACTATAAAAAATAAATATTTTTTAGGTCATTATGACTATATTACAGTTTGGGCGGCCGGTAAGGAGTACCATTTAAAACCTGATTCAGAATTTACGTTCCTTACATCACAAAAAGAAGAAGAAATAGTGATTTCATTATTTTTTTCTAAAAGCAGGAAAATGATTATAAACTGTTCAGAAAAAAATAGAATATTTCTGGAATTGAAACCGGACATGAAAAAAAGTCTTGTATTAAATTTACTGAATTTATTTATAGGTATTGTAACGATGCTAGTTATTCCAGGATTATTTGGAATTAATATTCAAAGTATAGCTATCATTATTATTTCAGTATTTTTTATCTTTTTTTCTAATATGGTTTTTGCAGTAAAAACAATGAAACTGGCGGAAAAATAAATAGTATGGGGTGGAATAAAATGAAAAAGAATATATAGAAAAATATCTATGGTAGTGGCAATAGAGTTTTTGCTTCCCGTAAAAATGGGAGTATATAAAATTCATATAAATTAAAGAGATAGTGACAAAAAAACACATCTGTTCCAGAAAAAATTCTGTCAGATGTGTTTTTATATTATTTTTTCAATTTTTTATACATAAAATTCAGTATTGCAAGCATCATTGCAAGGGTGAAAATCATTGGTTTTTTGTTAAGATTATATTCTGTCAGTCCCTGAATCAGGTAAGCTATATAGGAAGCTTTCAGTCCTATTTCAAGGGCAATATAGCCAGAATTAACTTTTTTCTTTGTTTTTTGGAAATTAAGCTTTACAAGTCTTGAAGGAATAACAATAAACAGGAAGTAAACTAATGAAAGAGCTCCTGCAATTCCATAATTTGCAAGGTGATGAAGATACATGTTGTGCGTATTTGTAATACCAACAGGATCAAGACCATAGTTAGTTTCAACATAGTTTAAAACTCCCTTTTCCTTGAAATGATTCATATTAAAGGCAATTCTTTCCTTTGTGTCCATACCAAATATCGGACTTTTTTTAAATGAAGAAATAGCCGCATCCCAGAATATTACACGCAGATAGCTTGAAGGATCTTGCTTATATTTAACAATATACTGTAATCTATCGGTAATTGATTTTGGCAGAAGGAAAAATCCACTGACAGAAGCTGCAATAAATCCTAAAATGTAAACTTTATTCTTTTTATATAGAATATATACTAAAGGCAGAAAAAGTGATACATACACCATTTTTGACCTGTTTGCTATTATTATAAACAAATCAAGTAGAAAAACTCCGGTAAGAAGCAGTTTTATCCATATATTTTTTCCCTTATCCTCATTTTTATAGAACAGAATAAACGAAAGCAGGAATAACAGTAGAATGGACATAATGTTTGCAAAATCCTGAGTCTGAAGAGCAAAAAATAATCTTGGATATTCAAAACCTTTTGGATGAGCCCATTCATCATAATTTTTTATAAAAATTATAAAAGTTATAATCAGTGAAATAGTTCCTCCTGCAAGGAACGCTTTTATAAAATTCCATAATTTATTTTCATTGTCTATATAGAAAACTAATGGGAAAAATATTAACCAGTATAAGTAATGATTGCTGTCCACCCTTGAAACTATTCCACCACTCAAAAGTGAAATTACAAAGGGTGAAAGGATAAAAATTAATAAACCAATAGCTATTTTTCCATCAACTAAAGTTTTTAGAGCAGTCCTATTTTTCCTGAATAACATGCTAAGTAAGAATATTAGCATTATCAGATAACTGAGAGTTTGTTCCCCTTTATAGGATAAAAATAATATAACTGGAAACAGAAGTGTAAGGAAATATCCTGTTAAATTCAATTTTTTCATATTTAAACTCCTGATTTTATTTATTTTATAAATTTTATCATATAAAAGATATTTTTGGAATATTTATTTGATTTTATGATATAATATATAAAACAAATTGAAAAAATGAAGAGGATGAAAATGTCGGCTTTAAAATTAAGTATAATCGTACCTGTATACAACGTGGAAAAATATGTGGAAAAGTGTCTGGAGTCATTGTGCGGACTGAAGATAGAAAATGAAATTATAGTTGTAAATGACGGAACTAAAGACAGCTCACTTGAAATAGTGGAAAGATTTAAGGAAAATCACAAAAATGAAAATATAATAATCATATCCCAGGAAAATCAGGGACTGAGTGAAGCCAGAAATAATGGTCTTAAAGTAGCAAAAGGAGAATATATTTCCTTTATAGACAGCGATGATTTTGTGGATACGGAAAATTATGAAAAGTTTATAAATGAAGTTATAGAAGACAAGGTAGACATTGGAATAGGAAGATACAAAAAGATTATCGAGAAAAATAACGGAACTGAACTTGAATGTGTGACAGAAATAAGAAATTATGACAAGGGAGAAATAAGAGCAGGAAAAGAATATTTTGATATAATGTACAGGAACGACATGCATGGACCGGAAGTATGGGATGATATTTTCAGGAGGGAATTTCTACTGGAGAACGGCATATTTTTTAAGAAGGGCAGAATGCATGAAGATGAGATTTTTACAGCTGAGACTCTTTTAAAGGCATCAAAAGTGAGATTTTATGGAATTTATTATTATAACTATTTGCAGCGTGAAAACAGCATCATGTCGACAAAATCCCTGAAAAATTATCAGGATATGGAAAAAAATATAAATGAAATTTATGATTTTATGGTTGCTGAGAAAGACAGCAGGACAAAAAAGTTGCTGGAAGATGAAATTCACAGGCTCTATAAAATTATAATAAAACATTCAAAGGAATATAAAGAGGAAAATGCCGTTTTTAGAAAAAATTACAGTAAATTTCTTTCTGAACATGGTGAAAATAAATTGAAAAAAATAATAACTAGAATAAAGAAAAGCATAGACAAGAAGATTAAGAAAATAAAATCTTCATAAATATTTTCAAAAGGAGTTTCAAATGAAATTAAGTATTATAATACCTGTATATAATACAGAAAAATACATAAAGCAGTGTATCGAAAGTGTAACAGCCATAAAAGACATTGAAACTGAAATAATAGCAGTAAATGATGGCTCTACTGACAGCTCAAAGGATATACTTGAAGAATATACTGAAAAGAATGATAGAATAAAAGTCATAACACAGAAAAATCAGGGGGCAAGTGTTGCCAGAAATACAGGAATTAAAGCCAGTACAGGAGACTATATATATTTTCTTGACAGTGATGACTGGATTGATACGGTTTCATTTGAGAAAATAATAAAAGAGCTTGAAAATGACTATAAAAATGGAGAAAAAATAGATATTGTAGTCGGAAAGGAAAAAGCTTACAGCGAATTTACAAAGGAAGAAGTTCTGGATGAGAGAATTCCGAGGGAACTTATTGGTAAAGTAGTTTCAGGGAAGGAATATATGATAAAGTCAATCAGGGGAAAATTCTGGAATGTAAGGCTTCCGATATATCTGTATAGCAGAAAACTCCTTACAGATAACGGTATTTATTTTCCGGCAGGCAGAAAGTCCAATGAAGATGAAGTGTTTTCGATAGATGTGTTCTATCATGCGGAAAAGCTTAAAATAACGGATGAAATATTCGGATATTATAGAGCTAGAAGCGGAAGTATAATGTCTGTGCTGAATATAACCCATGCAGAAGATATTTTTGAAAATGCTAAGGAGCTTATCGAAAGATACAGAAATGAAAAGAACTCTGAAACAAAAGAAATAATATTTTACATGATAAAAAGATATTATAAAAGCTCAATGAGAAAATCTGTCCAGTGTGGAAGAAATGACGTATTTAAGAAGATATACCGTCAGTTCAGGAAAGACTGCAAAGATTATCTTTTCAAGATAAAATCAAAAAAATTTGAGAATGTGGAACTGTATGTATTGTACTATACAGGAGGAATATTTTACACAGGAGGAAATTTTCTGAAAAAAATCAGAAACAAGTTTAAAGTGAAAAGAGGATAAATGTATGACACGGATACCTAAAAGGCTTCATTATGTCTGGATAGGAAATGATGAAAAGCCTGAAATTTTTCACAAGTGTCTGAAATCATGGCAGGAGAAAATGCCAGATTATGAAATTGTTGAAATAAATGAAAAAAACTTTGATTTGGAAAAACATATAGAAAAAAATAGTTTTCTGAGGGAGTGCTATAAAAGAAATCTTTGGGCTTACATTGCCGATTATGTGAGAATACATTATTTATATGAACATGGCGGAATATATCTGGATACAGATATGGAAATAGTAAGGGATTTTTCTCCTCTGTTTGAAAATGAAAATGTAGAATTTTTCACAGGATACGAAAGTGATGACGGAATAGGAATGGGACTTTTCGGAGTGGCGGCTAAAAGTGAATTTCTGAAAAAAATGATAAATTTTTATGATAATGAAATATACGAAAGTCCTTTATTTACTTTGCCTCAGATAACAAAAAATATACTTAAAAATTATTTTATGTGTGATTTTTCAAAAAAAGAAATAAAAAATAAAGAAAACGGGATATATGTATACAAGAAGGAATATTTTTATCCTTTCCTTCCTAATCAGAAATTCAGTGAAAGCATGATAACGGAAGATACATATGCAATTCACTGGTGGCACCATTCATGGAAGGGAAGCAGACCGTTTTTATATCTGAAGACAAAACATCTTAAAGGAATAAAAAAATGTATAAAGAAAATAGGGATATATTTTCAGATAATAAGAGATGATTTTAGAAACAGGAAGGCAAAAAATAAAAATTAAGGGGAAATCCGATGAAATTATCAGTAGGGATAATAACATATAACGAAGAAAACAGAGTGGGAAAGACACTGGATTCTGTGAGGGAAATAGCGGATGAAATAATAGTTGTGGACAGTGAAAGTTCTGACAGGACGGTGGAAATCGCAAAGTCCAAAGGAGCAGAAGTTTTTGTTGAAAAATGGAAGGGATATGGTCCACAGAAAAATTCGGTACTTGAAAAATGTAGCGGTGACTGGATTCTTTTAATAGATGCAGATGAAGTCATATCTGCTGAACTGAAGGAAAAAATAAGGAAAATAGTAAATGGAAATGCCGATGCCGATGTATATAAAATAAAATTGAGAAATATATGCTTTGGTAAGGAAATAAAACATGGTGGATGGGATGATTATGTAATCAGGCTCTGGAAAAAAGGAAAAGTCACAATAAGTGACAGGGAAGTTCATGAAAAATATGAAATAGCTGAAAATAGCAGAACAGGAAAAATAAATGAACTCATAATTCATTATACTTATGACAATATAGAGCAGTTTCTGGAAAAACTGAACAGATACACTTCCGAAAGTGCCACACAGTATATGAAGGAGCATAAGAAATCAGGAATTGTAAAGATTTACTCGAAAATGCTGTTCAGATTTATAAGGATGTATATTCTGCAGCTTGGATTTCTTGACGGATATGAAGGATATCTTCTGGCAAAATACAGCTCAATTTACACTATGACAAAATATACTAAATTAAGAGAGCAGTATTTTAAAACATTGGGAAAGGATACTTCCCTCATTGTTACAACATATAACTGGCCACAGGCTCTGGAAATATGTCTGAACAGTGTATTAAGGCAGACTGCCCTTCCAAAGGAAATAATAGTGGCTGATGACGGTTCACGTGAGGAGACTATAAATCTTGTCAAGAAAATAAAAGATAGCAATCCAAATGTGAAAATAATACATTCCTGGCAGGAAGATGACGGCTTCAGGCTTTCAATGTCAAGAAACAAGGCGATAGCAAAAGCAACAGGAAAATATGTCATAATAATAGACGGAGATTTGATTCTGGAAAGACATTTTATACAGGATCATATTGAAAATATGGAGAAGGGATATTTTATCCAGGGATCAAGGGTGATAATATCTGAAGAAGAATCTAAAAAAATATTGAAGGGAAAATTGCCTGAATTTCCAAAAGTGCTATTTGAAAAGGGATATAAGAATAAGGCAAATACAATAAGAAATAAGCTGCTGTCAAAAATTATTACTAAAAAGGATAAAAAACTTTCAGGAATAAGAGGATGTAACATGTCTTTCTTCAAGGAAGACTTAGTAAAGGTAAACGGTTTTGAAGAAAAAATTCAGGGCTGGGGACGTGAAGACAGTGAAATCGCAGTTAGACTTTTTAATAGCGGCATAGGTAAAAAGAGGCTTAAATTTAGCGGGCTGACTTATCATATCTATCATAAGGAAAATGATAGAAGCGGGTTAGCTGAAAATGATGAATTTTTAGCAAGAGTAATAAAAGAAGAGAAGAAAAAAGCAGAGAAAGGGCTGGATAGTCATGAATGATGTCAGTTTGGTAATAACAAGCTGTGGAAGGTTTGATTTGCTGGAAAGAACTTTAGACAGTTTTTTCAAGTATAACACTTATCCAATAAAAGAAGTGATAATAACCGAAGACAGTACAGAAGGAAAAAAACTGGAAAAGCTGGTCTCAAAATACAAGGATCAGAACTTTAAATTAATAGTGAATGAAACGAGAATAGGACAGATAAAGTCCATTGATAAGGCTTATAAGGAAGTAAATACGGAATATGTATTCCATTGTGAAGATGACTGGGAATTTTTAAGGGAAGGATTTATAGAAAAATCCATGGATATGCTTAAAGAAGACCCTAAAATAGCAGTAGTTGGTTTAAGATCCAGGGAAGACTGCTCGGGAATTCCTATCTCCAAGGAAAACTACAAGGCATCTAACGGAGAGGAGTACTTTGAAATACTGGAAGATGTATTTACATATAATCCGGGACTTAGAAGAAAGGATGTGTGCGACCTGTTCGGTTCCCATGAAAAGCTTGAAGGGAAACTGTGGGAAGCAGAACTGTCAAAATTTTACAAGGATAGGGGATTTAAAATGATTTCCTTTGTAAATCCCTTTGTGGAACATATAGGAAATAAAAGACACGTTCATTTTAGCAAAAGGGGAAAAAATAGTGTTCTTGATTTTAAAATAGACAGAATGGTGAAAAAAATAAGATATACATTTTTGAAATTATTTGGAAAAGTAAAATAAACTGCCGGGAAAGGATAAAATTATGGAGGAAGTTACTTTGGTAATAACAAGTTGCGGAAGATTCGACTTGCTTAAGAGGACTCTGGACAGTTTCTTTGAAAAAAATACTTATCCGATAAAAAAGATAATAATAACAGAAGACAGTACAGAAGGAAAGAAACTGGAAAATCTTATTTCTCAATATGAAAATAAATATAATTTCTGCCTGATAATAAATGAAACAAGGGAAGGTCAGCTGAAATCAATAGATAAGGCCTACAACGAAGTAGATACTGAATATGTATTTCATTGTGAAGATGACTGGGAATTTTTGAAGGAAGGTTTTATAGAAAAATCAATGAAACTTCTTAAGGAAGATTCAAAACTGCTTACTGTCGGCTTACGTAGCAAAAAGGATTTTAAGGAAGATTTTTTCAAGAAGGAAGATTATATCTCAAAAGACGGAGAAAGATTTTATGAAGTAAATGAAGAAATCTATACATATAATCCGGGACTTAGAAGAAAATCCGACAATGATCTGTTTGGATCTCATGAAAAACTGAAGGATAAGCTTTATGAAATAGAGCTGTCAAAATTTTATAAGGACAGAAATTACAGAACTATCTATTTTAAGGAAAAGTATGTGGAGCATATTGGAGATAAGAGACATGTGCATTTCAGCAGAAAAGGGAAAAATAGTATTCTCGATTTTAAAATAGATAGAATGGTAAAGAAAATAAGATATACATTTTTAAAATTATTTGGAAAGGTAAAATAAAATGTACTTACTATTAGCAGGATTGGCTGCAGTTCTGATTTTTTTGTATTTTCACTATATATACAGGAAAAAATCAGTGGCCTGTCTTATGTATCACAATGTTTTCAATGAAAAAACTGAAGGAATAATATCGGAAGAAGAATTTGAAAAGCATATGGAATACATAAAAGACATGAAAACATATAAAATGGAAGAACTTGAGGAAATGGACTATACTCTTGATGAGAAAAGCATACTTGTCACTTTTGATGACGGATATAAAAATAACTATACTAAAGCTTTTCCAATCTTGAAGAAATATAATATAAAAGCTACAATTTTCCTTAATACAGCCTATATAGGCAATGACAGGGATTATCTGAACTGGGATGAAATAAAGGAAATGTATGAAAGCGGTCTTGTGGATTTTCAGCTTCATACACATTCCCATTATCCGACAATAAGAAAAGCTGAAATAAAAGGATTTTTTGAAAAGACAGAAGGGGATTTTGTAAAAAGGGAATATTTTTCTATTTTCAGGGAAGGTCTTTCAAAGAAGGAAAAGGCTGAAATAAAGGATTTCAGGGATTTGGATTTTACAGGACTTCCTGTATTTAAAATAAGAAGTCAGATTTCCATAAAGGGTATGAAACTGAAGGAAGGATTTATGGATAAGTATAGGGAAATTGTAAATTCTGAAGAATTTAAAGGAAAATCTTCCAAAGAACAGAAAATATTTTTGAATAAACTGTTTAAGGAACAGAAAAAGGAATTTTTTGAAGAAATTTCAGATGAGGAATTTGAAAAAAGAGTGGAGTTTGAAATAACTGAAAATAAAAGGTTGATAGAGGAAAAATTAGACAAAAAGGCGGAATTTCTTTCATATCCATGGGGTCATGCCTATAAAGGAAATGTGGAGAAAATAAAAAAATTAGGAATAAAGTCCTTTGTAATGACTTCAGGAAATGCAAGTGGTGTAAAACTGAATCCTGAAAGGATTTACCGTATAAATGGCGACAAGATAAAGGATTATAATTTATTTGAAAAAAAATTGAAATCCGTGTACAATAAAGGGTAATAAATAAAGAAGGGATAAAACAATGAAAATACTGAAAAGTGAAGATTTTTTAATGGTGAAGAAGCTGAAAAAATATATAAAAAAATACTATATTCTAATTATTTTAAATATACTTTTAGCGTTGGTTTCTTCTGCTGTTTCAGCAACTCCAGTAACATTAATAAAGAGACTTTTTGATAGAGGAATTCAAGGAAAAGATGAAAAAGATATACTTTATGCTGCTGGTGGAATGATACTATTATCTGTTTTGGGAGCGTTTTTAGTATACTGGACAACTATACTTTCAGGTAAAATATCTTCATCAATATATAAAAATATTGTAGATGATTTATATGTGAAAATACAATCACTGGATATGGAATATTTTTCAACGACAAAAGTAGGAGAATTAATGACAAAAGTACTTAATGATCCTGCTAATGTGAATACATTTATTTTAGAATTCTTTGAATTTTTAAAATATGTTTTTACAGCAATTTCATATTTAGTTATAGCTATTCGGATAGACTGGAAATTAACTCTGGGAATGTTTATAGTAGCGCCTATTTTGATGACAACTGTAAAAAAATATTCTAAAAAACTTAAAAAGTCAGGAAAAGAACGACAGGAAGCAACAGGAACTTTGAATTCAAAGCTACAGGAAACTTTATCTGGAATAAGAGTTATAAGGGCATTTGCAACAGAAAAGCAGGAAATACATAACTTTAAAAAAATAAGTTTAGAATTAAAAAAAGTTGTAATGAAAACAGTTGGTTACAATGCAAAGTCAAATTCAGTTTCTGAAGCTTTAAATTATGTAATGATGGCAATATTACTATTGTTTGGAGGATATAGAATATTAAGAGGTAGAGTTTTTACAACTGGAGATTTTTTGACAATTATGTCTGCAATAGGATCAATGTATACACCGGTTAGAAGAAGTGCCAATATATATAATTCCCTTAGCACAAATATCCCTTCAATAGGAAGAATATTTGAAATTCTGGATGTTGTTCCTGAAATAGCAGATGCACCTGACTGTGTTAAATTTGAAGAATTTAGAAGTGATATAACATTTGAAAATGTTGATTTCAGCTATAAAGATAATGATGAAAAAATTCTGAAAAACATAAATCTGGTTGCAAAAAAGGGAGAAACAGTAGCTCTTGTAGGAAATTCAGGTGGTGGAAAATCCACTTTAGTAAATCTTATACCAAGATTTTTTGATGTTGATGCAGGAATGATAACAATAGACGGAATAAATGTAAAAGATTATAAAATAAAGAGTTTACGTAAAAAAATAGGAATTGTTCCACAGGAAACATTCCTATTTGGAGGAACAGTACTCGAAAATATAAAATATGGAAACCAGAAGGCTTCTGTTGAGGAAGTTATAGAAGCTGCAAAAAAAGCCAATGCACATGAATTTATAGAAAAACTTGAACAGGGATATGAAACTGAAATTGGGGAAAGAGGAGTAAAACTGTCAGGTGGTCAGAAACAGAGAATATCAATAGCAAGAGCAATACTTGAAAATCCTCAGATACTTATTCTGGATGAGGCGACAAGTGCCCTTGATAATGAATCTGAACAGCTTGTTCAGGATGCACTGGAAAAACTTATGAAGGGAAAAACAACATTTGTTATTGCACACAGACTTTCTACAATAATAAACAGTGACAAGATAGTTGTTATTCAGCAGGGGGAAATTAAGGAAGTGGGAACTCACGAAGAGTTGCTTGATAAAGATGGTATATACAAATCGTTATACAATAAAAGTTTTAAAAATTAAAAATTCAGGAGGAAAATAGATGAAAAATGCAAAAAAGATATTATTATTTCTAGGGGCAATCTCACTGGTTGCATTTGGAAGTTTTAACATGACAGGAAATAAGTCAAATAAAAATACAGTTGCTGAAAGCAAGGAAACAGAAACTGATAAAAATGAAAATAAAAAAGCTGATGCAGTGGCAGTGGCAGTGGAAAATAACGGACAGGCACAAAATACACCGCAAACTCAGCCGGTAGTGGTTACACCACCTGTTGAAGGTACGGCACAGGGACAGCCTGCTGTAGATCCAAATTCACATAACAACAAGCAGTCTCAAAAGAAGAGTAAAAAGACTCAGAAAGCAGTACAGTCAAGTTCTCAGGTTAAGGAGAATGCTCCTGCAGAAGTGGCTCCTGTAGTTAAGGAAACACCTAAGACAGAAACTAAGGTAGAAGCTCCTAAAAAGGCTGAGACAAAATCAGAACCTAAGGCAGAAGAAAAATCTTCATCAAGCAGTCATAATGACTAGGTGAAGGAAAATGAGTAGAAATTACAAAGTTCAGACAAGATTTTTATTTCATACGGATATAAAAATAAAAATACCTGAAGAATATTATTCAGAAACAGTTTTTGATGAGCTGTATGGCATACTTGAAGATGTAAATGAAAAATACAATTCCTACTCTGAAAATTCTTTTATTGACAGGATAAATAAAAACAGCGGGAATTTTGTCGAAGTAAATGAAGAAATGATTGAAATTCTTGAAAGGGTTGTTCATTTTTCAAATATGATGAATGGTGAGTATGATATTACAATAATGCCGTTAATAAAACTTTGGGGCTTTTATAAGAAATCAGATATTAGAATACCTGAAAAGGAAGAAATCGAAGAAACAGGCAAACTGATTGATTATAAAAAAATAGTAATTGACAGGGAAAGAAAAAGGGTGAAAATAGATGCCGGCCAGGAAATCATAACCGGCTCTTTCATCAAATCCTATGCCGTAGATAAACTGGTAAAGGAAATGAAAAGAAGAGGAATAGATGATGCAATTATAAATGCAGGAGGAAGCAGCATAGTGGCAGTTAACAAACTGGAAGAAGATGCATGGATAGTTGGCGTTGAAAATCCTGAAAAGGAAAAAATATCAGAAAAAAATAAAGAAGGTTATGTAACTCAGATATTATTAGACAGCTATAAAGAAAAAAATAATGAAGATTTATTTGATATAAAAATTTCAGACGAATCCTATTCCACTTCAAATCAGGGAAATACCTTTGTAGAAATAGACAATCAGAAATATGGACATATATTGAGCCCAAAAACAGGTTATCCAGGGAGAAATAAACAGATAGGAATAGTTACGAAGGAAGCTTTTACAGGAGATATAATTTCTACAGGACTTTATAACCAGACTCCTGAAAAGTTTTTAGAAATACTGGATAAACTAAACAGGGAAATAAAGGTAGAAGGATACATGATAGATGAAAATGGAAAAATTCATTATTCAGAAGGATTTTTTAAATATATAGTCAATGAATAATGGAATATAAAACGGAGAGAAAAGGAATTAGTAAAATGAAAAATATTATAAGCGAAAAAATGAAAATCGAACCAATGAAACATGTTACTAAAAAAACAGGACTCACAACAATGAAGGATCCTGAGTTTTTTTATGTTCCGTTATCCCAGCATATTGGCCAGGTGGCGAAGGAAACAGTAAAAGTAGGTGATTATGTACACCGTTATGAAAAAATAGGTGAAGTTTCAGGAAAAGTTTCTTCAATGGTTCACTCACCTGTTTCGGGAAAAGTTACAGAAATCATAGAAAATCCTGTTGCTAACGGAAAAAAAGTGAAAACGGTAGTAATTAAAAATGATTTCAAGTACAAGGAAATTGAAACTGAAAAAAGAAGAATAGAGGAAGTTGGAACATTCAGAAGGGATGAAATACTTGAAATTATAAAGGGAGCAGGTATTGTAGGAGAAGGAGGAGCCCAGTTTCCTACACATGTAAAATATGATATAGGCCATAAAAAAATAGACACATTTATAGTAAATGGAGCTGAATGTGAGCCATACCTTACAGCAGACTACACAATAATGTCAAATTATGTGGAAGATTTGCTGGGAGGAATAAAAATTGCTGAAAAACTTCTAAGACCTAGGGAAGTTGTAATAGGTATAGAAGAGGAAAATATAGATATTGCAGAGCATATTGAAGTTATTATTAAGCAGAGCAGACTGTTTAATGTAAAGATTCAGATATTACCGACAGCCTATCCTCAGGGAAGTGAGCTTCAGCTTATAAGAAGTGTTACAGGAAAAGAAATAAAGAAGGGTGAAATTCCTGGAAATCATGGAGTAATAGTAAGTAATGTCGGAACTGTGAAATCAATGTATGATGCCTTTACAGAAGGGAAACCTCTGGTTGAGAGAGTTGTAACTGTATCAGGGGAAAAGGTGGAAAAAAAAGGAAACTATCTTTTAAAGGTAGGAACGCCTTTAAGTCATATAATTGAGCAGTTAAACCCTGAAGACAATGCAAAAATTGTATTTGGTGGACCAATGATGGGAGAAGAAGTTACTGAAACATCAACTCCTGTTGTAAAGGGAACATCAGGAATTTTATTTCTTTCTAAGGATGTTGATTCAGTAAAAAGGGAAAACTGTATTTCATGCGGATATTGTGTAGATGTGTGTCCAATGGGACTGATGCCTATGAAGTTTGCAGAAAGTTACAGAAAGGAACAGTATGAAAAACTTGTTGCCGTATATCATCTGGATAACTGTATAGAATGCGGTGCTTGTGAGTATGTGTGTCCGTCAAGAGTACCTTTAATAAAGAGCATAAAGGAAGGAAAAGAAAAGCTTAGAGAAACGGGGGAAATGAAATAATGGAAAAAACAATGGAGAATACAATAATAAAACGTTACACTCCTCATATTAGGGTAAAGGACAGTGTTCCTAAAGTAATGGGAGATGTAATAATAGCATTACTGCCTGCTATACTTGCAAGTGGGGCAGTTTATGGACTTTATCCTCTGCTTGTTATTTTAACATCAGTAGTTTCAGCCGTAGTAACAGAGTTTCTATTTTCTGCAATATTTTTTAAGAAATATGATTCAATATTAAATTTATCGGCAGTAGTGACAGGAATACTGCTTGCACTGACTCTGGCTCCTTTCACACCTCTTTATGTGGTTGCATTTGGTGGTGCGATGGCTATAATATTTGGAAAGCTTATATACAGCGGACTTGGAAGAAACAGATTTAACCCTGCCATAGTTGGAAGGGAATTCATGACTGTATTTTTCAGTACAGTAATGGCTTCAGGCACAATCTGGTATAATGAGGAAGCGATGCAGGTAACAGGAGCAAAGCTGTTTGGATTTTTAGGAAATTTTTCGTTTTTTAATAACCTTGATTCGCTTATATTAAAATCATCAGGTGCAATTGGGGAATATTCAGTCCTTCTTTTAGTTCTTGGAGGAGTATACCTTATTTATAGGGACAGAATTTCCTGGCACATTCCTGTAACTTTATTTATTACAGTTTTTGTAGGAATGATGATTTCAAGATTTACAGGTATAAATGCAGGTATTTCATTAGGTGGCCTTATGCTTTGTGGAATATACATGGCAACAGATATGCCTACAAGCTCATCAACTCCGCATGGGAAAATTTATTATGGAATCATGATGGGAATAGTAGTTTTTGTATTCTGGATATTTAAAATCAGAAATGAAGCCCTTTCATATGCAATACTTGTTTTAAATGGATTTGTACCTATAATAAATGATACTTTTACACCGTTACTGTTTGGAGAAGATGCAGAAGAGGTTCAGGGAGAAAAGATAGGAAGAGGAGTAGTATATGCTTTTGCAATAATTGGAGTTACTATACTGTTTTCGCTTATTCATCGTTTTGGACTGGTAAAATATCTTGTGTTCATTTATATAATTTATACAACAGTAATGTTAATACGCTCAAAAGAGATTAAGTAAGTTTTATGATTATAACAGAATTTCCGGCATTCAAAATTTTCTGAAAAAATATGAATTGAGTCAAATAAAAAAATGACTGTCTGAGCATAGCGAGTTTGTCATTTTTTGACTCAATGATTATTTTTTGAAGGCAAAAAAATTTTGTAGCCGGTAGCGGAAGAATGAGGGTGGCATGAACCCTCATAAGTAAGGAGAAAAAATGCAAAGTTTAAAGTTTTTGGATAAGATAGACAGAAATGCTTTAAAACTTGAAAGCAAAATATACCGGGGAGCCATTCCTTGGTTTTTGTTATGTTCGAATGAAAAAAAAATCGTATATGTTTCCACCTCCAACAGAAACCTTGAAAATTATTACAGTATGCTGGAAGGCTATTCGGGAGACATGGAAAAAAATCTTTCAATTTTTGAGAACACATCTTCAAATAAGGAAGATCTAACAGGAATAAACATAGAAATTCTTGATATATTAAAAAACAGATCTAATTTCATTCTATTTCTAAATTTACAGATTACACTTGACATTTTTTTTGAAAAGGTGAATTTTCTCGATTTTAGAACAGGAAGTGAATATAAATTTTCAGAAATAGTAGATTTTTTAGTGGAAAATGGCTATGAACAGTCTTACATGGTTGAAAAGAAGGGTGAATTCAGCAGAAGGGGAGATATTCTTGATATTTTTCCTCCAAATATGGAAAATCCTATAAGATTTGAGTTTTTTGATGAAGAACTGGAAAGCATAAGGGAATTTGATGTGGATAGTCAGAGATCCCTCAGTAGACTTGAGGAAATAAAGATTTTTGGAAATATACTTTCAGGAAATAACTATGAACTTGTTGAACTTATAGAGGAGCTTAGGGGGGATGATGTGATTATTGTCCTTGAAAATGAGGAACTGCTCAACTATAAGATGGAAGAATATATTTTAATCAACAGGGAAAAGGAAGATGTATATAGAAAAAGATTTGAAAATCTGAAAAAGAAGGCTTCCATTATTGAAACTGTAAACTTTACTGAAGAACAGATGAAAACCTTTAAGGATAAGGAAAAACTGAATAAACTGTCAAAAACTAAAAAAGTACAGCTTTACACTAAAACTTATTCAAAAAAAATGGAAGATTACAGGGAAATATATAATAAAAAGCAGATAGACATAATAAATTATGAACTGTTTGAAGGATTTATCGTCAAAAATACCTTTGTACTTACTGATAGGGAGCTTGATGGATATATTTACGAGAAGAAAAGAAAAATAAATAAAGGTATAAAATATAAGAAGGCAAATCAGATACTTGAAGATGACTATGTTATCCATGTCCAGTATGGAGTGGGAATTTACAAGGGAATACAGACTATGGACGGGACAGATTACCTGAAAATAAAGTATGCTGATGAGGATATTCTCTATATTCCTGTTGAAAAGCTGAACAGGCTTGAAAAATATGTATCTTATGGTGAAGAGCCGAAACTTTATAAACTTGGGACAAGAGGGTTTAAAAGGAAAAGGAAGAAGCTGGCTGAAGATATTGAAAAATTTGCTGCAGAGCTTATTAAAATACAGGCTCAGAGACAGAGTCAGAATGGATTTGTATACCAGAAGGATACAGTCTGGCAGGAAGAATTTGAGGCACTGTTTCCATTTGAAGAAACTGAGGATCAAAAAAAGGCAATCAGGGATGTCAAGGAAGATATGGAAAGTCCGAGAATTATGGACAGGATTGTCTGTGGAGATGTAGGATATGGAAAAACAGAAGTTGCAATGAGGGCAGCCTTCAAGGCAATAGAAAACAATAAGCAGGTGGCACTTATAGCACCTACAACTGTACTTGCGGAACAGCATTATAAGAGATTCTGTCAGAGATTTTCAGGATATCCCATAACAATAGAAAATCTTTCAAGGCTGACTCAGGGAAAATCAAAGGAAATACTGAAAAATCTTAAAAAAGGTACAACTGATATGGTTATCGGTACACATAGGTTGTTAAGCGATGATGTGGAATTTAACAATATCGGATTACTCATAATAGATGAAGAACAGAAATTTGGTGTGAAGGCAAAGGAAACCCTGAAGAAGAAGAGACAGAAACTGGATGTTCTGACACTTACAGCAACTCCTATTCCGAGAACGCTGAATCTTGCACTGCTTGGAATAAGGGAAATTTCAATAATAGACACTCCACCTGTTAACAGGCTTCCAATTATAACGGAAGTAATAAATGGAACAGAAGATGAAATAAAAATAGCTATCCTGAAGGAACTGTCAAGAGATGGCCAGGTGTTTTACATTTATAACGAAGTAAAGAATATGAAGTATAAGCTGGAAGAAATGAGAAAAATACTTCCGGACTTTGTAAAGATGGAATTTATACATGGACAGCTGCCTCCAAAGGAAATAAAGGACAAACTGAAGAGGTTTGAGCAGGGGGAATTTGACATTCTTATGGCTTCAACTATAATTGAAAATGGTATTGATGTTGCAAATGCCAACACAATATTAATAGAAAACTTTACAGGGCTTGGACTTTCACAGGTGTATCAGCTGAGGGGACGTGTAGGAAGAAGTGACAGGCAGGGTTACTGCTATCTTCTAAAGACAGGAAGCATAACAAGCAAGGGTAAAAAGAAGGAAGAAAGCATGTACAAGGTAGAAGGAATCAAGTCGGGAGGATTCCAGATTTCACTGGAGGACATGAAAATAAGAGGAGCCGGGGAAATACTGGGAGATAAGCAGCATGGAACAATAGAAACCTTCGGGTATGACCTTTACATAAAAATGCTTAATGAGGAAATACGTAAACAGAAGGGTGAATATAAGGAAAAAATTGAAAATGTGGAAATTATTCTGGATGAAAAGGGATATATTCCTGAGAAATATATCCAGAGGGAAGAAAGACTTAATATTTACAAAAGGTTTGCAATGGCAGAAACCTATTCTGAACTGTCTGAGCTTGTAAAGGAAGTGGAGGACAGGTTTGGAAAAATACCGGAGGAAACTTTGAAGTTCATCCTCAGTGTAAAGTTCAAAATTTTTGCTGAACTTAATCATATCCATAAAATAGAGGAAAAACCTGAAACATTTGAACTTTACTTTGAAAAGGAAGGTACAGGAGAACTGATATCTGAAATGTCTAAAATTTTCAGATGGAGAGATATTTCAGAAAAGTATGACAGTCTTCTTATTAAGGAAAAAACAAAGATTTCAGAACAGTTTACTGTAAAGGAAGTGTCCAAAGAAGAATTACAGAAATATATTAGAAATATAGAAGAATAATATATGTTAAGTATGGTAAAATTATAAAATGTATGAAATAATTAAAAAATAATCTGAAAATCTGTTACTAAAATATAAAAAATATGATAAAATACAGATATACAGAAAAGAAAATGGAGGATACAATGAAAAATAAAATTAAATTAGGAATAATAGCAGTAATGTGCACACTTGTATTAGCTTGTGGTGGAGGATCAAAACCATCAGGAAAGGTTCTTTTTGAATCACCTGACAAGAAAGTAAAAGTATATGAATCAGAAGTTAACAATGAAATACAGAAAAATCTATTTTCTCAAGGATTAAAAGAATCAGACATACCAAAAGATCAGCTTGAAGCAACAAGAAAAAACATAATACAAAGTATAGCTATCACAAAGGCAATGGCACTGGAAGGAAAGGCAAAAAAACTTGACAGTGACAAAAAATATACAGAAAGTATAGAAATGGCAAAAGATAACATACTTGCCACACTTAATGTTGCCGATCAGGTAAACAAAGTAAACGTAACAGATGAAGAAGCTAAAAAATATTATGATGCAAATCCTGCGGCATTTACAAGAGCTGACGATGTTGTAAAACTTCAGTTGATTGGAATAACTTCAGGAGACCAGGCAAAGGCTGATGCGGCATTGAAGGAAGCTACAGCAAATCCAAATAACTTTGCTGAAGTTGTAAAAAAATATTCAGAAATACCAAATGCAGGAACAGGGGAAACAAACGACCTTCCTTTAACTGAACTTGCAAAAACACATGCTCCGGTAGCTGAAGCAGTAAAAGCCGCTCAAAAAGGGCAGGTTATAAACAGTGTTATAAAAGTAAATAACGAATGGTATATTGTTAAAGTTCTTGATAAGGCACCTAAAGGACTTGTAGCATATGACAAAGTAAAAGATATGATAAAGAACCAGTTGAAAATACAGAAAAGACAGGAAGCAAATCAGAAATACGTTCAGGAAATTGCTGACAAATATAACATAAAATAATGAATATTTATGAGGACATATCACAGTCCTCATATTTCTGTTGCCGGCATACAGTAAAAATGCCGGAACATTCAATTTCAACTATTAAAGGAAATAAATAAAATTACTGTTACAGGAGGCCTGTATGAAGTTTTTAAAATTTTTATTGGTTTTATTTTTACTGTTGCTTGTTGCAGCAACAGGTGGGGTAATTTTCTCCAATAAAATAGTCTATAACATGACTAAAACAAAGAGTTCTGAATTTGAAAATCTGAGATATTCAATAAAGAACAGCGAAATAATATTTGATAATTTTGTATTAAATGGAAAAGATCTTGGGAAGGGAAAGGCTAAGATTTCTTTTGTAAGAAGCGGTTTTCTTGGATTAAATTTAAAATCGGCACTATCTGACATGAAACTTGAAGATGTTGACCTGAAAAAAATTTATGACACTCCTGACAACCAGATAGATTCCTTTGTGGAAAAAATAGAAATTCCTGCAAACAGTGAAGCAATAAAGAAAACAACTGAGGAATTTGTAAAGGAAACAACAAAGGAACTGGAAAATGTAAGTACAGGAATTGACAACTTCATTAATACAGAAATCAGGGAAAATATCCTGAATACAAACAAAATTAAGACAGATTATAACAGTATAGCAGATTTGAAAAGCAAGGCACAGAAAATAACTGAACTTGACAAGGAAATAAAACCTGTGACAAAAATGATAAATACTGAAAAACAGGATATTGAAAATTCAATATCTAAAATAGAAACAGAAAAAAGCTTAATGCTTGAAAATATATCACAGGAACTGAACAAGCTTGAAAAAATAGTTTCCCTGAATGACATAAAAAATATGAATTCATATATTTTCATGGATAAGGGGAAAAAGATAACAGCATCACTGAATAAAGCCTTAAAAGCAGTTAATCTTATTAAGGAAATAAGAAGTTTACCATTACAGATTTCAAATGTGGATATAAATAATGGAACACTTGTATTTAATGGGCTTGATGGTAAAGATACAGTTTCAGGTGAAATGAAGCTTGAAGGTATTTCTGAAAAAGTAACTGTAAAGTCAGCACAGGATGGCTATGATATGATTTACAAAGGTGATAAGTTTACGATGCAGACATTATTTGGTAAAAATATAGTTTCTGTCATAGAGTATCTAAAAGATGACATACTTGAAGGTAAAGTAATAAAACTTGTTTCAAGGTTAACTTCAGAAAATAATAATTTTCAGAATATAAATGAAACAGTTCTTTCAGATGAAGAAAAAACATTACTTACTGAAAAGATAAATAATTTACAACAGACACGTTATCAGGAAATAATGACAAAATATGATGAACAGATAAAAAGCATCGATACTCTTATAACAGCAGTTTATGAGAAGAAAAGTAAGCTTGATCAGATTCAGAGGGAAATGATTTCCTTGAATACAATAATAAATCTGCCTGAAGTTCCTGCCCAGACAGGAAATGCCACTGGAGAAAACACAGTAAATCAGGCTAATCCTGTAAATAATGAGGGAAATGGAAACAATTCAGGAACTCAGACAAATAATAATAGTGACAGCAATAATACCCAGCCAAATAATCAGCAGCAGGACAGCGGTAAAAACGCTATAAATGATGCGGCAGGGAAATTAAAGGAAATGTTTGATAAAAAAGATAATAAGAAATAGAAGGTTACAATATGAGACTTGATAAATTTTTAAAAATTACAAGAATAATAAAAAGAAGAACAGTTGCCAAGGAACTGGCAGATAATGGAAATATATCAATAAACGGCGAAGAAAAGAAATCTTCCTACAGTGTAAAGAAGGGGGATATTCTGGATATAAAGTATTTTAACAAAAATATAAAGGTTAAAGTTAAGGAACTTCCGCCAGAAACTTTAAAAAAAGATTTTATTGATGAGTATATTGAAATTATAAATTAAAAAAGGCAAATTTTTTTAATTTGAAGCTAATTTTCATAAAGAGATAATTGGTGTTATTTTTCAAACGATTAAGTATAATGTTTTTTAAAATAATTAATATGTTTTAAATAAATAAAGAGAGAAAAATGGAAAAAAACATTTTTCTCTCTTGTTTTTTAAAATAAATAAGGTATAATGATAATAGAACAGTAGACTATATATGTAAGGAGAAGCGTATGAAAATAACAGACATTAGACTAAGACTCGGAAAAGGCTCAGAAGAAGGCGGAAAGCTAAAAGCATATGTAGACATTACGTTTGATGACAGTTTTGTCATTCATGGTTTAAAAGTCATTGAAGGACAAAATGGACTATTTGTTGCCATGCCATCAAGAAGAATGCCTAATGGCGAATTTAAAGATATCGCTCATCCGATCACTCCTGAACTCAGATCAGAACTAACAAAAGAGATACTGGAAGCATATGAAAAAGAAAATGTTGTAGCCGAATAAATAAAATTTAATAAATTTTATTTGCTATTTAAAAAAAGGACTTTTCATAATAGATAGTAATTTATTCATTTGGAATAGTCCTTTTTTTTGTTAAATATTTAACTAGTTATAAATCACTTATGATAATCTTCTTATCTGTAATAATTTTAGGATATTTTTCGTTTTCTGAATGGCAGGTACATCAGAAACATTATGAACAGCATTGAAGATATCAGTATGACAATATAAAGTTCAAACGGCTTTATAAAACTGACCAAATCAGCTATGTATGCTTTCAGGAACATTGCATTTACAGGAAAAATTGTATTGTATATTGCGGCATAGACAAACAGCAGAATTAAGGTTATGCAGGATAATATATAGTTTTTAAAATCTATTTTATCCTTTAAATAAATAAAGCCATAAAAAACTGCTACAAATTCCAGTGCATGCATAATCATAAATATATACACATAAAATGAATGATAATATACAACTACTCCAGGTAAAATAAGTGCAAATGCTGCACCAAAACTTAAAAAATAAGTCAGGTTAAATAAAAAACGGGTTTTGAATATTAAGTACAGCCCTGCGGCAATTGCGGCAAAATTACATAAATGTACCGGAGTTACATTGTAAATAGGTTCATGCTCCTGAGTAACCCTGTATACAGAATCAAGTATTTTAAATCCTAAAATAAAAAATCCTAAAAAAGTTCCATAATTCCTTAAATTGATTTTTTTGAACAGTTTTGGAATTAATAATAGAAAAATACTGAATAATATTGATGTAATAAAAGTATGTATGTGAATTTGGCTAAAATAATAAAATTTCACAGCTCCCGGTTCCAAAAATACACCTCCATAAATAAATTTTTTCCATATTATAGCATTTTGCCAATTAAAAAACAATTATAATGGAAACTAAAAAACTCCGATACTTATCAGAAATATAAATAATCTGGAAAGTATGCGGAGTTTTATTATACTACTAAATTTTTTTTACATTAACTAGAAACCGAATGAATATCCTACACCAAGAGTAAGAGTTCCATGGTTAAGAGTAAATTTATCTTCATATCTGTAAGGTGCATCATAACCAGTTCTGTCCACTCTTATTCTATTCCAGTTGTAAGAAAGGTCAGCTACGAAGTTTTTATACTGTATACCTGCCCCTAATCCGGAATAAAGTCCACCTTTGAATTTAGCATCTCCATAGAAAGCTGAAGAATTGTGCCATTTTAAGCTTCCTGAGTTGAAAGCATATCCAAGGTTTGCTTTAATGTAAGGTGTAACTTCAGATGCATTTTTAAAGTTGTATCTTGCAGTTAAGTACACAGGAACTGAGTTCAATCCTTTGTGCTGATAGTATCCGTTACCATCTAATTTATTGTGTTTGTAAGAGATTCCTCCTCCTAATTCAAAACCTTCAGCAACAGGTGTTCTGTATTCAGCAGAAAGTTCAATTCCTTTCTTTATTGCTTTTTTCTCAAGGTTTGCCCCACTAGAGAATCCTCCATGGAATTTACCGCTGTTTGATAAATCTCCACCAACTCTAACTTCCACAACTTGTGCCATAGCAACTGTACTCAATAGAGCTCCTAACAGTAATAATTTTTTCATGTTAAATACCTCCATAAGAATAAATTTTTAAATTATGATTCCTCAAGATTAATATACCTCATTTAAATAAAAAAAGCAAGTACAAAACAAAAATGTAATTTGTAAAAAATGCTTCTATCGTGTATAATATAGTATAAAAATAGAAGAAAAAATAAAAATAATTTTAAAAATATTAAAGTAAAAATCAGGAGGACAGACTATGAATAGGAAAAGAATCAGAAAAGCTGTAATTCCGGCGGCGGGATTAGGGACAAGAGTTTTACCTGCAACAAAGGCGCAGCCTAAGGAAATGCTTGTTATAGTAGACAAGCCTGCATTACAGTATCTGGTTGAAGAACTTGTAGAATCTGGAATTGAAGAAATACTTATTGTAACAGGAAGAAACAAGGAATCGATAGAAAATCATTTTGATTACTCATATGAGCTTGAAAGAACTTTGGAGGAAAAAGGGAAGACTGAACTACTGAAGGTAGTAAATAACATATCTAAATTATCAAATATATATTATGTGAGACAGAAAAATCCTCTTGGATTAGGCCATGCAATAGGATGTGCAGAGGCATTTGTAGGAGATGAGCCTTTTGTAGTGCTTCTGGGGGATGACATTATCTATACTGATGAAGCAAAAGGTGAAATACCTGTAACAAAACAGCTTATCAATAAATACAACGAACTGAATGGTGGAACAATACTGGGAGTGCAGGAAGTTCCTGAAGGAGATGTGGATAAATACGGAATAATAGATCCTTTAAAGGAAGTAGATAGTCAGACGGTAGAAGTGGAAAATTTTGTGGAAAAACCATCATTGGAAGAAGCTCCAAGCAGACTTGCGGCACTTGGAAGATATGTTCTGGAACCTGAAATATTTGAATATCTGAAGGAAACAAAGCCTGGAAAAGGTGGAGAAATACAGCTTACAGATGCAATACTTAAAATGAAGAATTCGGGAAAGAAACTGTATGCATATAATTTTGACGGATTGAGATATGATACAGGAGATAAATTAGGAATGTTTATAGCAAATGTGGAATTTGGACTGAGACATCCTGAATTGAAGGATAAAGCGAAGGAATATTTGAAAAAATTAATTGAAAAAATGTAGGAGTGGTATCTGAAGGCACGTTCTTTATTAAAACAAATGTAATATTTTGATTTCCAATAGTGTTGTAAATAACATAAAAAAATGGTATAATAAAACAATTATAATTTAGAAAAGTTTCTTTTGAAAAGAGGCGTTTATGAGATTAAATAAAAAGAATGGAATAAAGATATTTTATATATTGATTTTATTTGTACTGTATAGTTTTCTGCTAAAAAAATATGACTATACGATAAAGTATTTAACGAACTTCTTATTTGTAATCTTTATATTTATAAATTTTGTTTTTGGGCAGCTGGATTTTTATGCGGAAAGATTCAGACTAAAGGATGTATTTATAAATTTTGGGATAGATTTTGTCTTTTCAGCCATAATATTTATGTTTTTGAAGGATTGGGACATATTTTTAATTTTTTTTGTAATTTTTTTATTTCAGACTATGTTTAGAAGACTCACATGCTTAAAGTATGTAAAGAAAAATAATGTCCTCATATTTGGTTCAAATCACATTGTGAACAATGTGCAGGAAGACTTAATTAATAATCTGGACTATAACTATGTTGGGTATATTTCCAACAATAGAAGCAGGGCAACTAAATATCTTCTTGGCAGATATGATGAAATGGAAAGAATTATAGAGGAAAAAGAAGTGAATATGCTGGTAATAGTTAAAGATATAAAGGATCCATCTTTTGCAGTTTATTTAAAAAGACTTTTTGATTTAAAAATAAATGGATTGAAGGTATTAAGCTATAAGGAATTTAATGAGAGTATCCAGAAAAAAATAGATATTGATCAGATTAATGAAGAATGGCTGCTTGAATCAAACGGTTTTGATATATTGAATAATGAAAGCCAGCGGAATATAAAAAGAGGACTTGATTTAATAATCGCAGTTATACTGATGGTTATTGCCAGTCCTATTGCATTAATTGCCGCAATAATAATAAAAATTGAATCTAAAGGTCCTATTATATTTAAACAGGTACGTATAGGAGAAAATGGCAAGAAATTTAAAATATATAAATTCAGGAGTATGAAAATTCATGATGAAAAAAAATATCCTAAATACACTTTAGACAATGATGACAGAATAACAAGATTTGGGAAATTTATGAGAAAAACAAGAATTGATGAACTTCCTCAGCTTTTCTGCATCATGAAGGGGACAATGAGCTTTGTCGGTCCAAGACCTGAATGGGATCTTCTTGTGGAGGAGTATAAGGAAAAAATACCCTACTATAACCTCAGACATATGATAAAACCTGGAATAACAGGGTGGGCTCAAGTTATGTATCCTTACGGTGAGTGTGTTGAAGATGCAAAAAGAAAACTGGAGTATGACCTGTATTATTTAAAACATCAGGATTTGATACTGGATGTACTGACAATAATGAAAACTGCTAAAACAGTTATCTTTGGTAAGGGAAAATAGAAATTGAATGAATAGAGAATGATTATAAGGGAAATAAAAAATTAAATAAAAATGGGAGGAATTATGAAAGGAATTATCCTTGCAGGAGGAAGTGGTACAAGACTTTATCCTTTAACAAAATCAATATCAAAACAGATTATGCCAATTTATGATAAACCGATGATTTATTATCCTTTATCTGTACTTATGCTGGCAAATATAAGGGAAATACTTATAATTTCAACAGAAAGGGATTTACCGGTTTTTAAGGAATTGCTTAAGGATGGTAGTGAACTTGGATTAAAGCTTGAATACAAAGTTCAGGAAAAACCAAATGGTCTTGCAGAAGCCTTCATAATAGGAGAAGAATTTATAGGAGATGACAACGTAGCCCTTATACTTGGAGATAATATATTCTATGGTAGTGGATTTAGAGGATTGGTGGAAGAAGCCGCAAAACTTGAAAGTGGAGCAATAGTATTTGGATATCCTGTAAAAGATCCTAGAGCCTATGGAGTAGTTGAATTTGATGAAACTGGAAAAGCAATTTCACTTGAGGAAAAACCTAAAAATCCTAAATCAAATTATGCAATACCGGGATTATATTTCTATGACAATACAGTTGTGGAAAAGGCTAAAAATGTAAAACCTTCAGCAAGAGGGGAAATAGAAATAACAACTGTTAATGAAATGTACCTTTCTGAAGGGAAATTAAATGTAAAAAATTTAGGAAGAGGAGTAGCCTGGCTTGATACAGGAACTCATGATGCCTTACTTGAAGCGGCAAATTTCGTACAGACTGTGCAAAAAAGACAAGGATTTTATATTGCCTGTATAGAGGAAATTGCTTATGCAAAAAGATGGATAAATAAGGAACAGTTATTAAAACTTGCAGAACCAATGATGAAAACCGAGTATGGAAAGTATTTGGAAGCTCTCTAGAAAGAGGAGGAAATATGAAAACAAGAGTGCAGATTTTACTTTCAACTTACAATGGTGAAAAATTTTTGGAAGAACAATTGGAAAGTATTTTAAATCAAAAAGGAGACTTTTTATTAAAAATATTGGTAAGAGATGACGGTTCCCGAGATGGTACTTTAGAAATATTAGAAAAATATTCGAAAAAAATTGAAATGCAAATAATAAGAGGAGAAAATATAGGAGTAAATAATAGCTTGAGAGAACTATTTATGAATTGTGATATTGATTGTGATTATTTTGCGATAAGTGACCAGGATGATGTATGGTTGGAAAGTAAACTTCAAACAGCAATAGAAAGTTTATCAAAAAATGAGAATAAACTAAAAATGTTTGCTTCAAGATCTTTAGTGACAGATATTAATATGAATGTCGTTGGAAAAACACAAGATCCGGGAAATAGACTATCGTATTATAACGCAATGGTTCAAAATGTTTGTCCAGGTCATACTCAAGTATTTAATAAAAATGTTATATTAAAACTTAGACAAAATTATAGTGAAAATATTTTTGTAATAGATTGGTGGATATATTTACTAGTTTCATCAATGGGAGAAATAACTTTTAATAGAAGTTGTTTTGTAAAACATAGACAGCATGGACTGAATTCTGCAGGATATGAATTGAATTTTTGGAAAAAATTAAAAAAGAGAATTTATTTTTTGAATAAATATAAAAAAAGTCCTGTATCAGAACAATTAAATAGTTTTTTTGAAATTTATAAAGATCAAATGAAAGATGAATATAGAATAGAAACAGAAAAATTTTTTAATAGTCAAAGAAATATTATCTTTAGAATAAAGTATATTTTATTTTCCAAAGTTTTTAGATATGGGAAATTTGAAAATTTAATATTTAAATTATTATATATTTTAGGTAAATACAAATAGGAAAAAGGATGTAAAGAATGAAGACAAATATACTTGTCGAATGCCCTGAATTGATTTCTTCTGTGAAAATTGGCGTTCTGGATTTATTAGAGAATAGGGAAGAATGTAATATAGAATTTAGAAGAACAAGTACTATAACGAAACATGATATTCTATGGTCTGATGTTGTTATTTCTGTGAGAGGCTGTGAAAAAGCTTCATTAAAAATAATGGAATCAGCAAATAGGGCTGGAAGATATACAATAATGTTTCTAGATGATGATTTGATAAATATTCCTTTAAATTTAGATTCTACGAAGTATTATAATGATAAAAAGTTAAAAAAATATATATTGGAAATTTTAGCAAATTGTCAAATATTATGGGCTGTAAATCCAAGAATAATAGAAAAATATTCAAAATATACAATTAAAAAAAATGGAGTTCTAGGAAAAGTTCCTATGAAAATAGAAATAGAAAAAAAGGAATGGAAAGAACCAGTAAAAGTTTTATATGCAGGGTCAATAGATCATAAACAAACTTTACAGAAAATAATAAGTCCTGTTATTACAAAATTTGATGAAATTATAAATGAAAAAATAACGTTTACTTTTATTGGGGCAAATCCTGAAATTGAGAAAACAAAACACTACAATTATTTTCAAGATTATGAGTCATATAAAAAATTTGTGATTGAAGGGAAATTTGATATAGGTCTTGCACCTATAGAAACAACGGAATTTTATAAATCAAAATACTATAATAAATTTTTAGAGTATACGTCAATTGGAGTTGTGGGAATTTACACAGATACGGAACCATATAATTTAATAATAAAAGATGGAATTAATGGATTTTTATGTGAAAATAATCCAGAAAAATGGTATTTGAAAATAAAAAAAATAATAGAAAACCCTTCTAAGATAGCAGAAATTTTAGAAAATGCACAAAGACAAGTGAGAGAAGATTATAATATTAATGTAGTAAGTAATGAAATATTAACTTTAATACCAGAGTTAATAGAATATAAGGCTAAAGAAAAGAATATAAAAAATATAAGATTAGAAAATATAAAACTAATATTTTACATGGAAAGAATACAATTATTAATGAGGATATATGGACTAAAATCAATAATTGTGATACCCTATAAAATATTAAAAAAAATTATAAAAAAAGTAATAGGGAGAAAGTAAGAATGAAAGATTATTTTGTTGGATTATGGAGAGACAGGTTTATATTATCAAGTCTAGTGAGAACAGATTTAAATTTAAAATATAAAAAATCCGTACTAGGTGTAGCGTGGTCAATATTAACTCCTCTAGGTTTAGTTGTTATAATAGGAATTGTATACTCTATTATTTTTAATATGAAAATGGAAGATTTCATCCCTGGACTTTTTGCAGGATTGAACCCGTGGATTTTTTTAATTGGATCTGCTGATGGAGGAACTATGGCATTTATAGGTGCAGAAGGATATTTAAAGCAGACAAATACAAATGCCCAAATTTTCCCTTTAAGAAATGTATTGGTAAATTTTATAAATTTACTATATAGTGTACTGGCTTTCTTTATGATATATATTTTTTTAAAACCTGATATGTTTAACTTTGGAATGCTAATGGCAATAGTAGGTTTAATAATAAATTTAATATTTGCAATAGCTTCATCGAATGTATCCGCAGTAATTAATTTGAAAATTAGAGATTTTCAGCCTTTTCAGTCATTAATTTATCAAGGATTGTTTTATGCGACACCGATAATTTTTCCGGCAAAAATCTTAAAAGAAAAAGGTTTTGAATTTCTTTACAGAATTAATCCATTTTACTATATGATAGAAGTAATAAAAACACCATTATTAGGGGAAAAGCTTCCTTCAATGGATGTCTATCTGATTGCGATTGCAATATCAGTAGTCTGGTTTCTTTTTAGTATATTTTTAGTAATGAAAGAAAAAAAATATATAGCATTTAGATTATAATTTTAGAGAGGAAGTCATAAATGAGTCATATAATTTTAAAAGATATAGATTTATACTTTAAAACAAAAAGGGAAAAAAGAATAAAAGATTTTTTAATAACTGGCAGTAAGAAGTTTAATAAATTTTCAGAAGATGGTACAGTTCATGCAATAAAAAAAATGAATTTAGAGATAAAAGAAGGAGAGAGAGTTTCTATAATTGGACATAATGGAGCTGGGAAAAGTACATTCTTAAAAATGATTTCAGGAATATATCCTCCAACAAATGGTACATTAGATGTTTCAGGAAAAATATCAAGTATGTTTGAACTGGCTACAGGGTTTGAAATGGAATCATCTGGATGGGATAACATATATTTAAGAGGATTAATGCTGGGAGAAACTCCTAAAAGCATAAAAGAAAAAATGAAGGAAATAGCAGAATTTTCAGAATTAGGAGAATTTTTGGATATGCCTGTAAAATACTACTCTTCAGGAATGTTTGTACGTTTGGCTTTTTCAGTTTCAACAGCAATAAGACCTGATATATTATTACTCGATGAAGTTGTTGCTGCAGGAGATGCATCATTTTTAAAAAAAGCGGAAAAAAGAATGAATGAAATGATAGATGTTGCTAAAATAATGGTATTAGTTACACATTCAATGGGTACAGCAAAAGATTTAACAAACAGATGCCTGTGGTTCGAAAAAGGTGAAATTATGATGGATGGAAAACCGGATGAAGTTATAGAAGAGTATTTAAAAAATATGAAGGAGTAAAGATGAAGGTAAAAGATATATTACAAGATAATTCAGAATGGATACAAGGGGAAAATTATGCAGAACAAAAACCCATAGTATCAGTTTTACTTCCAACTTTTAGAAGGGCAAGAGATGGATATTTCGAAAGAGCTGTTCAGTCAGTTTTAAATCAAACATTTAAAGATTTGGAGTTAATTATCATAGATGATGCATCAACAGATGGAACAAAAGATTTAATAGAATATTTTATGAAAATAGATCCAAGAGTCCAATGTATAAGACACAAACAGAATGTTGGATTACCGGCGATAAGTGAGTACGAAGGATATATGAAAGCAAGAGGGGAATATATAGCTTTTATATTTGATGATAACGAATGGGATAAAGACTATATATCTAAAACAATGGCTTTTATGATTAGAGAGAAAGTAAAAGCTTCTTTTGGTATAGTTAAATTATATTACGGTGAAAAGGAAAATGAATATGTTTCTTTAGGGGAAGAGAAAAATAAATACAAAATGAATGATATTTATGTGACTAATTTTATTGGAAATGCAGGAGTTGTACTACACAAAGAAGTAATAGAAAATGTAGGATTGTATGATCCCCATGTCTCAATAAAAAGATTATGTGATTGGGATTTATGGAGAAGAATTTGTCAGAAATATGATTTTGAATTTACAAATGTAGATGCCAGTTCAGAACACGGATTTAAATTAAATGATTCTTTGGGTAATACTGAAAATTTAGATTCATGGGTCAGTTTAGAGCAAATGTCCAAAAATAGGGATAGACATCTTTTACCAGATAAATTTTTAGATTATGATATTTTTGAAATTAATGAGAACGATACAGATTTATTCATTGATACAGTAGAAAAAGAAATTAGTAATTATGAGAAAAAAGACTGGTTTATAAAAAGTGATGATAAAAATTTTAGTATTAAAATTTTAAATATAAAAAAACAGAATGATAGAATAGTAAAAAAGAGAATAACGGTAGTGTATCTTTCTTTAGATGCTACAGCAAATGTATCTTTTTTAAGATACAGTAAAATTTATGATAATATTATATTCAGATTTGAAAATAGGATTTCATTACTAAAAGAAACAATAAGTTTTTCAGATGCTTTTATTTTTATGAGAGGATTGGATGACTTTAAGGAAATAATAAAAGTATGTGATAAGATGGGGATACCATATTATTATTATATAGATGATAATTTTATTATGTTGTCAGAAGATATAAATGAACAAAATATTATATTAAATAAAAATGAAGCAAAAGCAATCAAAAAAATGTCTATTGAAACTAAAAAAATCAAAGATTATGATTTTAAAAAGGTTTTCTGTAGTACAAAAACATTGAAAACTTTTTTTCTAGAAAATAATTTACATACAGATGTAGAAGTTTTAAATCCGGTTATCGATAAAGATAATATCGATACTCATGAATATTCGAATAAAAGTATATCTATAGCTTTTATGGGAGGAAGTTTTAGAAATGAAGTGCTAAAAGAGATTGTGTTACCAGCAATTATTAAATTAGCAAAAGAAATTAAAGTGAATTTTTATTATCCTAAAAATAAAGAAGAAGACAATTTTGAAAAAATCTGTAAAAAAAATCCACAAATAAATTTTGTTTCTGTTGAAAAAACTTTTTCTTTACCTAAATTATTAAAAAGATTTTCTAAATATAATATTGATATATTAGTACATTGTGGTTCAGAGATGAAAAATGGAATTTATAAAACAGAAAACTCTCTTTTAAATGCTGTCCAATTAGGAGCAATATTAGTTACCAGTGATATAGAGCCTTACAAAACTGTTTTTGACAGTAAGGAAGAATATATCAGAGTTGGAAATTCAGTTGAAGAATGGTATTTAAAATTAAAAAAACTATCTCAAAATAAAGAATTGAGAAAAGAAATATATCTAAAATCTTATAACTACTGTAATCAAATTTATTCAGGAGATAGTGAAATCAAAGTTTTAGAAGAAATTTTTAATGATTTTCAAGCAACAAAATATATAGATTTTATAAAGAGATATAGAAAATTTTCTAATAATAATGAAAATTTATATTTAGTAGATGATAATAAAAAATCATTAAAAAATACAAAATTAAATTTTTCAGGACTTATAAAAAATAAAAGAAGATATAATATAAAATGTAATATTGACAAAATTAATAGATTAGGGCTACTATTTGCTTCATATGGAGAACCTGAAGGGCATATAATTATTAGAATATTAGAAAAAAATATAATACTAAGAGAAATTTCTTTTGAAATGGAAAATTTTGTAAAAGATAGTTGGACTTATATAGATTTTGATACAATAAATAATAGTCTAGACAAAGTATTTACAATAGAATTGGAATTTTTCTATGAAAAAGGTTCGGTATTAATGGGTGTGTTTGAAAATACAGAAAAGAGAACTTTTAAATATAAATTATTGAATAAATTAAAGTATCCTGCAAAAGGGTTAGATGTACTTTGTGTAGACTGTAAATAAAACAATAAATAGTTAAGAAAGGAAAAGTTTATGACACATAATTTTCAAAATGAATTTGAAGATATTGTTTTAAAGCCTCTAGAACAAAAAAATATAGAAGATTTAAGGAACCTAAGAAATAAGGAAGAAAACAGAAAATGTTTTATATATCAGAAGGAAATAACAAAAGAAGAACAGGAAAACTGGTATAAGAAATATTCAGAAAAAGAAGAAGATGTTATGTTTTCTGCTTTTTTAAAAGAAAATGAGGAATATCCGATAGGATTTGCAGCTCTTTATGATATTGATAAAAATAGTAAAAAATGCGAATTTGGGAGAATAATAGTCGATAAAAGTAAAGTTACAAAAAAAGGAATTGGTTATCAGATAACAAAATGTTTATGCAATATAGGTTTTCAAGATTTAGGATTAGATATGATATATCTGGAAGTTTTTTCTGATAATATTCCAGCTTTAAAAACCTACTTAAAAGCAGGATTTATTGAAAAAAATAGATATAAAAAAGAAGATAGAGAAATAATTTATATGGAATTATATAAATAAGTTATCAAAAAAATAAAATAAATAAGAAATTTGGGAGGAAAAAAATGGCAATACAAGTATTAAAACCAAAATATCATGTGGAAGAGTGCTTAAATGAAATTAGAGAGTGTCTAGAAATTGGATGGACAGGAATGGGATTCAAAACAGTTGAATTTGAAAATAAGTGGAAGGAATATACAGGACATAAGAATGCTCATTTCTTAAATTCAGCAACTGTTGGATTACATCTTGCAGTGGAAATTTTAAAGAAAGAAAATGGTTGGCAAGAAGGAGATGAAATAATAACAACTCCTATAACGTTTGTTTCAACAAACCATGCTATATTATATGAAAAATTAGTTCCAAGATTTGCAGATGTTGATGAATATTTATGTTTAGATCCTGAAGATGTTAAAAGAAAAATAAACAATAAAACTAAAGCAGTTATGTTTGTAGGTTATGGAGGAAGAGTAGGAAAATTAAAAGAAATAATAAAAATATGTCAGGAAAATAATTTAAAACTTATATTAGATGCTGCACATATGTCAGGAACTAGAGTAGATGGAGTTGTTCCAGGAACATGGGATGGTATAGATGTTACAGTTTATTCTTACCAGGCTGTTAAAAACTTACCAACAGCAGACAGTGGTATGATTTGTTTTAAAGAAGAAGAATATGACAAAATATGTAGAAAATTAACTTGGTTAGGTATAAATAAAGATACTTATGCAAGAAGTGGAGACAAAGGAACATATAAATGGAAATATGATGTAGAATATTTAGGATATAAAGATCATGGGAACTCTATAATGGCAGCAATTGGATTAGTTGAGTTGAAATACTTAGATGAAACAAATGCTTATAGAAGAGAATTAGTAAAAGAATACAACAAATTCTTTGAAGGAAATGATAAAATAAATATAATAAATGCACCTAATGCAGATGAATGTTCCTTCCATATCTATGAAATAGAAGTAGATGATAGAGATGGATTATTAGAATTCTTACAACAAAATGACATCTATCCAGGAGTTCATTACAGAGATAATACAGAATATGAAATGTATTCTTATGATAAAGGAAAATGTCCTAATGCACATAGAATATCTGAAAGAATCTTAACATTACCATTACATTTATGGTTAACAAAAGAAGATGTTAAGTATATTGCGGAAAAAGTGATAGAGTTTGTTAAATAATTTAAAAAAAATAAAAGAAGAATATGCTTTAATAGCTATTTTTCTTTTATTATTCATAATGAGTTATTCAACTCCTCGTTATGGAGATGAATATGTTTATAGTTTTATATATAAAACATCAAAAAAAATTGCAAATATTAATGATGTTCTGATTTCATCTTATAATATTTATATGTTTTGGAGTGGAAGAATATTACCTAATATATTTCAATCATTATTTTTATATTTTGATAAGTTAATTTATTCGATTTTTAATAGTCTTATTTTTATTTTACTATTAAAAAAAACTAGAACTTTATCGATAAAATATGGTTGTAAATCAAATGGGAAAACATTCAATTATATATATATTTTTTTTCTAAATTTAATTTTTATTCCTGTTTTTAATCAAAATTATATATCAATGGTCTCAAGTATCAATTATTCATGGATGTTGTTTATTTTAATTTGTTATATTGATAAAATAGAAGAAATGTTATTAAATAAAAAAACAACATGGAAAATATTAATTTTAGGATTTTTAGTTGGAATATCAAATGAAAGTTCGGTTATTTTTGCAAATTTATTTCTATTGTATAAAGTAGTAATCAAAAAACAGATGATAAATAAAAAAATTTTCTTAAGTTTATGGATAGGATCAGTGATTCAGTTTTTTTCTCCAGGAAATTTTGTAAGAAGAAATCACATAGATACAATAAAAACAACTTATCCTTTTTTTGAAAGAATAGCTGTTTTTTTTCATATGAAACAAACGTTTTTATTTATACAAGTATTTCTATTTCTATTTCTGTTTTTATTTTATTTAAGAAAAAAAATTAAGAAGCAAGTAATAGTTCCTATTGAAATTTTTGTAAGTTCGTTTGGGACATTATGTGCACTTTTATTACTTATGCCAAGAAATGAACCAAGAGCATATTTAACATCATTTTATTTTTTTATAATGATAATTTATTGTATAACAATATCATTTGAAAAAAATAAATATTTTTCGTTATTTAAATGTTATATTTCTATATTTTTTTTATTACTTTCAGTTCAAATATTTTCTTACTATTTTAAAATAGTAAGAAATGTAGAAAAAGAAAATAAATTGTTAGTAAAACACTATATGGATAAAAAAATAAAAAAGGCTATATTCTATGATAATAATGATAGATTAGGAAAAATACAAGATTCTTATAGAGTTTATAATTTTTTATCCTTAACTCCTGAATTTTTTACAAAATATTTTTCTGAATATTATGGTTTTAGTGAATCGTATTTGATTCCTAGAAAAAGTAAATTATTAATAATGACACCAAAAAAAGATTTTAAATTAAATAATATTGTAATAGTTTTAGATGAAGGTAAAAATTTAGAAATTTATAGGACTCAAAAAGAGAATAAAATTTTTTTACTCATTCCAGAAGATGTAAAAAAAATAGAAATAACAAATAAAGAGCTTGAAATAAAGGAAATAGAAATAATAGAAGCTTATAAAGGAACCGTTTTTTACAAAAAAGGAGATATAAAAAAAATTGATATATAAAAAAGAGGGAAAAAATGAAAAATATTGATTTTTATTTGTTAATATTAGCAATTATTGTTTTATCGCTTTTTGATAATGAAATTAATAAGATTACTAAATCTGTTCTCCCTAAAGTTTTGATAAATATAAGAAATGTTGATGAAAGTGATAGCCTTTATTTATTACAATTAGATGAGGAAATAGACTTTAAAAATATTTCTATTAATCCAAAAAATGAATTTGTTCCAAAAGGTAAATATGGATATTTTGCCAATGCATTATTTATAAAAGATAATGTTGATTTAAAAATAAAAAAGGATTCAAATTCAAAAATTTATTTTTATAATATAGGAACAGAAAAAGCAGAAATTATACATAAAAAAAATAAAGAAATTCTAAATTTAGGAGAAATGACGAAAAATGAGATAATTACTTATTATCCATTTAAAAAGAGCAAATTATTTTTATTTTATAAAATTTTGTTGTATTTATTATTATCTATACCAGTATATATTTTTTTAAAATTAATAATTTTAGATGAAAAAAAATTAGAGTCTAAGAAAGGAGAGAGAAAATTTGATAAACCACAATAAATTTAAAATAGATTATTTTTTATTTTTTATTTCTTATATCATTGTTATTTTTTTATCTTCTTATATTAATAAGTTTGTTTACAGGATATTACCTTATGCAGAAATAAAAATAGAATCTCTAGAAAAAAATTCAGGATATACAAATTATATTACACTTCTTGAGGATGAAGAAACATCTTTGTTCTATAATTTAAAAAATATATACGATAAAAATATAGAAAAAAGAAATAATTTAATAGGATTAAATTATATAAAAAAAGGTGAAAACAATTATTCTGTAAATGCTTTAAGTAGTAATAATTCAGAAAATATTATATATTTAAAATTAAAAAAAACTCCTAGATTAAAATTACTTTTCTATAATATAGGAGCTGGAAAAAAAATAAAAATTTCATCTAATGGAAAAAAGAGTGAGATTTTAGATTTAAGTAATGAAAAAGAAGGAGAAATAATAAACTATTTTCCTTTTTCTGAGAGTAAAATTTTTTTATTATATACAATTTCAAGTTACATATTTTTTGGATTTATAATTTACTTAATTTTAGGTTGTATAAAAAAGATATATAAAAAAATAGATTTTACGATTTTTTTCAAAGAATATAATTTTAGAAGAACAGTTTTAATTATTTATGTAATAATTAGTTTATATGTAACTTTTCAATTTATATTTAAAACTTTACCGCTAAGTTTGTTTCAGGAAAATGGTCAACTTTTTGGTGATCAGTCATATTATTGGAATATAGGAATTTCACTTAGAAATTTAGAATTAGAAGAGATTAAAATGAGAGCTTACTCTTTTAGAGGATATATTACTTCTATAATTCCTTTATTATCACAGGAAATAGGGAAGTATACCAGAATAAATCCTTTATGGATTTTTTATATGATAAATAATATATTTACTTCCATTTTATTAGGATACATAGTTCCTGAAATACATCAGAAATTAACAGGGAAAAAGACTAAATATTATCATGTAGTAGCTTTATTTATAATATTTTCTTTTTTTTGGAAAGGTATGTATTACTCGGTTTTGGTTGATATTTTAGGAGGAACTTTTTTACTTTGGATGATATTAAAAATATTAGATAAGAAAAATAAAAAAGATGTATTTTTAATAGGAATATTTGGTGGAATTGCAGCATTATGTAGAGGAAATTATATATTAACGGTTATTTCTCTTGCTTTTGGTTGTTTCATATATGATATATATAAAAGAAAAAAAGTATATGTGCAAGAAGGAGTAATTTTTCTTTTAGGTCTTTTAATAGTTTGTATTCCTCAGATAGGAATGAATTATCTTTTAGGTCATATAGGTATTTTTCCATTTGATCATGTTGGAAGTTATGTTCCAAAAGAAAAATTGAGTGTTTTCTTAATAAATCAAACAATGAGAGAATATTTTGTAGGCTGGCCTGTTGGAAGGGGTAACATAACAGCACAGCAAATATTAAAAAATTTTTCAAATGATGCAAGATTAAGTATGAATCAAATTTTTTCTGCTTTTATATTTTCTCCTAAAGAAACCATTATTATGAGTTTTAAAAAAATATTTTTTGCATTAGATACAAGATCAAGTGAAACATATCCAATAAAATTATGGAATTTAGAATTTTTTTCTTTTATTAATTATTTTATAATTTCAACATCTTTATTTTTTATTGGAATGAAAAAAATTTATAGAAAAGAAAAAATATTGGGATTATTTTTGTTAATTTTTGGAATATTGCCTCAAGTGATATTATCAGTTGAGTGGAGATACTATATATTACTGTATTTAATGGTATACTATATATTTATATTTAAATATATAGCATTAATAGAAACAAAATATGGGTTTAAAAAAATAAAAGAACAAGGATATTTGAAATTTGTAATATTAATGATAATATTATGTTTTATGATTTCATCATATTATGTATAAAAAGAGGAAGAAATGAAAAAAAATAGTGAGTTATTAAATTTTATAATAATTGGGATATTAAATACTTTAATTGGTACAATGATAATGTTTATTGCTTATAATATATTTAAGCTCGGGTATTGGTTATCTACTTCATTAAATTATATTATAGCTGGAACTTTTAGTTTTTATGCTAATAAAACATATACTTTTAAAAGTGAAGGACAAGTTTTAAAAAAAATAGTTTTCTTCATTCTAACTGTTTTAATTTGTTATCTAGTATCTTTTAATATTTCAAAAGGAATTACAAATTGTATTAATATACAAAATATAAAATTAAAAGAAAACATTTCTATGATTATGGGTATGATAGTATATACAATATTAAATTTTATTTTACAAAAAACAGTAGTTTTCAGAAAGGATAAAGAATGAAAAAATTAGAAATAACAATTCCAGTTCTTAATGAAGAAAAAACAATAAAATTAAAAATAAATGAAATGATTAATTTTGTTGAAAATAATATATCTAATGTAACTGTAAAATTTATAATTGCAGATAATGGCTCAACTGATGCTACTGAAAGATATAGTTTGGAATTAGTTGATAAATTTGAGAATCTTGAATATATAAAATTACCAGAAAAGGGAGTTGGACTAGCTTTGAGAACCTCTTGGCTAAAATCTAGTGCTGATTATGTAGGTTATATGGATTTAGATATAGCAACAGATTTAGAAGCTTTAAAAATAGTCACTTCAGAAATGGAAAAAAATACAAAAATAATAAATGGTTCAAGATTGTTAAAAGACTCAATAGTCATTAATAGAACATTGCTAAGAGAATTATCATCAAGAGTATTTAATATGATACTAAAATTAGTATTAAAAGTGAAGTTTACAGATGGAATGTGTGGATTTAAATTCTTGGATAGAAAAATAGCACAGGAATTAATTGAAACTGGAATAGATACAAAAGGATGGTTTTTTTCAACTGAAATAATGGTAAAAGGATCTTGGAAAAATATAGAAATAAAAGAAATTCCTGTTAAGTGGACAGACGATAGGAATTCAAAAGTAAAAATATTTTCTTTAAGTTTAAATTATTTAAAAAGTATTTTTAAGTTAAAAAATGAAGAAAAGGAGTTTAAGGTAAAAATATGAAAATTGCTTTACTTGGTTATGGTTATTGGGGAAAAATAGTATTTAAATATTTGAAAAATGATACTTTTTTTGAATTAGTAAAAGTTTTTGATATGTGTAATGATAAAGTTGGAATATTTACAAATAATATTGATGAAATAATGGAAGATGAAGAAATTGAAGGTGTTTATATAACAACACCAGTATCTACTCATTTTAAATTTATAAAATTAGCAATTGAACATAAAAAATTAGTTTTTTGTGAAAAAGTTTTGGTAAGTGAAATGAATGAATTAAATTATATAAAAGAACATTTTTCAAATAAAATAATAGAAAGTAATTATATTTATACAGATTCTCCTTCTTTAAATTATATAAAAAATAATTTAGATGAAATTGGAGAAATTAAATATATTGAAGGTGAAATAAAGCAATTTGGGAATTTTTATTTAGACTCAGATGTTTATTCAACAATAGGATGTCATTTATTATCAGGTATAATGCATATTTTAAATAGTAATGAGATAATATTATCTGTAGAGAGTTTAATTAAAAGAGAAGGATTGGTATTAAAGGGTATAATGAAAGGAAAAATTTCTAAAATACCGTTTTCATTTAACGTTGACTTGTTGAATTATGAAAAAAGAAGAAATTTAGTATTTTATGGGGAAAATGGAATATTTTACTTTAATCCTTTAGATGTAGAAAATACGGTTATATTAAAAAAATTTGAAAATAGAAGTAATAAAATATTATTAGAAAAAAAGAAAAATTTTGATGAAAATAACAATATTATTTTAGCACTTAAAAGATTTAAAGAAGTTATAAAAAATGAAAAAGAAATGAATTTAAAATTATCTATTACAATTTCAGAAAAACTTTTAAAATTGAAAGAGGAAAATCATGAATGAAGAAAAAAAATATGACAAAATTATAATAGGAGCAGGGATATACGGTATGTATGCTGCTAAAAGAACATTAGAAAAAAATCCTAATGAAAAAGTATTAATTTTAGAAGTTGAAAATACATATTTTAATCGAGGTTCGTATATAAATCAAGCTAGACTTCATAATGGATATCATTATCCAAGATCTTATTCAACAGCTTCTAAATCAGCAAAATATTTTGATAGATTTTATAATGATTTTAAAGAAGGAATCAATGATAATTTTAAAAAAGTATATGCTGTTGCTGCGGATTATAGTTGGGCAAATGGAGAACAGTTTAAAAAATTTTGTGATAATTTGAATTTGCTATGTGATGAGATTCCAAAGGAAAATTTTTTCAATCCACATACAATAGATAAGGCATTTTTAACAAAGGAATATTCTTTTGATGCAAAGAAAATAGGGGATAAATTATATAGGGAATTAAGAGCTTTAGGTTGTAATTTTAAATTTGAAGCAAAAATCACTTCTATAAAAAAAGAAAAAGATATTTTTATTGTACAATTAGAAGATGGAAGTGAGTATTTTACACCCTTTATACTGAATGCCACTTATGCTGGAATTAATAAAATACATGATTTACTTGGATTTGAATATTTACCAATAAAATATGAATTTTGTGAAGTTATTTTATGTGAAGTGTCAGATAACATTAAAAATGTTGGGTTAACAGTTATGGATGGGCCTTTTTTTTCAGTAATGCCTTTTGGACTTACAGGATATCATTCAATAACTACTGTATCAAGAACACCACATTTTACAAGTTATGATCATCTACCACCATATGATTGTAGTGGCGATGAAAAATTACATACGAAAGAACATAGAAAAGGGTGTATTCATTGTGGAATTTATCCTGAAACAGCTTTTCAGGAAATGGTCCAGACAGCAAAAAAATATTTAAGTGAAGATATAGAAATAAAATATGTGAAATCCTTATTCACTATAAAACCTATATTGGTTGCTTCTGAAATAGATGATTCAAGACCAACAATAATAAGACAGTATTCTGAAAATCCTGATTTTTATACTGTATTTTCTGGGAAAATAAACACAATGTATGATTTAGATGAGATATTATAGATTAAGGAGAAAATAATAATGAAAAATTTGGAGCAGAATTATATTTCAGTTGTTTTGGTTGTTAATGATAAAGATCCTGATATTATTAATAAAATTCAGAGCATAAGTAATATATTAAAAGATAACTTTAAAGGTAGTGAAATTGTGATAGTGGATAATACTATTAGAAATCTTGAATTAAATGAATTAAATGAAAAAAATATAAAATATACATTAATTAAATTACCAATAAAGCATCGTACTCAGCAAGCTCTTAATGCTGGGACAGCAATGGCTATAGGAGATTATATTGTGGAAATTGAAGATGTTTCTTTTGATATAGATTATAGTAAAATAATGGAGTTATATAAAAAAAGTCAGGAAGGATATGACTTTGTATTTTTAGTTCCTAGGAAATCAAAAATGACATCCAAAATTTTTTATAAAACACTAAATAAATACTTTAAAAATATTTTTAATGAAGATATAAGTTCTTCAGTAATGACTTTATCATCAAGGAGAGGACAAAATAAAGTTTCTGAAGTTGGAAAAAGAGTGATAAACAGAAATGTGGCATATATACTTTCTGGACTCAAAAGTTCATCGATAGTAGCAGATATAGATTATAGAAATAAACGGTCTTTTTCTGAAAATATGATGTTAATGTTTGATACGTTAATTTATTATACAGATGCAATCATGCTTATAACTCAAAGAATAGCTTTCTTATTTTTATTCTTATTTGGTATAGGTATAATATATAGCTTTATTTCGAGAATATTTTTTAAAACAATTGAAGGATGGGCATCTTTATTTATAGTTTTAAGTTTAGGTTTCTTTGGGATATTTTCAATACTGAGTATAGTAGTGAGATATTTACATCATATTTTACAAAACTCATTAAATTCAAAAGATTATGTCTATAGATCAATTGATAAAAAGTAAGAAATATGATAAAAGTTTGGACTTATTCCACTCTTTTTTGTATAATATATTGAATAGATAACTTATGTAAAGAAAGGGAATAATTTTGAATAACTACTTTCAAAATAATAATTTAAGAGTCCTTTTAATTGGTTCAAATGGACAATTAGGAAATGAATTTCAAAAATTATTTTATAAAAAAAATATTGAATATACAGCAATAGATTATAAAGAATTAAATATAGTGAATAGTACAGATTTAGAAAAATTTTTTAAAGAAAATGGTAACTTTACCCATATAATAAACTGTGCAGCATATAATGATGTAGATAAGGCAGAAAATGAGACTGAGCAATGTTTTAAAGTAAACGATGAGGCTCCTTTAATTATCTCCAGATATGCTAAAAAAATGGAAGCTATATTTATAACATATTCTACTGATTTTGTATTTGATGGTCAAAAAAGAGGGCCATATAGAGAAGAAGATACTCCTAATCCATTATCTGTTTATGGTAAAACAAAAAGATATATGGAAGAAAAAATTTTAAAAGAATTTGAAAAAGTATTTATTATAAGAACCTCATGGTTATTCGGAGTAGGAGGAAATAACTTTAATAAGCAGGTAATCAATTGGAGCAGGTTAAGAGATAGTTTAAATATAGTTGATGATCAGGTTTCTGCACCTACATATTCTTTGGATTTAGCTGAGTTCTCATGGAAACTCATACAGACAGAAAAATATGGTCTTTACCATATTACAAATAGTGGAGAAGCAAGTAAATATGAGCAGGCAAAGTATGTATTAGAAAAAATAGGATGGGAAGGAAAATTAAATAGGGCAAAAACAGCAGATTTTAACCTACCAGCCAAAAGACCGGAGTATTCTAAACTATCATCAGAAAAGGTTGAAAAACTTCTTGGAGAAAAAATTCCAACATGGCAAAGCGGAATTGACAGGTTCCTTAAAGAAATGAAGGAAAATGGAGAATTAGAATAAAGTAAAAAACTTAAAGACTGGACTTATTTCAGTCTTTTTTGTATAATAATATAAAGGTTTAAAAAATAAACATACTATCAATATATTTTATGAAAGGAGCTGTTATGAAAAAAATTCCAATAGGAGTAGAAGATTTTAAGGAAATAATAAGGGATAACTTTTATTATATTGATAAGACTCAGCATATTGAAGAGATTTTAAATGATGGCTCCAAGGTGAAACTTTTTACAAGACCTAGAAGGTTTGGAAAGACACTGAATATGTCAACTTTAAAATATTTTTTTGATATGAAGAATGCAGAAGAAAATAGACAATTATTTAAAGGATTAAATATCGAAAAATCTTCATATATATCAGAACAGGGACAGTATCCGGTTATTTTCATTTCCTTAAAGGGTATAAAGACAAATACCTGGGAAGAATACCTATCTAAACTGAAAAGCCTTATCAAAAGGCTATATAATGAATTTGAGTATATCAGATGTATCTTAAATGAAAGCGAGAGAGACAGTTTTGATAGAATATGGTTACAGAAAGCAGGAGGAGATTACGAAAATTCATTAAGAGATTTAACAGCTTATCTGTACAAGTATTATAAAAAAGAAGCAGTGCTGTTAATAGATGAATACGACAGTCCTCTGATTACGGCATATGAATATCACTATTATGATGAAGCTGTTACTTTTTTTAAGATGTTTTATGGAGAAGCATTAAAAACAAATCCATATTTAAAAATGGGTGTAATGACAGGAATTATCAGAGTTATTAAAGCAGGTATATTTTCTGATCTCAATAATTTGAGTATTTATTCTATTTTAGATAAGCAATATTCAGATTATTTTGGATTTACCCATAGTGAAGTTGAGAAAGCACTTGAAAGTTTTGATATGGCATACGAAATTCCGGAGGTAAAATTATGGTATGATGGCTATAAATTTGGAAATTCAGAAATATATAATCCATGGAGTATTTTAAAATTTTTACAGAATAAGGAACTGGAAGCATACTGGGTAGGAACTTCGGAAAATTTTTTAATTAAGAAAATTTTGACGGATGCAAATTCAGGACTGAATAAATCTCTGGAAACATTGTTTAATGGAGAAAAGCTGGAGGAAGTAATTTCAGGAAATTCAGATTTATCATCTCTATTAGATCATCATGAGATATGGGAACTTCTTTTATTTAGTGGTTATCTGACTATTGAAAGGAAAATAGAAAGAAATTTTTATTCCTTACGGTTGCCCAATAAGGAAGTAAAGGAGTTTTTTAAGGATGAATTTATAGATACTTCTTTTGGTACGAGCCAGTTTAAAAAAACAATGGAGGCATTAAAAAAGAGTGACATTTGCAATTTTGAGAAAAATTTACAGGAAATTTTATTGACATCTTCCAGCTACATGGATATGAAAACGGAAGATTTCTATCATGGTTTGATATTAGGGATGAGTCTTTACTTGGATAGTCAGTATTATATAACTTCTAACAAAGAAGCAGGACTGGGAAGATACGATTTACTGTTAGAACCGAAAAATAAAGAAGAAAGAGGTTTTATTCTGGAATTCAAGGTTGTTAAAAATAAAAAAGATTTAGAAAATGTTTCTAAAGAAGCAATTGAACAGATAATAAATAAAAAGTATGATATTAATTTAAAAAGAAAAGGAATTAAGCAGATTACCCTTGTAGGAATTGCTTTTCATGGGAAACTGATTAAAGTTAGTTATATGGATATATAAGAAAAATACTACCTTTCTGCAAGCTTTAGTGATTTTGCTTGAGGGTAGTATTTTTACTATTACTACATATTAAAATCATATTTCTTTATAAATTCCAGTAGGGCTTTGCAGCCTTTGACAACATCATTGTAAGTCGTGTCAAAATCATCAGTATACCATGGATCAAGAATATCCCTATCTTCCCCCGCATATTCAAGAAGTCGGTTTACCCTTCCTGAATATCTGTTTCGCAGAAATTTCTCAATATTTATAATATTACTTTCATCCATTCCTATAATATAGTCTGCCGACAGGTCATCATCATTTAAAATACGGGAATACATTCCAACAGTGCTTATCCCTTCCCTTGTAAGACGTTCCCTTGTACCTCTGTGGACAGGATTGCCGTGTTCCCATGAACTTGTAGCTGCTGAATCAATATAAATCTGCTGATTTAATCCTTCAGTATCGACCATTTTTCTGAAAACAGCTTCAGCCATTGGTGAACGGCATATATTTCCAAGACAGACAAATAGTACCTGTATCATTATTCAACTCCTTTCATTTCTAAAAAATTTTATTATGTTTTTATTTTTATTATTTCTAATCACTATTTTACAGTTTTTCCCACAAACACTTATTTCAGCTTACAGAATACTTTTCCAATATTGTTATGAATAACAAGGTTTGCATAATCATCCTGAGATGTAACTGATTTATTAATAAGTATAAGATTTTTACCCCTGAAGTACTGAATCAGTGAAGCTGCAGGATAGACAACTAGGGAAGTTCCACCAATAATAAGGGTATCTGCCTGTGACAGATGATAAATGGCTTCCTCAAAAATAGTCATATCAAGGCTTTCTTCATACAGCGTAACATCAGGTTTAACAATCCCGTCACATTCAGGACAGTGTGGAACAGGATTACAAAGTTTTAAAAATTCATCAAGGCCGTACTTTTTACCACATGACATACATGTATTCTTGACAACGGAGCCATGTAATTTAAGTACCTTCCTGCTTCCGGCCATTTCATGAAGGCTGTCAATATTCTGAGTAATTACAGCAGTCAGCTTGCCCTTCTTTTCAAGTTCTGCCAGATAGTAGTGGGCAGAATTTGGTTTTGCATCAGGATAAATCAGATGTTTTTTGTAAAAATCATAAAATTCTTCAGGATATTTCAGATACATTGTATGGGAAACAAGCTCTTCAGGCGATAAATGCCTGTCAAGTTTAATGCTGTACAGCCCATCGGCACTTCTGAAGTCAGGAATTCCAGATTCCGTAGATACTCCTGCCCCTCCGAAAAATACAATTTTATTACTGTTATCAATTATTTCCTGAAGTTTTTCTATTTCATTCATATTTTTCTCCTATATAAGCTGTGATTTTCGTAAGATGTTCACAGCAGATAAAACTGATTAGAGATGTTGTGTAATTATAAAATATTAATAATACACCCTGTAATTGCGTATATTTAATTACAGATATTTCAGTTTTCCTTTAAAATCTTCCAATGTTTTGTAGCCTTTTTCATCCATTATTTCCTTCAGCTCACGGGTAACTCTTGAAAATACTTCAGTACCTTCCTTTTCAAGTGAAGTTCCAATTTGAATCATGCTTGCTCCACACAGAATATGCTCAAATGCATCACGGCCTGTAAGAACTCCTCCTGTACCGATAATCTGTATGGATGGATTTAAACGCTGATAGAAGGCGTGTACGTTTGCCAAAGCAGTAGGCTTTATATATTGCCCTCCGATTCCTCCAAAACCGTTTTTAGGCTTAATTACGACGCTCTCGTCATTGATTACAAGTCCATTTCCGATACTGTTTACACAGTTTACAAATGTGAGAGGAAATTTATTGAAAACAGCGGCCGCCTGATCAAAATGCACAATGTCAAAATATGGTGGCAGCTTTATTCCTAGTGGTCTGTCAAAATATTCAAACACTTCTGACAGAATCTGTTCAGTAGCCCGCAAATCATATGCCAGCTGAGGTTTTCCAGGCACATTTGGGCAGGACAGGTTCAGTTCTGTCGGACCTTTGAATCCGCTATCAATGACTTTTTTCATCAATATATGAATTTCTTCGGAAGACAGTCCCGTCATCGACAGAAAGAATGTACGCTCAGGAAGTCTTTCCTGCAGTTCCAGAAGATATTTAAGATAGTAGTCAATTCCGAGATTTGGCAGTCCCATAGAGTTTATACATCCAAGTTCAGTGTCATAATAACGTGGCTGAGGATTACCTTCTCTAGGATTTAATGTGGCACTTTTTGTTACAAAAGTTCCCGCTTCAGAGTGAATCATTTTCTCCAACTCATTACGGTCATAGCAGCACACTCCTGCGGCATTCATAAGACAATTTTCAAATTCATACTTTCCTACATGTGTTTTTGTTGATGACATTTTAGGACCTCCTTTAGTTAGAAAAATTATTTTTTAAATAAATCTATAATTTTAATTTTTATAGAATGTGTTGTATTCTTTCTTTTACATAATTCCACGTATTCTTTTGCAATTAAGTATTTATTTTGAGGTTTTGTAACAAAATTTATTATTTCTTTTTTATTAGAAATAAAATTAATATCATTAGGAGTTATACAACTATCATCTCCTTTTAATTTAGAAGTTTTAGGATTTTGAATTAATTCAAAATGTTTAATGATATCTTTTAAATTATTTTCAGTACTTTTATTGATAGAATTTTTTACTGCTTCAAAATAATTTTCAGGATTAAGACAATCTTCAATTTCTGTTTCATCATATATTCCGTTTGTAAAAGGATTAACTAAATGAATTTCATTTTCTTTTTTTTGTAATCTCTTAAAAAAAAAGTTTGACTTATTCCCATTTTTTATATCAATAAGTGGATTATTAAGTATATTTTGTGAGTCAGTATCAATTAGAAATAAAGCTTTACTTTGGATAATAGATATATCTGTTTTTTCGATCATAGATAAACATAATAATTGAAAAAGTTTGACTACATTACCGCAACCCCCAACAGGCAATATATTTACATTTATTTCTTCATTTAATATTTGTTCTAAATATATTTTATCGGTAATTCCTTCACAAATTATCCAGTTAACATCAGAATTATTTCGCATATATGTTAAAATACTAGCAGCTAAATCAAACATACTTTTTAATTCTATAATGTCAGGGTAATATTTACGTTCTTCTAAATAATTATAAAAATTAAAAGTTGAAATATTGATATTATCTTTGTCTTCAGTATTAATATTAATATGCTGCATATTTCCTTGTTGAGTAATAGGTAAAAATCCATACCAATGAGTCGTTAGAATAATTTGCTGATTATATAGTGTAGATAATTCTTCTAACATTTGAAATTGTTTGAAGCAGTTTGATATATGCATACTAACTTCAGGCTCATCAATTGCTAAAATTGTCTTTTTTTCGGTTGCTTTTTCTCCATTTGTACTTAAAATAGAATAGGCAATATCTAACAGGGCTTTTCGTTGTTCTCCTGAACTGAGTTGATTTACTCTCTTTCCATTTCTTTTTAGTACTCTTAAAGGAAAATATGCTTCTAATATTTTTGTTCTTATATCTTTTGGAGTTAAAGATTTTTTTCCAAAATTTTGAAGATTTTCAAAACTATAAGTATTATCAATTTGAGATATTTTTTCATTAATTTCTCTAATAAATTTATCCAAATGTCGATTTATAACTTCAACTATTGACATTCCCTTTGGATTAAGCTCTTCAATAATATATTTTTCTTTTAATATTTTTTCGATTTCATCTAATAAATCTTTATTTAACATTAATTGCATTTTTTCAGATTCTAGTTTCATAAATTCATCTATAGATTGTTCAACAGGAATATAAAGGTAATTATAACTATTGAAAAGTGCTTCTTTTAATTCTATAAGTTTTTTTTGCAAAGTTTCTTCAGTATAATCAAAGTGTTCTTTTATTTTTTCAGTCAAATCATGGTTAAAAGTAGAAAAATATACATTTTTATCCTCAAAATTTACTCCTAGTAAGATAAAGTTATGAGTTTTTTCATACTTTAATTTTAGTTCATCTCTGAAATTAAAAAATTTTTTAAAAGTATCACTTTTTAAGTTAGAATTAATATCTTCATTGGAATTCCAAAAATAGTCGCTGATAAAATCAAAAATTTCTTTATTATTTTTGAGAAATATTTCTTCCTTTTTGTCAATAAGAAAAATAAGACAAATAAAGGCTTCACTTTTTTTTCCCCCAATTGTAATATTCCATTCTTTATTATTTATTATTGTGTCAATTGCTTCAAGAACTGCACTTTTTCCAACTCCATTATTTCCGACAAATACACTATATTTAAAATTTTCATCATTAGCAATAGGCACAAATTTTAAATTTTTATAATTTTTAAAACCTCTTATTATTACACCAGCTATCATTGTTTAAATTTGTATGATATATACATGTAGTATTTATCACATCCTCCTTTTTATTTTTCTATTTTCAGTGTTAGATTTTATTTTATATTATATTCACTAGAAAATACTGTTTATTTAATTTATCTTCCAAATTTTTAAAACTATCATTATTTAGTTTTTCAATTCATATTAACTGAGTTATTATAAATTTTCTAAGTTCTGTCATTCGTTCAACCTCGTTTTTGATTAAAATAGCGTTGTAACTTTCCATATTTATAAGTATTGATATTTCGTTAAAAATCAAATAGTATCTTCACATTATCTTTCAAATTCTTGTTTTCTTCACATATTTAAAGCATAGTTGTTCTTTTTTTAAATCTTTTATAGAATTGAATTTTATAATTAATTCTTAAAAATTCTCTATTTAAATTTCAATTTAATAATAATTTCGAATAATATAGAATTTGAATTCTGGTAAAATCCAGAAAATAAATTCTATAGCTATGTTACTATTAGCAAATATTCCTCTATGTTGTTCTAATTTTGATAAAATTCTAATTGCATTGTTTCTTGTAAACCTAAAAATAAGATATTATTTTTATTTCTTAATCAGTTATTTAATAACAATAAAAGATTCATCTGTTTTATGTCTTGTAATATCGATAAAACTTATATAATCATTTTAAAAATCTTCAGTATAAATTTGAATAGTAACTTTCTTTACATCTATTTTATCTTTTCTAATTTTTGACATTGAAATCCCCCTTTTTATTTATACTAATAAACTATTTATAACAATTAATTAAATAATACATTCCTACTCCCACTCAATTGTTCCCGGTGGCTTAGAAGAAATATCATACACAATTCTGTTTATTCCGTTTACTTTGTTTATAATCTTGTTTGACACTTCCTCAAGGAATTCGTAAGGCAATTTTGACCATGTGGCAGTCATAAAGTCGATAGTATTTACCGAACGGATTGCAGCCACATATTCATATGTTCTCTGGTCTCCCATTACTCCAACAGTTTTTACAGGAAGCAATGTTACAAATGCCTGGTCTACCTTTCCATAAAGCCCTTTTGCCATAAGCTCGTTAATAAAGATGTCATCAGCTTCCTGAAGTATTTTTACCTTGTCAGGCGTAACTTCTCCGATAACTCTTATTCCAAGCCCTGGTCCCGGAAATGGATGTCTGTTTATAATTGTGTCTGGCAGTCCTAATTCATGCCCAACTTTTCTTACTTCATCCTTAAATAATTCTTTTAGAGGCTCAAGAAGTTCAAATTTAAGGTCTTCAGGTAGTCCTCCTACATTGTGGTGAGATTTTATAGTATGAGAAGGTCCTTTTATAGACTGTGATTCAATAACATCAGGGTAGATAGTACCCTGTGCAAGGAATTTTGCCCCTTCCTGTCCTTTAAGTTTTCTAATTTCTTCATTGAACACTTCGATAAATTCATTTCCAATAATCTTTCTTTTGGCTTCAGGCTCATCCACACCTTTAAGCTTATTAAGGAATCTGTCTTTTGCGTCAACGAACACAATATTAAGGTCAAAATGCTCCTTATAATATTCAAGGACTTTCTTTCCTTCATCCTTTCTCAGAAGCCCTGTATCCACAAACATACATGTAAGCTGTTTTCCTATTGCATTGTTAATCAGGACGGCAGCCACAGAAGAGTCCACCCCTCCTGAAAGTGCAAGAAGTACATGTTCGTCTCCTACAGTTTCTTTTATTGCTTCTGTTTTTTCCTGTATAAAGTTTTTAATTTTCCAGTTTTTCTCACATTTACATATATTGAAAACAAAGTTTGAAATTATTTCAGTTCCGCATTCAGAATGAACTACTTCCGGGTGAAATTGCAGTGCATAAATACCATTATTGTTTGTAATGGCTGCAATTGATGAATCTGTTCTGGCAATAATTTCAAAACCTTCAGGAAGCACAGTAATATGGTCATTGTGGCTCATCCATATGCTTGAAGTTTTTGGAATATCTGAAAGAAGCGGATTTTTATCATCCAGTACTTCCAAAATTGCTTTTCCAAATTCCCTTGATTCAGCCTTTTCAACTTTTCCACCGTTAAGATGTGTAATAAGCTGCATTCCATAACATATTCCCAATATAGGAATTCCTAAATCAAAAACTGCCTTATCTGCAGTAGGCGAATCTTTTTCATAAACTGAGGCAGGACCTCCTGAAAAGATTATCCCTTTGATTTTATCTTCTCCATTCTTAATCTGTTCAATGTCAACCATAGGTACGATTTCACAGTAAACTTCCATTTCCCTGATTCTTCTGGCAATAAGCTGGCTGTACTGCGAACCGAAGTCGACAATTATGATTTTCTCTTTCACAATTTCACCTCTATCTATAATTTTTTTATTAATTACTAATAAATTATATATTATTTCATGTTAGAAATCAATAATAATAAAAGAAAAGGTTATTCCGAAAAAAGAAATTTACAATAAATTATGTTGCAAAAATGATATTTATGAATTCTTTAAAATTTTACAATTTAAAATATGAAATGAGCTTAGAAAAAATTATTGTCTGAGCCATCGGCGAGTTTATAATTTTTTTTAGCGAATGATTATTTTAAATAAGTAAAATTTTAGTAAATGAATAAGTATCATTTTGCATTAAAAGTGCTGTAAATTTTCTCATTTTCTTTTATAGAATAACCTTTTATATTTTCTTTTATTATCATTGATTATGTCATTATTTTAGTTTGGTCTTTTCCATCATCCTCAAACACAAAATATTCAAGAACTTTCAGTCTTACTTCTTCCCCTACCTTCAGAGTATCGTAAGTGGAAGCTCTTGCAGTAACTCTTAAAATATTTCCGTTTCCAACTTCAACCCTTAAGTCATTGCAGTCTCCAAGGTAAAATTTTGAAAATACTTTTCCTGTCAGTTCTCCGTCTTCAGCAAGCATCACATTTTCAGGTCTGATTGCCACTATGACATCCTTCGTGAAAGGACTTGTATTAGGAAGAGTCTGACCGTTACTGTTGTTTAAGAGAATATTTCCATTTTCAACTTTTCCCTTTATGAAATCCACTTTTCCTACAAAGTTTGCAACAAACACATTTTTAGGACGTGAATAGATTTCCTGAGGAGTTCCCACCTGCTGAACTTCCCCTTTGTTAATAAGCACTATTCTGTCACTCATTGTCATTGCTTCTATCTGGTCGTGGGTTACATAAATAACGGTAATTTTAAGTTTTTTAGTTATTTCCTTGATTTCATATCTCATTTCTTCCCTAAGTTTCGCATCAAGGTTTGATAAAGGTTCATCTAGAAGAAGTATTTCAGGATGTGCTACAAGAGCTCTTCCTAAAGCAACCCTTTGCTGCTGTCCTCCTGACAGTTCTGAAGGGAATCTGTCCTTATACTGTTCCAGATGGACAGTTTTAAGAGCCTGAGTGACTCTTTCATCTATTTCTTTTTTGCTAGTTTTCTTAATTTTTAAAGGGTATGCAATATTATCGTACACATTCATGTGAGGCCATACAGCATATGACTGGAATACCATTCCTATTTCCCTTTTTTCAGGAGATACAAAATTATCTTTTCCTGATACAGGTCTGTCGCCTATATAGATTTCTCCGCTTGTGGGCTTTTCAAAACCTGCTATCAGTCTTAGCATAGTAGTTTTTCCACAACCTGAAGGACCTAGCAGTGTTATGAATTCCCCATCTTCAAATTTCTGGCTGAATTCCTGTAAGACCTGAACGTCTCCAAATGATTTTGTTACCCCTGTTATTGTTACCGAAGCCATATTTTTCCTCCTGCTCTATATTGAAAATTGTCCTTTTGTCAATTTATTTAAAAGATAGTTTACTATAATTACAAATAATAAGATAGCCGTTGCAAGGGCACTTGCCACCTGCTGACTGTGGTAAGTCTGGTAAATGTACAGCTCATATCCTATTGTTTTTGTATTGGATGAATAAAGTAGCGTTGACATTGTCAGTTCATAGAATGACGGCATGAATATCAGGAAGAATCCTGCAACGATACTTGCCCCAATTAACGGAAGAGTTACATCTTTAAGCATACGCAGCCAGTTGGCACCTGAAATCTGTGCCGCTTCCTCCAGTGAAGGGTGAACCTGGCTCATTGCAGAAACGACTGTTCTCATTCCCATAAGCATGTATTTTATCATATAGGCTATAATCATTATTGTCAAAGTATTGTAGATGTTAATTTTAAATTTTCCGCTCATGGATATTATTAATGCCAGGGCGATTGTAACACTTGGAGTTCCTGAACCTAAAGTTATAAGGAAGTCAGGAATTCTTTTTCCTTTTACGTTAGTTCTCTGCAGCAGGTATGCCATTATGCATGAAATCATAATTCCGAAGAATGCCGCCGCAAGTCCTGCAATTATACTGTTTTTAGTTGAACTTAATATGGAAGCCCTTGAGAATACCTTATTCCATGCACTCATGGACATGTTTGAAAGGCTTATAGGTTTTCCCATATTTACAGTAAAGGAAGTAAGTGCCACAGTAACAAAAGGCAAAATTACTACAAAGAATGAGAAAATTGAAATAATAACTGTTATTGGCATTCTCCATTTTCCCAATTCCACTATGTTCGGTCTTGTAGATTTTCCACTCATTGTTATGTACTGTCTTTTTCCAATTACGAAAGTTGTAATGTATAAAACGATGTTTGCTATTACCATAAGGAATACTGCCAGTACCATTGCGTCATTAAGCCCTTCATCAGAACCTATGTGAACAAAGTCAATGATACGTGTAGTTACAGTATATATCTGTCCTGGTGCTCCGATAATTGAAGGTATACCGAATGCCGATGCAGAAGCAACGAATACGAGAAGTCCTGCAGCTATTATGCTCGGAGTCATCATTGGAATAGTAATAGTCATCAGAGTCTTAAGAGGCGAAGCCCCTGATATTTTTGAAGCTTCTTCCAATGACGGATCCATTTTTTCCATCGCTCTTGATATTGTTATAAAAGCATAAGGATAGTAGAAGCACGTAAGTACCCATACTATTCCCCCCACTGTATATATATTGAAGGGAGCCTTTGGCAGATTAAAAATCTGCATAAGAAATTTATTTAAAACTCCTGCATTTGGGTTCAGAAGTCTCAGCCATGCCATCGCACCCACATATGGAGGTACCATATATGTTGTGACAAACAGGGTTCTGAAGAACTTTTTACCGTACATGTCTGTTCTTCCTACAAGAAATGCCAGCGGGAAAGCAAGTATAACTCCAAATAATGTAGTTAATCCTGAAATCACTAATGTATTTATTAACGCTGTCCAGTTCAGATCATAAGTATATACCCTCTTAAAGGATTCCAGAGAAAAACTTCCCTTTGGAAACAGTGAACGGATTAATAAATAAGATAAAGGGATAACTTCAAATATTACAAGGAAAGCTACAACAATAAGTATGACTATCCACTTTATATCTATGTTATATTTTTTTGCCATTTTTTCCTCTTTTCAAAATTAAAATTTACAAACTATTTTGCAGCTTTTGTTATATATTTTTCAAAAATTTCACGTAATTTATCTCTGTCGTGGTAAGTTTTATCCCAGTTAATAGGCATTGCAGCTGCAAGTATTTCTGCAGTAGCTTTTGCATCGAAAGGTGCTTTTGCAGGATTTTTAAGTACTGAGTGCATCCATCCGTCAACGATAGCTTCCTGTCCTGCAGGAGATAGGAACCAGTCAGTTAAAGCTTCTGCCGCTTTTATATTTTTGTTAGGTGACATTTCTTCTTTTACAGTCATGATTGTACTAGGAATTGCGATAATTCCGTCAGTAGGATAGATAACTTCAAGTTTTGAATTTTCTTCCTGTCTTTTCTTAAGGATTGATTCTTCAAGTATCATAATTTGTGCAGCTTCACCTGTTTCAAGTTTTGTAACTGCAACTGATCCTGATTCTACAACTGCTTTCTGTTTTGCAAGGCTTTCAAAGTATCCTTCACCGTATTTATCAGTTAATGCAGATACTGCCGCTAAAGCTGTTCCTGATTTTAATGGATCGGGAATAGAAATTTTTCCTGCTAAGTTTGGTTTTTTTGCAAATTCATCAAAAGATTGTGCAAGGTCTTCTTTCTTAAATTTGTCAGGATTATACGCTAAAACCATATTTAAAATACGTACAGGATACCAGTATCCTTCCTTGTCATAGTCTAATGCAAGATTTTCAGCATTTTTTGAAACATAAGCGTGTAATACACCTTTTTCTTTTAATTCCAGTGAATAAGAAGGTTCAGCAACCATAAGCATGTCTGCCCCTAATTTATTTGCCTGCATTTCTGCAACGATTTTTGATTGAAGTGTTCCTGTTCCACCTTGGAAGAATTCAACTTCCAGATTAGGAAATTCCTGTTTAAGTTTTTCCTTTACATTGTCAATAATATCTTCATACATTGAAGTGTAAATAACAATCTTTCCTTTTATTTCAGCATTTTTTCCATCAGAAGAACCTGATTCCCCTTTGCTTCCGCAAGCTGTTAAAGTTAAAAGTACTAAAGTCAGTAATAGTAACAGAATTCTCTTTTTCATATTCTCTCCTTCTCTCTAAAAAATTTGTCGATATTATTTTACCTTGATAATTTTAAAAGTCAAGATTATCAAATGAAAACAATGTTATAATTAGAAGGAAGTGTCTAAAAATAGTAAAAATATACATAGGGGCTGCCTCAAAAATAAAAAAATACTGTAAAAACTATATTTATGAATGACTGTTTTGTATAAGTGAAATTTTAGTAAATGAATAAATATGTTTTTTGTATTTTTTTTATTTTGAGACAGCCCCATTGTTAAGTTTTCTTTTTTAGATAGTTACATTAAAAATTTAATTTATAAATTAGATATATAATTTAATCTTTATTAAAACAAAAAAAAGATAATGATTTCAGTGTTTTATTGTTTCAGATTTTTGGTTTTTTCAGTTATGAATGATACGGAGGTAATTATATAAAAAATATATACCCTATTGAAAGTTACTAAATATTGTGGTAATATAAAAAAAATAAACAATATATAGAAGAAAAAAGGGCGGTTTTAGATTGTTGTTTGAAATTGAAATATAACGGGGGAAAACGGAAAAAATTCACAGGGGAATTCAGGTCTAGTTAAACGAAAGTAAATAATTTTGAAAGGCGGGTAATGAAAATGCACAATCAACTGGGAGAAGACTTGGAAAAAATCATTTCAGGAATTGTAGACGTTGAAAAAAACGATATAAATAATGAAAATGCAAATATGTCTTCGATGACACCGGCGGGTCAGATGATGAGGTTTGCAAGCGAAGTATCAAAAATGTATACTTTGGAGAACCTGGTTTCCCCTGAATTTAAGGAAGCACACAACAACGGAGAAATTCATATTCATGATCTGGACTATTACCCAAGCAAGACAACAACATGCCTTCAGTATGACCTGGCAGATATGTTTGAGCATGGATTTCAGACGAAACATGGATTTATAAGGGAAGCAAAAAGTATAACAACTTATGCCACACTGGCTACAATTATTTTTCAGACAAACCAGAATGAACAGCATGGTGGACAGTCAATTCCGGCATTTGATTTTTATATGGCAAAAGGAGTGCTGAAATCATTCCGTAGACATTTCAGATACAGAATATTGAGTTTCCTGTCATTAGACTATGTTGATGAAACAAATAAAGAAGTAAAATCCTTCATAAACGAAAATATACATACAATATTACCTGATGACACAACGATTACAAAGACAGCTGAACATTTTAAAATACCTAGGGATCAGATAAAAAGACTTATGGAAATTGCCTATGATGATACAAGGCTTGAAACATATCAGGCAATGGAAGGGTTCCTGCACAATCTTAATACGATGCATTCACGTGGAGGAAACCAGGTTGTATTTTCTTCAATAAATTATGGGACAGACACTTCCGAAGAAGGAAGAATGGTAATAAGGGAACTTCTGAAGGCTACCGAAGATGGTCTTGGAAAGAGGGAAACACCGATATTTCCTATTCAGATTTTTAAAGTTAAGGAAGGGCTCAACTATACTGAAGAAGATTACGGATATGCAATGGAAAACTTTGAGGAAGTGATGAACCAGGCGGCGGAAGAACTGAATGGGGATATTGAAAATACAGCTTCCCACATGGAAAACAGGAAAAAATTTAAAGCACCTAATTTTGATTTGCTTCTACTTGCATGCCATACAACAAGCAGACGTCTTTTTCCAAACTTTGTATTCCTGGATACTGAATTTAACAGACACGAAAAATGGGATATAAACGATCCTTTAAAATATAGATATGAAGTGGCGACAATGGGTTGCAGAACAAGGGTTTTTGAAAATCTGCACGGGGAAAAGACGAGCCTTGGAAGAGGAAATCTTTCTTTTACAAGTATTAATTTCCCAAGAATTGCCATTGAAGTGAGAAAAAAGGTTGAAAAAGAAATAGAAGAAATGAAACAGGCAGGAAAATTTTCAGATGAACAGGAAGAAATAAATAAAAAATGTGAACTTCTCGTAAAGGGATTTCAGGAAAAAGTTAAGGAAATGACATATTTTACTGCGGAACAGCTGCATGAGAGATACAGTTTTCAGAGAACGGCACTGGCAAAGCAGTTTCCTTTCATGAGGGCAAACAATTTATGGAAGGGAATGATTAATGCAAGTCCTAACAGTGAGCTTGGGGATGTACTTCTGTCAGGTACACTGGGAATAGGATTTGTAGGAGGTTCAAATGCCATGTATGCCCTATTTGATGCGGATCATGGAAGCAGTGAACTGGCATATAATACTCTTTATGACACTGTAAAAATGATGGATGACATTGCAGCTGAACTGAAAGAGAAGTGTGGATTGAATTATTCCATACTGGCAACACCTGCAGAAAGTCTGGCGGGAAGATTTTTAAGAATTGACAGGGAAAAATTTGGAGAAATAACTAACGTTACAGACAGGGATTATTATGTAAATTCCTTCCACATTGATGTGAAGGAGAATATAGGAATATTTGACAAGATAAGAAAAGAAGCACCTTTTCATAAGCTGACTACAGGAGGACACATTACATATGTGGAACTTGACGGGGAAGCAAGAAAGAATGTAAGGGTAATACTGAAAATCGTGAAGGCGATGAAAGATACAGGTATCGGATACGGTTCAATAAATCATCCGATTGACAAATGCAGGGACTGCGGTACAGAAACAATAATCGGAGATGAATGTCCTATATGCGGAAGTCATAATATATCCAAAATAAGAAGAATAACCGGATATCTGACAGGAGATCTGGACAGCTGGAACAGTGCAAAGAAAGCTGAAGAAAAAGACAGAGTGAAACACGGGATGAAGTGATGCCATGGAAATCGAAAAAAGACAGGAAGAATTTACGTTAAGGATTCTTGGAATATATAGGGAAACGATAGTAGACGGGGAAGGGCTGAGGTATTCAATCTATTTTTCAGGGTGTTCCCACGCCTGTCCCGGATGTCATAACCAGGAATCATGGAATCCGTGCAACGGAGAAATTCTTACATATGAAAGGCTTGAAAAAATAGCGGAAGAAATAAATAGTAACGAACTGCTCGACGGAATTACAGTAAGTGGAGGCGATCCCTTATTTAATCCCGTCGAAATGTTTAAAGTATTAAAATTTTTAAAGAAAAAAACCGGAAAAAACATATGGCTCTATACAGGATATACAATAGAAGCTATATTGGAAAATAAGGAAAGAAAAGCCTGTCTTAAGTATATAGATGTACTGGTAGACGGACTTTTTGTTAAGGAGCTTTATTCTCCTCGGCTTAAATTCAGGGGAAGCAGTAATCAGAGAATTATAAAAATGAAAACAGTAAGGGAAAAAATAAATGAAAAAACAGAAGAAAGATAATAAAGAAAGCATTTACAGAATAGATTATGACAAAACTGTAATTTTTAAGGAAAGAGTTACAAGATTTACAGTAAGATTTGAATTTAAAGGGAAAGAAAAAGAAAAAGGAAAAGGTGAAGATTTTGCCCATCTTCATGATACAGGAAGGCTGAAGGAACTCCTTGTTGACGGAGCAGAATTGCTTATAAAAAAGGTTGATAAGGAGGAAAGAAAGACAAAATGGGATGTTATCGCTGTAAAAATTAACAATGAAACAGTCCTTATAAATACAGCATTTCATAGATATATTGCAGAATCAATATTTAATAATGAAAAAGTTTCGCCATTTGGAAAACCTTCATATATAAAGCCTGAGATGAAGTATAATAACAGCAAGATGGATTTTTACATGGAAACGGAAAAAGATAAGATATATATTGAGACAAAGGGATGTACACTTGTGGAGGATAATATTGCAAAATTTCCCGGAGCCCCTTCAGTAAGGGCTGTAAAGCATCTACGTGAACTTATGGAACTTAAGAAGGAAGGATTCAGGGCTGCAGTAATAATCCTTATATTCAGAAGGTCGGAAATATTTGCTCCTGAACATAACATAGACAGGGAGTTTTCTGAAACTTTTTACGAAGCAATGGAAAAAGGGGTGGAAATATATCCAATACTTTTAAAATATGAAGACAGAAAAATATACTTTGAAAAAAATGTAGGAATTGTGGAAAAGTCTGTTCTTTTTCAGGAAAAGAAATAAAAAATTGAAAAAGAGCCATGATTATGGTATAATTTTATAGAAAAATAATAAATTACAGATTAAGGAGCGGAACAATGGGAACAGGTCAATGGATACTGATATATGTAGTGTTTATGGTAGTTTTATTTTTACCACAGATACTTGCAGGAAGAAAAAGAAAAAAAGCACAGGAAACAATGCTGGATAGCTTAAAAATAGGAGATGAAATAGTTACAATTGGTGGAATACATGGAAAAATTGCGGCTGTTTCTGAAACAACTGTAGAAATTACAATTGATAAGAATGTAAAAATGACTATTTCAAAAAGTGCAGTTTCAAGAGTTGTGAAATAATCAGGTTTTATTATTTTGAATATTCATTAATCGTGTATTTTCAGATAATTTTAAAACCATAATGGAAATCAGGAGGAAAAAATGAAAAAATTATTTGTACTTCTGCTACTTTTAATGAGTACAGTTGTATTTTCAGAAACTTTGGGAAGAATAGATTATAGAAGTGGAGTATTTACAGGAACATTAAAAGAAAATAAGAAGGTTAACATACAGGCAATAAAAGGTAGAACAGAAACAGGATCAGTACTTATACTGGAATTGCCAAATGTAAAAAATAATGCAGTAGATCCTAGAATTTTAGAAGATTCTTATTTGGATTCGGTAAGTATAACGGAACAGGGAGATGGAGTAAAAATATACTTTTTCCTTAAAGACGGAACAGACTATATTGTACTGAACTCAAAGAAGGAATTTCAGGTGAAATTTAATAATCCGAATGCACTTTCTTCAGATAATGGAAGAGAAAAAATAAATAACAAAGTAGTGGATAATAGAATAAATGAGCCTTCAAGAACAACTGACACAACAGAAAGAAGACCAACTTCAAATAAAAAAGGTACATACACAATAGTTGTAGATCCAGGTCATGGAGGACACGATTCAGGAGCTGTAGGAAACGGTTACAGGGAAAAAGACCTTGCACTGCAGGTAGGATTAAAATTAGGAAAAGAACTAGGAAAAGACTATAACGTAATAATGACAAGAACAACAGATATATTTAAAACATTGCAGGAAAGACCTGAAATAGGAAATGTAAGATCTGCTGACCTGTTTGTAAGTGTTCACCTGAATTCAGGTGGAAATTCTTCTGCAAGCGGAACTGAAGTATATTATTATGCAAAAAAGGATGCAGATAATTACAGCAGAGATGTAGCTAAGTTTAATAACACGGTAGACAGTGGAGTTGCAATGTCAGATTACGCTTTAAAGGATATTAATTACAGAATGAATCAGACAAGAAGTTCGGCACTGGCACAGGATGTATTAAATGGACTTTTAAGTAACTTTGCAATGAAGGACAGAGGAGTAAAGAGTGCAAACTTTGCAGTACTGAGAGGAAGTAATTCTCCTTCAATACTTATAGAACTTGGATTTGTGACTAATTATTCAGATGTATCCCAATTTGTAAATGATTTTGATCAGGAAAGAGCCGCAAAAGCCATAGCTGATGCAATAAGAAGACACTTTATGAAATAGAAGTATTTAAAATAATGAAAGATTGATAGGAGTAAACTATGGAGGGGAATAACAAGGATACAGGTAAAGAAAAGGAAACAGCAGTCAAAAAAAAGAAAAAAAACTTTTTCAAAAGTAATTTCATTGTAATATTGCTTATCCTTCTGTCTGGCGGTGCAATAGCAGTAAATGAATACGATAAGAAAAATAATGAAACAATAAATGTGGTTGTTGATTCAAATCTGACTAAAACACCTGCAGAAAATCAGCAGTCGCTTGAAAAATTATCCATATTTGTTTATAATCCCCAGACAAAACAGGTTGAAGAAAAGGAAGCGGTTATTGAAAAGCAGCAGAACCTTATAGAAGGAGACTACATAAATGAAGTTATAAAAGATTCTCCTTTCCTGACAAAGGATATGAAGTTTCTGAGTGCGTATAATGTAAAGGTTGACGGGAAAAATACAGTTATAATAAAATTAAATGAAGCATTTTCAGGATTGAGAAAAAATAAGGAGATGTTTGACGGGTTTACACAGTCGGTAGCAAGGACGATTTCAAACAATTTTCCTAATATACAGGGAATAAATATACAGATAGATGGAGAGGCAATTATTCAATAATTGCCTGCTTTTCATATAAGGAGGCGGAAATGGATTTGGAGAAAATTAAAATAAATGTGAGGGGACATCTTGATGAAAAGAGGTATGCACACGTTGAAAGAGTTGCCGAGTGTGCAAAAAGGCTGGCAAAAATTCATGGTGAAAATGAAGAAAATGTTGAAGTATCTGCTTATCTACATGATATAGCGAAGTTTTTTGAACTTTCACGTATGATTGACCTGGTGAAGGGGAAATATCCTGAAGTTGAAGATGAAATGTCACATTCAACAGCAATATTACATGGTTTTGCAGGAGCAGAATTTGTAAAGAACAATTATGATATTTATGGTGTTGATAATGAAGATATACTCGATGGAGTGAGATATCACACCATAGGAAGTAAGAATATGTCTACTTTGTCTAAAATAGTGTATCTCGCAGATGCGATAGAGGATGGAAGGACTTGGGAAGGTGTAGAAAAGGCAAGGGAACTTGCCAAAGAAAATCTGGATGAAGCAGTAAAATATGAAATAGATACAAAACTTGAATATCTGCTTTCAAAAAATAATATAATTCATCCGAACATCATTCTGTTCAGAAATTCTCTAATATATAAAAAATAAAAATAAATAAGGTGAGAAATGAAAAATTTGGAAAAAGAACTGAAATACCTGAGACAGGTGCTGGAAGAGTATGAATTTACCTTTCAGGAAATTTTACAGCTCCTTGATTGGAGCCAGAAAAAAAGAAAGTTATATAAACAGATTGTAAACAGCTGGGAAGAAGATGGAGAAATTTATCTGAAAAGAAATGGAAAGTATACACTGCCTGAAAAGGAAGGATTTCTTAGAGGAGAAATTTCTATTGGTAATGGAAACTTTGGATTTCTTGATATTCCGGGGGAAAAAAGTGTCTTTATACCTGGAAATTATTTAAATACTGCAATGAATGGAGACACAGTCCTTATAAGAATACTTAAGGACAGCAAATCTCCTGATAAAAGCAGGGAAGGGGAAGTCTACAAGATTGTAAAAAGGGACAGGGATATTATTGTCGGAGTATTTGAGAAAAGCATGAATTTCGGGTTTGTAAGACCGAAAAATGCTCCAAGGGACATATATATTTCAAAGAAGAAGACAAAAGGTGCAAAAACAGGAGATCTGGTTGCAGTAAAGATATATTTCTGGGGAGACAGGGAGAAAAAGCCTGAAGGTGAAGTAGTAAGTATAATCGGAAATCCTCAGGATACACAGACATTGATTTCGGCTCTTCTGATAGATAACGGAATACAGGAAAAATTTTCTAACGAAGTAATAAAGGAAGTTGACAGGATAGAAGAGGATTTCTCTGAAGAACTTGAAAAGAGGAAGGACTTGAGACATCTTAACATTGTCACTATTGACGGGGCAGATGCAAAGGATCTGGATGATGCTGTATATGTAGAGAAAACAGACCTTGGATACAAGCTGTATGTAAGTATTGCAGATGTTTCCTATTATGTAAAAGAAGGAACGGAACTTGATACGGAAGCCTTAAAAAGAGGGAACTCTATTTACCTTGTTGACAGGGTGATACCTATGCTTCCAAGAAAACTTTCAAATAATCTGTGTTCATTGAATCCGCATGAAGACAAGCTTACATTTACTGTGGAAATAGATTTTGATGCTAGAGGAAAAGTGATAGGAAATGATTTTTATAAATCTGTTATAAAATCTAAATATAGAATGACCTATACAGATGTAAATAAAATATTTGAAGGGGATGAGGAACTGATTGAAAAATACAGTCCTGTCCATAAAATGTTTACAGAAATGCTTGAACTTTCCCACATAATAAGAAATACAAAGAAGCGTAGGGGAAGTATAGATTTTGAACTGCCTGAAATAAAGGTTGTACTTGATGAAAACAAACTTGTCAAGAAGATAGAAGTAAGGGAAAGAGGGGAAGCTGAAAAGCTGATAGAGGACTTTATGGTTGCGGCGAATGAAGTTGTGGCTGAAAAGCTTTTCTGGGAAGAAATACCCGCCATATACAGGGTACATGAGGATCCTGACAAGGCGAAAATATCCGTCCTGAATGAATCGCTTGCAAAATTTGGATATTATATAAAAAATCTGGACGACCTTCATCCTGGAAAATTCCAGACAATTATTGAAAAAACAACAGGACTTCCGGAAGGATATCTTATACATAAGCTTATTTTAAGGGCAATGCAGAGGGCAAGATATGCAAATAAAAATCTGGGGCACTTTGGACTGGCTTCAAAATATTATCTGCATTTTACTTCGCCTATTAGAAGATATTCGGATCTTGTAGTTCATAGGATGCTGGGAAGATCAATAGAAAGATTTATGAAGGATAAGGAAAAAACGAAATATATGTCCAGTTTTGAAGTAATTTCGGCGGCTATTTCCAGAACAGAGAGAATAGCCGACAAGCTTGAGGAAGACAGTGTAAAAATAAAGCTGATTGAATATATGCAGGACAAGATAGGAAAGACTTATATAGCAAGGCTGAGCGGAATGAATAAAAATAAGATATTCATGGAGCTTGAAAATCATATAGAAGTTGTTTATAATGTAAATACTGTAAGGGACAGTTTTGTCTATGATGAAGAAAACTATAAAATTACTGACAGGAAACATAATGTTTCATACACAATGGGAGATACTCTGAAAGTAATAGTTACAGGAGCTTCCTATGATAGAATGGAAATAGAAGTTGTACCTTTCAGTGAAGAGGAAATAGATTTGGAAAATACAGAAACAGAAGATGAGGGGAATTAAAAATGGTACTGGCTAGAAATAAGAAAGCTTTTCATGATTACTTCATAGAAGATAAGCTGGAAGCAGGAATTGAACTTGTGGGAACGGAAGTGAAGTCTGTGAAGGCGGGAAAAGTGAGCATAAAGGAAAGCTTTATAAGAATTATAAAGAATGAAATTTTTATAATGAATATGCATATTACTCCTTATGAATTTGGAAATATACATAACAAACCTGAATCGAGGGTAAGAAAACTACTCCTTAACAGGAAAGAAATAGAAAAATGGGTAGCCAAGATAAAGGAACAGGGATATACAATAATTCCTCTGTCAGTTTATACAAAACAGAGGCTTGTAAAAATGGAAATAGGGCTTGCAAAAGGTAAGAAACTGCATGATAAGAGGGAAGCCCTTAAAAGAAAAGATCAGGAAAGAGATATGAAAAAAGTGCAGAAAGATTTTGGAAGATAGTATCTGAAGGATAGTATACGGAAAAGGAGTCATCATGAAAAAAATAAGATTTTATATGGAAAGTCATAAAAGCGGTGCTTCAAAAATTTTAGCTTTTATGTCAGTGTTTTTTTGGGGAATATCCTTTCTTTTTACAAAGATGGGTTTTAAATATTTTAAGGATCCTGTCACATTGGCAGTTCTGAGGTATGTTTTTTCTTTTTTTACTTTAATTGTGTTTATTTTTATAAAAAAGATAAAGTTTCCTCATGTGAAAGACAGCCTGATGTTTTTTATATCGGGATTTTCAGGATTTACAGTATATATGATAGCTTTTAATAAGGCTGTAAGTACATTGAGCTCGGCAACTGCAAGCATACTTCTGGCATGTAGTCCAATTATTACAGCATTGCTATCATGGATATTTTTGAAGGAAAGAATTAATATCTACTGCTGGATTTCAATTTTTATTTCTTTTACAGGAATTCTGGTGCTGACGCTGTGGGAAGGAGTTCTTTCATTTAATGCAGGGGTATTTTGGATGCTTTTTGCATCAACGGCTTTGGCTATATATAATATTATACAGAAGAAATTCGTTGAGAGATATTCAGCAACAGAAGCTACGACTTTCAGTCTTTTGGCAGGGACAATACTTATAGTATTGTATTCTCCGAAGTCATTGCTGGAAATTCCTAAAATGAATTTTGAGAGTTTTCTCATAATTTTTTGTCTGTCACTGATGGCAAGCGTTCTTGCTTCACTTTTTTGGACAAAGTCTCTTTCTCTTGCTGAAACGACAAGCGAAATTGTAAATTTTATGTTTCTTATGCCTTTTATTGCTGCAATTGCAGGAATAGTTTTTCTGGATGAGAAGCTGACACCGGCTACAATTATTGGAGGTATAATAATTCTTGCAGGAATTGTAGGATTTAACAGGTTTAAGGATATGAAGGAAGTAAAACATATAAAAATCAGATAATTGTATCAGCGGTTCTTGACATCAGTTCAAGGTTAGATACGAATGTAAAGAAGGAGAAAATCATGATTCTAGATATTGTAAAAGTTGTTTTGCTGAGCCTTGTGGAAGGGCTGACAGAGTTTATTCCTGTAAGCAGTACAGGACATATGATAATAGTCGAGCAGTTTTTAAAACTGTCAGAAAATAAACAGTTTGTAAATGCTTTTGAAATAATAATCCAGCTTGGGGCAATATTATCAGTTGTTGTTTATTACTGGCATAAAATATGGCCTTTTTCACCAAAATTGACACCACAGAAAAGAAAAGAAATAATAATCATGTGGATGAAAATTATAGTGGCAGTATTGCCTGCAGTAGTTTTAGGACTGCTTTTTGATGATGTCATAGACGAACATCTGTTTAATCCAATGACGGTTTCGGTAATGCTTGTAGTATACGGAGTTTTACTTATATGGCTGGAATCAGGGAAAAAAAGGAAGGAAAAGTATAGAACTATATCTGAGCTTCCAATCTTAACAGCTGTAGAAATAGGAATTTTCCAATGCCTGGCAATGGTGCCCGGTACTTCAAGATCGGCAGCAACTATTATTGGTGGAGTCCTTCTTGGACTTAACAGGGTTCTTGCAACTGAATTTTCTTTCTTCCTGGCGATTCCTACAATGCTGGGGGCAACCCTTTTAAAAGTAGTTAAAATGGGATCGGGCCTAAGTGGCTACGAATGGTTCCTTATAGCTTTGGGATTTGTTTTATCTTTCATATTTGCGTATGGAGTAATAAAAGTATTTATGAATTATATTAAAAAACATGATTTCAAAATATTCGGATATTACCGTATCATAGTAGGGATACTTATTCTGATTTTATTCCTTACAGGAGTTGTAAAGTAAAAGATGATAACTGCAAATATAGATATAAATAAGAATAAACTGGAAGAATTTGTAAGAGTTCTTCTTTCTGGATATTATGAAATTTTATCTGAAAATACAGAAAAAAATATATGTATAACTGTAAATGAAACTTTACAGTTAATAACAGTGAAATCTTCTGTTATTATTGGAGATAAAACTGTAAAGGAAACAGAACTTTCTTACGAAAAAATAGGGCATGACTATTTTGATCAGGCGGAAGTTATGGCAAAAACCTCCCTTCTGAAGCTTTTTGGAAAAGAGAAGGAGTATAAGTGGGGAGCGCTTATTGGAGTAAGACCTACTAAAATAGTCGGAAGATTTCTTAGTATGGGTCTTTCATATGAAAAAATTGAAGAAATACTTAAAAATATATACTTTGTGAGTGATGAAAAGATAAAGCTGCTTCTCGGTATAGTAAAAAGACAGGAAAAATATCTCGATAGGGAAACAATAGGAGTTTACATTGGTGTGGCCTTCTGTCCTACAAAATGTACCTACTGTTCATTTCCTGCGTATCTTCTGAAGGGAAAGTATGCAGAAAGATATGATGAATATATTGAGTCACTTTACAATGAAACAGCTGAAATAGGAACATTTTCAAAGGAAGAAAAATTAAAAATAAATACGATATACATTGGCGGGGGAACCCCGTCAATACTTTCTGCTGAAGAAATTGAAAAACTGCTTCTTACTGTAAAGGAAAATTATGATTTACAAAGTCTTAGAGAATTTACCTTTGAAGCAGGGAGAATTGACACTTTAGACAGGGAAAAACTTGAAATACTGAAAAAACATGGTGTGGATAAAATAAGTATAAATCCACAGAGTTTCAATGAAAAAACTTTAAAGCTTGTAAACAGGTACCACAACAGGGAAGAATTTGACAATGTTTACAATATAGCAAAAGAAATAGGGCTTAAAATCAATATGGATTTAATTCTGGGTCTTCCTGGAGAAACCACTGAAGATATTTTACATACACTGGAGGAAGTGGAAAAGTACAATCCTGAAAACCTTACAATTCACAATCTTGCCATAAAAAATGCAAGCAGATTGAATAAGGAAAATTACAGACACTATATTGAACTTGATTATGAAAAAATTTTTAATAAGATAAGTGAAGTAACAGGAACTAAGAAACTGGAACCTTACTATATGTATAGACAGAAAAATAGCTTCCAGTGGGGAGAAAACCTGGGATACTCACTGGAAGGGGAAGAATCTGTCTATAATATTGAAATGATAGAGGAAAACAAGACTGTTATCGGAATTGGAGCAGGAGCAATAACAAAACTTATACATTATAACGAAACAGAAAAGAGAAACAGTATAAAAAGGCTTGTAAATCCGAAGGATCCGCTGGTGTGGATAAATGAACTACCTGTAAGGCTGGAGGAGAAAAAGCAGGCATTAAGGAACTTGCTTGAAAAAACAGATAAAAAATCCGGGTAATATAAAAGGGTTGGGAAAAAAATTAAAATAAAAGGGAAATTAATTGAGGGGGTTGAAAACATGAAAATAAAACATGTTGTTATTTTTGTAATACTTTTAACTGCTGGAAACTTTCTAAGGCTCTATATTGAGGATAAAAACATTCCTGATATAGAAATTAGCGAAGAAGCTTCCTATAAGAAGGATAAGGCTAAAAAGGAAAATGATCTGTCAAAGACAGAAAAAAAGTTTGATGTGAACAGCATCACCTATGATGAACTGCTGAAGTTGGGATTTCAGAAATCAAAGGCTGAAAAGATAATTGAGTTCCGGGATGAAATGGGAATTATTTCAGATATAAAGGAAATGAAATATATTCCACGTTTTGGTGATGCAGGAGTGAAACAGGCAAAAAAGTATCTTTATGTTGATACGGAAAAAATAAAAAATCCTGCTGAAAACTACAATGGAAAGAATCTCAGAAAATACAATATTAATAGCATTGATGAGGATACATTGAAAATGCTGGGATTTACAAAAAAGGAAATAACAAAACTCATGCCGGAAATAAAAAAAGGAAATATCCGTTCCAATATTGACCTTGAAAAGATTATTAGAAGTGAAAGGTATGAGGAAGTTGAGAAACGGATAAAATATAGTGAGTAAAGGGGATACTATTTTAAAAAGAGTAGGCTGAATGATAATTTGGTCTTGCTATTTCTTAATTAAAATAGTTTGACCTTTACTATATTATGTGATACAATTGTTTCAAAGTGGAATGCATGATGCCTGAGGGCTGCCATGCTAGCCCGGTATTGCAAGACAATATCGGGTTAATTTTTTTTGAGGAGTTTTTTATTATGGATATGAAAAAAGAGAAGATTTTTAAAACTTTTGAAGAACAGATAGAAGTTCTTAAAAGGAAAAAACTTAAATTTAAGAATGAAAAATTTGCACTCGATATTTTAAAAAAAGTAAATTATTATTCTCTAATTAATGCTTATAAAGAAGTTTTCCTAAATCCTAATTATATAAAAACAAAAATAGAAGACCCAGATGAGATGTATAAAGAAAATACATTTTTTGAAAATTTATTTTGGTTATATCATTTTGATAGCGAGATGAGAAGTAATCTTTTAAAATATATTTTTATTGCTGAATCTAACATAAAAACGAAGTTAAGCTATTATTTTTGTGAAAAATACAAAACAGATAATAATGCATATCAAAATATAAATAATTTTAATTATACTTTTCAATTAAGAGAAACTATTAATTATCTAGTTCAAAAATTAAACAAAACTATTAGTAAGCAATCGTGAATAAATGGTACTAGGATTAATCATTATATTACAAATTATGAAACAGTTCCATTATGGGTTTTAATGCCTCAGTTGGATTTTGGAACAACAGCTTACTTTTTTAAATGCTGTAAAAAAGATATTCAATCTAAAATTGCTAAAAATATAAAAATGGAATTCATTAAGTTTTATTTTGAGTTTGATAAAGATTATATATTTGCAGGAGAAGCTTTAAGTAACATTATTTTTTTTATTAACAGTTTTAGAAATATTTGTGCTCATAACGAAAGATTATATGATTATAGGTTTATTAATAATACTGTTGATATTAATAAATTTATTATTCATGAGTATTATAATTTAAGATTTAAATATAGTGTTTTTGATTTGATTCTAGTCTTGAAATTTTTTATTTCTCCAGAAGAATACGATACTCTGACTGTATTATTAACTAACTCTTTAGTTTTTTTGTATAAAAATTTTGAAGAAAAAATCTTTATAAAAGTACTTAATAAAATGAAATTTCCTAAAAATTGGGAAGAAATATTGGAAACAAAAGGAAACTTTCAATTCATGATAAGGGAATAGATACTTAAAGATTATTTTTGTATAATTCTAATACAAGTAACCTTGACTTTTCCATTTTAGAATGTTATTATATTTTTATATACAAATATACATGTGTAATACATGTATAATACATGAATATTATTTTTTAAAGTGGGAAGTGAATGCTATGAGTAATAAAAAAAGATACGGATTAAATTTTGATTTTATAATCCTAAGAGTAAAAGATATTGAAAAAATGAAGGATTTCTATGTTAAGTTACTAAAAATGAGAGTTCTGAAGGATGAGAAAAGTACTGATAAAAGGGAAATTTCACTAGGAACTGAAACAAAAGAAATAATAAGGCTTATTTCCTATGGGAATGAAGAAATAAAAGGATATGATGAGACAAATGTGTATCATATTGCATATTTATTACCTGAAAGGGAAGATTTAGGAAACTTTTTGAGAAACTGTGTAAAGGAGCAGATAAAGCTTGACGGAGTAGGAGATCACGATGTAAGTGAAGCCATTTATCTGACAGATCCGGAAGGAAATGGTATAGAAGTTTATGCGGACAGGGATTATCATAACTGGAAATGGGAAAATGACCATGTCATTATGGGGACAGAACAGGTGGATGTTGAAGACCTGCTTAGAATTTCTGACAATATGCCGGAATTCTCAATTCCTGAGGGAACAAAAATAGGTCATATCCACATGGAATCTTCAGATATTGAAAATGATAAAAATTTCTATGTTGAAAAATTAGGCCTTAATATAGTTTCAGAAATGCCAAAGGCTTATTTTCTTTCTGTGGATGGATATCATCATCATTTTGGAATGAATCAGTGGAATGGTATGAGAAAAATCCCTAAAAAAGCAAATTCTACTGGAGTTGAAGAAATTTATGCAACAATGGATAAGGAAAAATTTGAGGAAAATTTTTCAGAAAAAAATGGAAATAAAGCAGTTATTGAGCTTCCAAATGGAATAAAACTGACTGTAATCGTTGAATAGAATAAAAAACATATAAAATTAAAGATTTTGAGAGATATGAAAAGAAGGGGACAAATTTTAAAGGTGACATTTGCTATTGTAATTTACCTTCTTATTGAAATTAGAAAAAAATAGTTGACATATCTCTCAAAATTTATTAGAATATATAAGTATTAAAAATATTGGATAATGGTGTTATGCCCGAGTGGTGAAATTGGTAGACGCAACGGACTCAAAATCCGTCGATAGTGATATCGTGCCGGTTCGACTCCGGCCTCGGGCACCATTTTTTTTTATTACTTTTTTCTTAATTATTTTTCATAAAAATATGATATTATTATATAAGTAGAGATAGAAAGGTGGTGGCCAGTAAAAAGGAATTAAGTCGTAGTGAAAAGAAGCAGAGAAAAATATTTTTATTTTAAGAGCAGACTTAATTATTACTTTTTATAAAAAATGATAGATAATAATTTATGGTTATTGCTTGCTTTAGCAAATGGATATTTTGCTCTTATAGGACAAAAGAAATACACTCTAGCAAGAATACTAAGCCTAATAGCATGTATATTAAGTATAATGATGTTTTATTTTAGATAAGGAATAAAAAATTTATCAATATTCCATTCATTTTAAATTCATTTTGTCATCCTATAATACATTCAAGTTAAAATAAAAACGTATAAATAAATTGGAGATGAGCTATCTCAAAATTTGAAAATATGAAAACTATATTTATTCATTTTTTGGGGTAGCTCATTTCTTTGTATTTAAAAATATTTTAAATACAAACAGTTATAGAATATATGGATAAAATAATAATCATAAATAAAAGAAATGGAGGATAGCTATTGACTTTAAAAAAAATCAGGGTATAACATTGTTAACAAATAATGAACATATAAAAATAGATTACTAACAAAAATCAATAAAATTTTAGGAGGAAAGAAATGGCTAAGTTAGACGAGATAACAAGAGAATCTTGGATTTTAAGTACTTTTCCTGAGTGGGGAACTTGGTTAAATGAAGAAATCGAAGAAACAAAGGTTGAGTCTGGAAAAGTTGCTATGTGGTGGCTTGGAAACATGGGACTTTGGGTAAAAACTGAAGGAAATGCAAATATCTGTATGGATCTTTGGGTAGCAACAGGAAAAAGAACAGGTAAAAACAAATTAATGAAACCTAAACATCAGCATCAGAGAGCAGTAGGATGTGTGGCATTACAGCCAAACTTGAGAACTACTCCTTGCGTTATAGATCCTTTTGCTATAAAGGAACTTGATGCCCTTATGGCTACTCACTCACACAGTGACCATATAGATCAGAATGTAGCAGCTGCAGTTCTTCAAAACTGTCCTGAAGCAAAATTCATAGGGCCTAAGACTTGTACAGATATATGGAGAAAATGGGGTGTACCTGAAGAAAAACTTGTAACTGTAAGACCTGGAGATGTAGTGACTATTAAGGATGCAAAAATAAGAGCTCTTGAATCTTTCGACAGAACAATGCTTCTTACAGTGGCTGAAGATGTTGTTTTAAAAGACAAACTTCCACCTGATATGGATGATATGGCAGTTAACTACCTGATTGAAACAGAAGCAGGTAACATATATAATGCAGGAGATTCACATCACTCAAACTACTTTGTAAAACATGGAAATGAAAATAAAGTTGATGTGGCATTTGTAGGATTTGGAGAAAATCCAAGAGGAATGACAGATAAATTAACTTCTTCAGATGTATTGAGAGTGGCTGAGGAATTAAAAACTCAAGTTGTAATACCAATACACCACGATATATGGTCTAACTTTATGGCTGATCCGAAAGAAATTACTTTATTGTGGAATTATAGAAAAGACAGAATGAAATACAAATTTAAACCATATATATGGCAGCCGGGAGGAAAATTTGTATTCCCTGATAATAAAGATGATATGGAATATATGTATCCAAGAGGATTTGAAGATGCGTTCACTATAGAACCTGATTTACCATTCAAATCATTCTTATAGGAAAAAGACAATATATTTTGAAAAAAGTATATTGAAATAGATGTAGGTATCAAAAATAAAAATAATTTAAAAGGAGAAAAAAATGAATTTTTTAATGGCAATAGGGACATGGTTTGGACAAAATATATTAACTAAACCGGAATTTTTTGTAGGTCTTTTAGTTTTCGTAGGTTATTTATTCTTAGGTAAGAAAATATATGAAGCAGTTGGTGGATTTATTAAGGCAACTGTAGGATACATGATATTAAACGTAGGTGCAGGTGGGCTGGTAACAACATTCAGACCAATTCTGGCAGCATTAAAGACTAAATTTGAATTGAATGCGGCAGTTATAGATCCATATTTTGGACTGCAGGCTGTTGATGAAGCAATTAAAGGAATGATAGAACAGGATCCTTCAAAAGCAAGTCTTGCCGCATCAGTTATGATGGCATTATTAATTGGATTTATTGTAAATATAGTATTAGTTTTATTCAGAAAAATTACTAAAGTAAGAACATTATTCATAACAGGACATATTATGCAGCAGCAGGCTTCAACAGCTTCATGGATGATTTTCTTCCTATTCCCTCAGTTCCGTAACATATGGGGAATCGTTCTTATAGGTTTATTCTCAGGAATATACTGGGCAGTAGGATCAAACCTTTCAGTTGAACCAACTCAAAGATTGACTGAAAATGCAGGATTTGCAATAGGGCATCAACAGATGTTTGCAATCTGGGCTGCTGACAAATTAGCTCCCAAAATAGGAAATCCTAAAAAGAAACTTGATGACCTGAAATTACCTAAATGGTTGACAATGTTACACGATGATATTATTGCAACAGGACTTATAATGATAATATTCTTCGGGGTAATAATGTTAGTATTAGGACCTGAATTCTTCACTGCAAAATTTGGAAAATGTACAATTGCAAATGGAGTACAGACTTGTCCAGTTATAAACCCTAACGGAGTTGCAGCAGGAGCATTTGATCCTAAAAAACTTTCATTCGGAACTTATGTTGTATCAACTACATTACTGTTTGCAGTATATTTGACAATATTAAAAACTGGTGTTAGAATGTTCGTATCTGAATTGACATTATCATTCCAGGGAATTTCAAATAAAATATTGCCAGGTTCATTACCGGCAGTTGACTGTGCGGCTTCTTACGGATTTGGATCACCAAGTGCAGTATTATTTGGATTCCTAGTTGGGACAATAGCTCAGTTTATATCAATAGCAGGATTACTTATATTCAAATCACCTGTATTCATAATAACAGGATTCGTTCCGGTATTCTTTGATAATGCTACTATTGCAGTGTATGCTGATAAACGTGGTGGAGCAAGGGCTGCGTTAATACTGTCAGCATTGTCAGGAGTATTACAGGTATTATGTGGAGCAGTTGCTGTTGCTTTATTCCAGTTAAAAGGTGGATGGCATGGAAATATCGACCAAAGTACAGTATGGCTTGCTCAGGGATTTGTAATGAAGTATTTAGGAATAGTAGGATATGTTCTGGTAATTGTATCAATGCTGATAATTCCTCAGTTACAATATATGAAATCCAAAAATAAGGAACAATATTTTGAAGGAACAGTGGATTTAGGAGAAAATTAAAATATAGAAAAGAAAGAGAGAAGTGGTAATAATGATGAAAGTACTTGCAGTATGTGGAAGTGGAATGGGAACAAGTATGATTATGAAAATGAAAGTGGCTCAAGTGCTGAAAAAGCTTGACGTTGACGCAGATGTGAATTCATGCAGTTTGGGAGAAGCAAAATCAGGGCTTGCAAACTATGATTTAGTTTTAGCTTCAACTCATATAATAAATGATTTAAAAGGTGGACCAAATACTAAAATGATAGGACTTTTAAATCTGCTTGATGCAAATGAGCTTGAAACAAAGTTGAAAGAAGTTGGAATCGGTTAATTTAAGTAATTTTATGGCAAGGTAGAGATAAAATTTGGAGGATATAGAATGAATTTAATGGATTCGTTAAAGGAAAATAATTCCGTAGTGTTAAAGCAGCATGCATCAACTTGGGAAGAAGCAATAGAAGCGTGTATGAAACCTTTAGTGGAGAAAAATGCTGTGGAAAGAAGCTATGTTGATGCAATAATTGAAAGAACTAAGGAACTGGGACCATTCTACGTGCTTGCTCCAGGGCTTGCAATGCCTCATGAAAGACCGGAAATGGGAGTAAATAAAAATTCCTTCAGTTTTGTAACACTTGATCAGCCAGTTGCATTTCCTGATGGACAGGAAGTAGATATACTGATAGGTCTAGCGGCAGTTAATGCAGATGTACACAATGGAGAAGCTATCCCTCAGATAGTAATGCTTTTTGAAGATGAAGACGTATTTGATAAAATAAGAGCGGCTGTAGTTCCAGAAGATGTTTATAAAATAATCAGTGACGCAGTTGCCGGATAAATTAAATTAAAAATTGCAATCAGAAATATGCCGGCAAGTTAAAAGTCGGCATATTTTACTAATAAAAAATAGGAGGATATAGATATGGCAAGACCTTTATTACAGGTAGCATTGGATCATTCAGATCTACAGGGGGCAATAAAAGCCGCAGTGTCAGTAGGACATGAAGTAGATGTTATAGAAGCAGGGACAGTTTGTCTATTACAGGTAGGAAGTGAACTTGTAGAAGTTTTAAGAAGCCTTTTTCCTGAAAAGACAATAGTAGCTGACACAAAATGTGCAGATGCAGGTGGAACAGTGGCAAAAAATAATGCGGTAAGGGGTGCTGACTGGATGACATGTATCTGTTCAGCAACAATTCCAACAATGAAAGCAGCTTTAAAAGCAATAAAGGAAGTACGTGGAGATAAAGGGGAAATTCAGGTGGAACTTTATGGTGACTGGACTTATGAACAGGCTCAGCAATGGCTTGATGCAGGAATAAGTCAGGCTATATATCATCAGAGCCGTGATGCATTACTTGCCGGAGAAACTTGGGGAGAAAAAGATTTGAACAAGGTTAAGAAACTTATTGAAATGGGATTCAGAGTATCAGTAACAGGTGGATTAAGCACTGAAACACTTAAACTATTTAAAGGAGTAGATGTATTTACATTTATTGCAGGACGTGGAATAACTGAGGCTGAAAATCCTGCACAGGCTGCAAGGGAATTCAAGGAAGAAATAGCTAAATACTGGGCTGAATAATAAAGTTCTTTCTTTTATGACGGAAACAGGTTATGTGAAAGTTTGAATTTCACAGGACAAACGGTTCAGAATAAATTTTAATAGAAGAGGTTAATAATGAGAGATTTAAATAGACTTAATTTGGGAATATATGAAAAAGCCCTTCCTAAAGATATTGACTGGATTGAAAGAATACATCTTGTAAAGGAATGTGGATATGATTTTGTTGAAATATCAATAGATGAAACAGATGAAAGGCTTGCAAGACTTGACTGGTCTGATGAGGAAATTAACAGAATACATGCTGAGCTTGTAAATACAGGAGTTAGAATTCCATCAATGTGTTTTAGTGGACATAGAAGATTTCCAATGGGAAGCATGGATGAAAAAATAAGGGAAAAAGCAATGGAATTAATGCAGAAGGCAATAATTTTTGCAGATAAGATGGGAATCAGAACAATTCAGATGGCTGGATATGACGTTTATTATGAAGATGGAAGCGAACAGACAAAGAAATATTTTATAGAAAATTTGAAAAAAGCTGTAGAATGGGCTTCTTCATATAATATTACACTGTCGATAGAAATAATGGATCATCCTTTTATAAACTCAATTACAAAATATATGGAATATGCAGAAATAATAAAATCACCATGGCTAAAAGTTTATCCTGATGTGGGTAACCTTACTGCATGGCCTGAAAATGATACATTGAAGGAACTGGAACTTGGAATAAAAAATGGTGAAATAACAGGAATTCACCTAAAGGATACACTGGCTGTAACAGACAGTTTTCCGGGAAAATTTAAGGAAGTTCCTTTTGGAGAAGGATGTGTGGATTTTCCAAAAGTTTTTGCTAAATTAAAGGAATTGAACTATAAAGGCCCATTCCTTATAGAAATGTGGACGGAAAAGTCTGATAATCCAATTGAAGAAGTGAAAAAAGCTAAAGAATGGATGCTTGGAAAAATGAGAGAAGGAGGATTTATTTAATGATTGAAAAATTAAAAGAGGAAGTATATAAGGCGAATCTTGAATTGCCTGCAAAGGGGCTTGTACTTTTCACATGGGGAAATGTAAGTGCCATAGACAGGGAAAAAGGACTTGTAGTTATAAAACCTAGTGGAGTAGAATATGATAAAATGAAGGTTGAAGATATGGTAGTTGTCGATTTAGATGGAAAAGTAGTGGAAGGAGATTTAAACCCTTCTTCTGATACACCTACACATATTGAACTATATAAAAAGTTTCCTGAAATAGGTGGAATAGTGCATACACATTCAACAAATGCAACAATATGGGCACAAAGCGGAAGAGATATTCCAGCTTATGGAACAACTCATGGAGACTATTTTTACGGTCCTGTTCCATGTACGAGGAAAATGACTCCGGAAGAAATTGCCGGGGAATACGAAAAGGAAACAGGAACAGTAATAATAGAAACTTTTGAAAAAAGGGAAATAAATCCTAAATTTGTTCCTGCAGTAATAGTTCATAGCCACGGGCCTTTCACATGGGGAAAAAATGCAGCTGAAGCAGTGTACAATTCAGTTGTTCTTGAAGAACTTGCAAAAATGGCAACATTCACAGAACAAGTAAATAAAGATGTAAAACCTATGCAGCAGGAGCTGCTTGATAAGCATTTCCTGAGAAAGCACGGAGAAAATGCCTATTATGGACAAAAGAAAAAATAGATAATTTTGTTATAAAAAATAATTTTTTTGTGGTAAAATAAATTAAGAAATGATAGAATAGACTTGGAAAATTTTTAAGTTAAGTAACATTAGTAAGTTGCAATATTGAAAGGTGGATAAAATGGACGAAAAGCAAGATATAAAAGCAAATCCCAATCTTGTTATAGCCTTGGGTTATTACATTAGAAATAAGCGTTTACAGAAGAATATCGGCCTAAGGGAAATGGCAGAATTGCTACATATAAGTCCTGCTTATTTATCTAATTTGGAATCAGGAAAGCACAGTATGACAAATCCTCTTTTGCTGAAGAAGATTTCTAAAATTTTAAATGTCGATCATCTGAAGCTGTTTAAGATAATAGGTTATACAGATAAGGATATGTCAGATTTGAAAAAGGAAATAATGTCTGAGCTAATAGAGGAAATCTCAAATATAGAGATAGGAAAGATTTTGGAGGAACTCATGAAAATGGAGCCGGAAAAGGTCTTTCTTGTGAAGGAATATATAGGTCTTTTAAACAGAGGATAGAATTTTATAAAATACAGAATGGAATGATTTCTTATTAATTTAAGCATTCATTCCATTTTTTATAAAAATATATTTAAAAATAGAAAAAATATGTTACAATATAGTACAAATATTAAAAATGGAGGAGCAGATTTATGAAAAAATTACTTTTAATAGTTTTAATGGTATTATCTTTACAGCTATTTTCAGAAGATTACAAAGTAGTCCTTAAAAAAGGGGTTACACTGTCACAGCAGGAGATAAATAAGAATAATAAGGAAATAGAAGTAGCCTTCAAAAGAGATTACAAGCTTATTACAGAGGCAACATTTGAAGGAGTGAAAGCAATGGCTTCCAGAATGATAGAAAGTCAGATGGACTTACCTGCAATGGATAAAAAACTTTCTCAGAAAGTAATGAAAAAAACGGAAGAATATACCGTAGATTTATTAGATGATATATTAAGTAAATATAAAACAAAAGTTATAAAAATAAGATATGCAACAAACGATATTGTAGAAGTGACAGCAGAAATATCAATTCCTGATATAACGAAAAGTTTTGATAATTATATGCAGTTAATGTCTGAAGATGATATTTTTAATGAAAGAAAACTTGCAGAAATGTCAAAATTACCTAAAGAAGAATTTGAGGATATAATAATAGAAAAAATGTTTGATAATATGACAAAATCCTTTAAAAATATAGAAGGTTATACTTCCATAAAAGGAACGATTTATCTTGAAAAGGATAATGGAAGATGGGGAGTGGCTGAACTGGACGAAAAGGTAAGAAATTTCAGGGAAATGTATAAAAAATCAAAATAATTTTTATATAAATATTATCAGGGAAGCTTTTTATGTAAAATAGTATGAAAGACTGGACTTATTTCAGTCTTTTTTGGTATAATGGGTTAAGATTTAAAAAATGTTGGAAAATAAAAGAACAAGGAGAAACAGAATGAAAAAAATATTTTTAGTTTTGTGCCTGGGAATAATAGGATTTAGCAGAATTTCATTAGCAGCTGGAGAAACAGGAGAAGCAATAACAAAAGTAAAACAGACTGCAGAAAAGATAGAAAGTGAAACAAGTGTAGATAAAGCTGAAGAAGCAAAGGAAGAAAAAGAGGAAAAGAAAAAATCGAAATTATCAAATTCTTTCAAAAAAAAGAAAGTAGAGTGGGAACTTGTCTGGAGGGACGAGTTTGATGAAAATAAACTGGATACTTCAAAATGGAGTTACTGGGAAAATGGGAATCCATGGAATTCAGGAAATTATCTGGATGAAAATGGAGATTTAGTAGACCAGTATGGATTTAAGGTAAAACAGTATTATTTAAGGGATAATGTAAAATTGGAAAATGGTTATCTTGTAATAACAGTAAAAAAAGAAGATAATAAAACAGTAAAAATAGATGGAAAAGACAGAAAAATTTTATACAGCTCAGGTGCAGTACATACAAAGGATAAATTTGCAGTTCATGAAGGAAAGATAGAAATGAGGGCAACAATGCCTGAAGGAGTAGGTACATGGCCTGCATTCTGGACATGGCCTGAAGGATATTTACAGGCAACAAGTCCTATTCCAGCAAAAGAAGAAATAGATATATTTGAAATATATGGAGAAAACTTACAGAAGGTTACAGGAACAGCTCATGCATTAAAAGCTGATAATACTTATGCATCATTTATAGGTAATAATCTGAAAATTAAGAAAAATGAAGATTTAACAAGATTTAACACATATGCAGTGGAATGGGATGAAAAAGAAATAAAATGGCTGTTTAATGGAAGGGTATATAAAAGATTATCTATGAAAAAAGTGGCAAAATCAAGTGAAAATACATTTAAGTTGCCACATTTCCTAATGATTAATGTTGCATTACAAAATAAAACAGGTGAAGATGGGGATATTAAATTTCCTACAGAAATGAAAGTTGACTATGTAAGAGTTTATAAAAAGAAGTAAAAAATTATAAATAAAATATAAATGAGAATATTGGGAGGATTTTAAATGAAAACATATTTAGTTACAGGAGCCGCTGGATTTATAGGTGCAAATTATTTGAAGTATATCTTGAAAAAGTATGCGGATAAAGAAGACATTAAAGTAATAGTTGTGGATGCTTTAACTTATGCAGGAAATTTAGGGACTATAAGGGAAGAATTAAAAAATCCTGGAGTAAAATTTGAGAAGGTTGATATTAGAGACAGAAAAGAAATAGAAAGAATATTTTCTGAAAATGATGTTGATTATGTGGTGAATTTTGCTGCAGAATCGCATGTAGACAGATCTATTGAAAATCCTCAGATATTTCTTGAAACAAATATTCTTGGAACTCAGAATCTACTTGAAAATGCTAAAAAAGCTTGGACAGTTTCTAAAGATGAAAATGGATATCCAGTCTATAGAGACGGCGTAAAGTATTTACAAGTTTCTACAGATGAAGTATACGGAAGTTTATCCAAAGATTATGAAATAGCGATTGATTTAGTAATTGAAGATGAAGAAGTGAAAAAAGTTGTAAAAAACAGAACTAATTTAAAAACTTATGGAGACAATTTTTTTACAGAAAAAACACCGCTTGATCCAAGAAGTCCTTATTCTGCATCAAAAACAGGGGCTGACCACATTGTAATTGCATATGGAGAAACTTATAAAATGCCAATAAATATTACAAGATGTTCCAATAATTACGGTCCATATCATTTTCCGGAAAAATTAATTCCTTTAATGATAAAAAATGTTCTTGAAGGTAAAAAACTACCTGTTTATGGTAAAGGTGACAATGTAAGGGACTGGCTATATGTGGAAGATCACTGTAAAGGAATTGATTTGGTTGTCAGAAATGGAAAATTAGGAGAAGTTTACAATATTGGTGGATTTAATGAAGAGCAGAATATAAATATTGTAAAATTAGTAATTGATATTTTGAAGGACGAAATTACTGCAAATGATGAGTATAAAAAAGTGCTGAAGACAGAGTTATCAAATGTAAATTATGATTTGATAACTTATGTTCAGGATAGATTGGGACACGATATGAGATATGCAATTGATCCTTCAAAAATTGCAAGGGAATTAGGATGGTATCCTGAAACTGATTTTGAAACAGGAATAAGAAAAACTGTAAAATGGTATCTTGAAAATCAGGAATGGGTAAATGAAGTAGTTTCAGGAGATTATCAGAAATATTATGATGAAATGTATGGAGGTAAATAGAATGAACAATTTTACTGTGAAAAAGACACCAATTAAAGATCTTGTAATAATTGAAACAAAAGTTTTTGGAGATTCAAGAGGTTTTTTTATGGAAACATATAACCAGGCATCTTTTGAAGAATTAGGACTTACAATGAATTTTGTTCAGGATAATCACTCTAAATCTAAAAAAGGTGTATTAAGAGGACTTCATTTTCAGACAAAGCACACTCAGGGAAAACTGGTAAGAGTTATAAAAGGACGTGTTTATGATGTTGCAGTAGATTTGAGAAAAGGAAGTGAAACTTTTGGTCAATGGTATGGAATAGAACTTTCAGAAGAAAATAAACTTATGTTCTACGTTCCTGAGGGTTTTGCACATGGATTCCTGACATTGGATGATGAAACAGAATTTGTATACAGATGTACAGATTTATATTCTCCTGAATATGATAGCGGTATTTTATGGAGTGATAAAACATTAAATATAGACTGGAAATTTGAGGAATTTGGAATAAATCCGGAAGAACTTACAATTTCTGACAAGGATCAGAAACAGCAGGAATTTAATCCTGATAAGAATTATTTTGAATAAATAAAATAGGAGGCTGTCTCAAAATTTGGATAATATTAAAATTATATTTATAAATAATTCATAAATATAGATTTACATTATTTTTTAAATTTTGAGATAGCCTTGTTTTAGTAAAAATAGGAAGAAAGGCTAAAAATTATGTATGATTTAACGGCATGTATGGTAACTTATAATACTGATGAAGAAGTCCTTGGAAAAATAATCAGCTGTTTTCAGAAATTAAAACTGAACTTTAAATTATTTATTTCAGACAATTCAGAAAAAAACGGATTGGAAGAATTTATAAAGAAATTCAGTGATGACAGGATAGAGTATATATTTAATAATTCCAATAACGGTTTTGGAGCAGGACATAATATTGTAATAGAAAAACTTCTGAAGGAGAAGAAAGATAAAGGAGAAAATATAACAAAATATCATCTTATAATAAACCCTGATATAGTTTTTGAAGAAGGTACAGTTGAAAAAATATATGACTATATGGAACAGCACCCTGAAATTGGGCAGATAGGTCCAAAAATAAAGGATCCGGATGGTAAAGTGAACTACTCATGCAGATTATTGCCTACACCTTTTAATCTAATCTTCAGGAGATTTCTTCCATTTAAGAAAATGATTGCAAAAATGGATTATGAATATGAAATGAGGAAATACGACTACAATCATATTATGGAAGTTCCTATTGTTTCAGGATGTTTTATTTTTGTGCCGTTTAAAGTTTTTGAAGAAGTAGGAAAATTTGATGAGAGATACTTTATGTATATGGAAGACTACGACTTATGCAGAAGAATAGGAGAAAAATTCAAGGTTATATATTATCCTGAAGCTGAAATTATACATGAACATGGGAAAGCATCGTATAAATCCCGTAAAATGATGATAATCCATTCACAATCAGCAATAAAATATTTTAATAAATGGGGATGGTTTTTTGACAAGGAAAGACATAAAAAAAGAAAAAATTTTCTAAAGTAAAAAAAATTATGGTATAATAGATATATCATAAATTTAAAAAGGATAATCAATTCGCAAGAAAGGAAAATATCAGATGCTAGTTTTAAGTGAGGAAGATAAGAAGAAAATTAAAATTTTTGCAGGACCTTCAAGTGAAGATTTAGCAAAAAAAGTTTCAGAAGACCTGGGAATAAGTTTGAATTTAGTAAAAATGAACCGGTTTGCAGATGGTGAAGTTTTTATAAAACCTGAAGAAAGTGTAAGAGGCTGTAAAGTATTTGTTATTCAGTCAACTTCAAATCCGGTAAATGAAAGTCTTATGGAACTTCTGGTTTTCATTGATGCGTTGAGAAGAGCTTCAGCAGAGGAGATAATAGCTATAATTCCTTACTATGGCTATGCAAGACAGGATAGAACCGCAAGTCCGAGAGAACCAATAACAGCCAAATTAGTTGCAAATTTACTGGCAAAAGCAGGAGCTACAAGAGTAGTGACTATGGATTTACATGCAAGACAGGCACAGGGATTTTTTGATATTCCTGTAGATCATATGGAAGCATTACCAATTCTGGCAAAACATTTTATAAAACAGGGATTCGGCCCAGAAGACACAGTTGTAGTGTCACCAGATGTGGGAGGAGTTAAAAGAGCAAGAGGACTGGCAAAATGGCTTCATACTCCTTTAGCAATAATAGATAAAAGAAGACAGAAGGCAAATGAATGTGAAGTAATGAATATAATTGGAGATGTGGACGGAAAAAAAGTAATTCTTGTAGATGATATGATAGATACTGCAGGAACTATATGCAATGCTGCAAAAGCCCTTATAGAAAGAGGTGCAGTAAAAGTATATGCATGTGCGACACATGCTGTGTTTTCAGGTCCTGCAATAGAAAGATTGAAGGAATCAGTATTTACAAAAGTTGTTGTAACAGACAGTATTTATCTGTCAGAAGAACAGAGATTTGATAAGCTTAGAGTACTGTCAGCAAGTGAAATATTTGCTGAAACAATAAAAAGAATAGCAAAAGATGAGCCAATCAGCTATCTTTTTGAAATGCCGGCAGAACAATGCTAAAAATTAATATTTAAAAATGTAAAATAAATAGGAAAGGCATCTTGCTTTTTATTGTTTTTGTATTATAATTATAGTGTAAAGAATTAAATGAATTAGAAATATAACCAGATATAGCAGGTAATTTTTGGAAAACTCTGATTTTTATATGAAAATATATAAATAATTTATTTGAAGGAGCTGGTATTATGACCTTTTCAGAAGCATTTACAGTAATAAGAGAAGATGGTGCAAAAGCAATGAGATTGCCTAAATGGAATAACGATGTCAGAGTAAAGGTTCAAAACCTTGATGGAACTTTATGTAACACACACCCTTACTTATATGTAGAAAGCAGATTCGGCAGAGTACCTTGGATTCCAAATTATGTTGAATTATTTGCCAAAGAATGGGAAATAGTTTAGAAAAAAATTATGAAGTCACTATCGGGATTATGTACATATACAGAATAATTCCGGTATGTGACTTTTTATTTAACGCCTGTCTTGAAAAAACTATGCTTTTTTGTTATACTTTATAAAAAGATAATTAAATTTATAAAATATGTATGATATAAAACTTTTGTTTATAATATTTTCTAAAATTTTATAGAAATTAGAACAAAAAATATAGATTATATTTAAAATATGGAAAGGATGTAGAAAAGATGAAATTAAATTTTAGCTATCAATTTGCAAAAAATTTTATTAGCGATGAAGAAATAAAACAAATAAAACCATATGTTGAACTGGCAAACGAAGTTCTGACATCTAAAAGTGGGGCAGGAAATGATTTCCTTGGATGGCTGACATTACCGGAAGATTATGATAAGGAAGAATTTGTAAGAATAAAAAAGGCTGCAGAAAAAATAAAATCTGATTCGGAAGTTCTTATTGTAATAGGAATAGGGGGATCATATCTTGGGGCAAAAGCGGCAATTGAATTTTTATCACACAGTTTTTACAACAATCTGCCTAAGGAAAAAAGAAAAGGGCCTGAAATTTATTTTGCAGGAACGAATATGAGTGGAGTTTACTTGAATCATCTTATAGATTTAGTAGGAGACAGGGATTTTTCCGTAAATGTAATTTCAAAATCCGGAACTACGACTGAACCTGCAATAGCATTCAGAGTGTTCAAGAAAATGCTTGAAGATAAATATGGTAAGGAAGAAGCAGGAAAAAGAATATACGCTACAACAGACAAGGCTAGAGGAGCTTTGAAAACATTGGCTGATGCAGAAGGATATGAAACATTTGTTGTACCTGACAATGTTGGAGGTAGATTTTCAGTGCTGACAGCAGTTGGGTTATTGCCAATTGCAGCTGCAGGAATAGATATTGATGATTTAATGAAGGGTGCTGCAGATGCTGTAAAAGATTATAGTGGAAAAACACTTGAAGATAACCAGACTTTACAATATGCGGCAGTGAGAAACATACTTCTTAGAAAAGGTAAAAATATAGAAATAATGGTAAATTATGAGCCAAGACTTCATTATTTTGCTGAATGGTGGAAACAGCTGTTTGGAGAATCTGAAGGAAAGGATGGAAAAGGACTTTACCCATCTTCTGTAGATTTCTCAGCTGACCTGCATTCTCTTGGTCAATACATTCAGGAAGGACAGAGAATGTTCTTTGAAACAGTAGTTTCAATAGGAAAACCTGAATCAGAATATGTAATTGAAAAAGATGCGGAAAACCTTGATGGACTTAACTTCATAGCTGGAAAAACTTTGGATTATGTAAATAAAAAAGCTACTGATGGAGTTATATTGGCACATATTGACGGAGGAGTTCCTAATCTTGGTGTAAATATACCTGAAGTTACTCCTTATCACTTAGGATACGTTTTCTACTTCTTTGAAAAAGCATGTGGAGTAAGCGGATATCTTCTTGGAGTAAATCCATTTGACCAGCCGGGAGTTGAAGCATATAAGAAAAATATGTTTGCATTGCTTGGAAAACCTGGATATGAAGAAGAAGGTAAAAAACTTGAAGCAAAATTAAGTGAAATGAAATAAAACTGAATATAAATTATTTGAGGGGACTGTCTCAGAAAATTTTAGTGAATGAAAAAATATAGTTTTCATGTTCTTTAAATTTTGAGCCGGCCTCCTTTTTTGCTGTTAAAACTATTTGATTTTCAAATAAAAAATAATCTTTTTCAATTTATTGACTTAGGTAATTTTAAAGATATAATAAAATTAGATAGGGAATGTTATTTTCTAAAATTTGACTTGAAAGGAATGGGATTATGAAAAAAAGAATAGCGGTAATAAGTGTTATGATGGAAAATGCTAAAGAGCATCAGAATGAATTTAACAACATCGTGGCAAACTTTCAGCAGCATATTTACGGAAGAATGGGACTTCCTTTTCATAATGAAGGTGTATCAGTAGTTTCAATAATAATGCTTGGAACAATGGATGAAATAAATGCATTTACAGGAAAATTAGGAAGCATCCCTGAAATACAGGTGAAAACTACAGTTTCTAAAAAAGAAATGGATTAAAACATTTAGAAACACTGGAAATTCATGGAAATTGATTTTTAAAGAGTTTATGAGGCAAGATGATAGTTGAGGTTTAAAATACTATATGCTAATGGAAAAGAAGCTTGAAATGATAATTTCAAAGCTTTCTGATCCAAAAGGAGATGAAATTAATGGAAAGATTCAAGGAACATGTAAAAATTGACAGAGAGAAAATATTTCAATTACTGGAAGAAGGAAAAAATCCTTCAAGGGAAGACATACAGGAAATACTTAGAAAAGCAGAAAACAAGGAAAAAATAACACATCTGGACATAGCAAAGCTTTTACATATCGAAGATGCCGATCTGGTTGAAAAAATGTTTCAGATAGCCGGAAAAATAAAAAAAGATGTATATGGTAACAGGGTAGTTCTGTTTGCACCACTTTACATAAGTGATTTCTGTGTGAATAACTGTGTTTACTGTGGATATAAGAGGGAAAACAAGTTTCACCGTAGAAGACTTACAATGGAAGAAATAAAAAAGGAAGTTATGATTCTTGAAGAAATGGGGCATAAGAGACTTGCTCTTGAAGCAGGGGAAGACCCTGTAAACTGTGATATAGAATATATACTAGAAGCAATAGATACAATTTACGACACTTATAATAAAAATGGTAAAATAAGAAGAATAAATGTAAATATAGCTGCAACAACAGTTGAAGATTACAGAAGATTAAATGAAAAGGGAATAGGAACTTACATTTTGTTTCAGGAAACTTATGATGAAGAAGTTTATAAAAAAGTTCACCCTAAATGCCTAAAGGGAAACTATGACTACCATACAACATCTTTTGACAGGGCAATGGAAGCAGGGATAGAAGATGTAGGAGCTGGAGTTTTATTTGGACTGGCAGATCCTAAATTTGAAGTATTAGGACTTATGATGCATAATGAGCATCTGGAAAAAAGATTTGGAGTAGGATTCCACACAATTTCAGTTCCAAGATTAAGACCTGCAGAAGGAGTAAACCTGGAAACATTCCCTTATCTGCTGGATGATGAAACATTTAAGAAAATCGTTACGATTATAAGAATAGCAGTTCCATATACCGGTATGATTCTGTCAACAAGGGAAACAGCTGAAATGAGAGAAATACTTCTACAGCACGGAATTTCTCAAGTAAGTGCAGGTTCATGTACAGGAGTTGGAGGATATGAAGAGCACATAAAGGGAAGAAATGTAAATCAGTTTGCCACTGCTGATGAAAGAAGCCCAAAACAGGTAATAGAAGATCTTATGGCGGCAGGATATATTCCTAGCTACTGTACTTCATGCTACAGAACAGGAAGAGTCGGAGAAAAATTCATGGAAATAGCAAAATCTGAAAAGATTCATAACCTATGTAAACCTAATGCCCTGACAACACTGGTGGAATATGCGGTAGACTATGGAGATAAGGAATTACTTGCGAAAGTGGAAAAATTTGTGAAGGAACAGGCGGCAACAATCGAAAATAAAAAACTGGAACAGTTTGTTCTGAAAAATATAGATAAACTGAAGGCAGGAGAAAGGGATCTGTATCTATGATGGAAAGATTAAATACGCCTGACTCAAACAGAAAGCACATAGCCTTTTTTGGAAGAAGGAATGCTGGAAAGTCGAGTATTTTTAATCTTCTGTTAAATCAGGAAATTTCACTGGTTTCAGATGTTCCCGGAACAACTACGGATCCAGTCTACAAGTCTATGGAGCTGATAGGCTACGGACCTGTCAGAATTATAGATACGGCAGGATTGGACGATGTTGGAAGTTTAGGGAGAATGAGAGTTGAAAAAACAGAAGAAATTTTGCAGAAGACAGATTTAGCAATATATGTTCTGAATGCTGAAAAAATAGACAAGGAGGAAAAAAAAGAAGCAAAACTGTTTTTTCAGAGATTCAGGATACCTTATATTTTTGTCTGGAATAAACTTGATCAGCTGAAGGAGGAAGAAAGAAAAAAATTAAGGAAGGAAAATTCAGGAGACAGTTTTTTAGATGAAAATATAAACTTAAAAAGGGAAAACTTATTGGAAATAATACTGAAAAATCTGAAAGAACAGGAAGAAGATCCGCCATTAATAGGAGATTTGGTTGCCTATGGCTCGACAGTTATACTTGTAGTGCCAATTGATTCGGAAGCTCCGAAGGGAAGACTTATACTGCCCCAAGTTCAGGTAATAAGGGAATGCCTTGATAATGGAATAAAAACAGTGGTGGTGAGGGAGACTGAGCTTGAGGAAACAATAAAGGAAATTCAAAAAATCGACCTTGTAATTACAGATTCACAGGTGTTTAAAACAGTGGATAAAATAGTTCCTGCCCATATATCTCTAACCAGTTTTTCGATGCTGTTTGCGAGACAGAAGGGAGATATAAGGGAGTTTATTAAAGGAATCAAGGCACTGGAAGAACTGAAAAATAAGAAGGAAGGAACTGTCCTGATTGCAGAAAGCTGTACTCATACAACATCTCATGAAGATATAGGAACTGTAAAAATACCCAATCTTCTAAAGAAAAAAATAAACCCCAATCTGAAGATTATTTTTCAGAATGGAGCAACTTTTAAAGAGAAGGAGTTTCACATGGAAAATGTGGATCTCATTATTCATTGCGGTTCATGTATGATAACTAGGAAGAATATGTTAAACCGTATAAGGATAGCAGAAGAAAAAGGAGTTCCTATAACAAATTATGGAGTGACACTTGCCTATCTGACAGGCATACTTGACAGAGCCATAAAAGGCACTATACGGGAATAAAAAATGTTTACTGTTTATTTTATAAAAATCTAATTGTATAGAACGGATATTTGTTGGAAATGAAATGGACTTATTCAATGGTTCAGAAAGATTTTTTCAGATATCCGTTTTATTTTTTACTATAATAATTTTTAAATAAATTTATATCTATATTATTTTATAGGTTGTTGTACTTAAAAATTTTATATAGACTAAAACCTATAAAAATGATACAATTTACTATTCAAAACAGGATTATAAAGTTAAAATAGGAGGTATATATATGAACAGGGAAAATTTATGGAAAAATTATACTGAAGATGAGAAAAAAAGAATTTTTGAATTTTCGGAAGAGTATAAGGCATATCTTGATTCTGCAAAGACTGAAAGGGAATTTGTAACTGTTACGGAAGAAGAACTTAAGAAAAACGGGTTTGTGAATATAAACGAAAAGACAGAATTGAAAACAGGAGATAAGGTTTACTTTAATAATAGAGACAAAAACCTTATTGCAGTAATAGTGGGAAAAGATATTAAAAGTGGAATTAACATGATAGTTTCACATATTGATTCTCCAAGACTTGATTTAAAACCTAATCCAATAAAGGAAGAAGAAGAATTTGCCCTTTTAAATACACATTATTACGGAGGAATAAAGAAATATCAGTGGGCAGCTACACCTCTGGCACTGCATGGAGTAGTATTCCTTGCTGATGGGAAAAAGGTTATACTTTCAATAGGTGAAAAGGATACAGACCCTGTATTCAGTGTACCTGATATACTTCCGCATCTGTCATATAAAGTTCAGGATGATAGAAATACGAGGGAAGTTATCAAAGGTGAGGAACTGAAACTTTTATTTGGAAATATGCCTGTAAATGATGAAAATGTCAAGAAACAGACAAAACAGCTTGTACTTAATAAGCTTAAGGAAGAATACGGAATAGAGGAAGACGACTTTATTACTGCAGAACTTGAAGTTGTTCCGGCAGGGAAATTAAGAGATGTTGGAATTGACCAGAGCATGATAGGAGGATATGGACAGGATGACAGAATATGTGCATATACTTCATTGAGAGCCCTTTATGAAGTGGAAAATCCTGAAAAGACTGTAATGGTATATCTTACAGATAAGGAAGAAATAGGAAGTGAAGGTTCTACAAGCTTGAAGACAACATTGCCTGAATTAATTGTAGGAAAACTTCTTTCAATGACTGAAGAAAACTACAATGATCAGATTCTGAGGGAAACTCTATGGAATTCAAAGGCATTGTCATCAGATGTTACTGCCGCAATGAATCCAGTATTTAAATCTGTTCACGATCCTGAAAATGTTGCAAGACTTTCCTATGGACTGGCATTTGCAAAATATACAGGAAGCAGAGGAAAAGTATCGGCAAATGATGCAGATGCTGAATTTATTCAGGAAATAAGACAGATATTTAATAAAAATGATATAAAATATCAATTTGGAGGATTTGGAAAAGTTGACGAAGGTGGAGGAGGAACTGTTGCGAAATTTCTTGCCTACTATGGAATAAGAACAATAGATGCAGGACCGGCACTTTTATCAATGCATTCACTGTTTGAAATATCCTCTAAGGCTGACTTGTATGAAACATACAGAGCGTATAAAGTATTTTTTGAAATATAGATTTCCATATCTGGAAAATAGAGGATAAGAAGTTTATATATAAAGGAATTGGGAGAGAAATGAAAAGCAGAGTATTAATATTCAGAAACAACGAATTATACAAAAAAATAGAGCTGAAAAAAAGAAACGACGGAATATACATATGCAAATGGTCAAATATAGAACCGGGAAGTTATTCTTTTTCGCTGGAAGATGAAAATGGAAATCTGGAGGGAGTTACTTACAATCATACTGCTCCCTTTGCAACTGATTTTGAAGCAAAGGCAGAAAAGAATACTCCTCCAAAACCAATAACAGGATTCCAGAAGGGACTGGATATTCTGATAACTTATGATGCTGAAAAAAACAAGGTTTTATTTTCAAAAACAAAATTTCATAGAATGAAACTGGATATAAAGGATTTTAATCTTGAAAAAGCTGATGAAATAAAAATATCAGGAATTTTTAATGGATGGACTGCAGATGCTGAGCCTGTCCATCATATAGAAGATACTCTTTATGAGGTTGAACTGGTATTATCTGAAGGAACTTATGAATATAAATATCTGATTGATAATGAATGGTATCCGAAAAATGAAAATCTGAAGCTTATAATTGGAGAAAATGGAGCGTTGTTTCCACAGGGGGATCTTGGTACAGGAAAATTTGTATTTGAAGCCATAGATAGAAAAACTAACCTTAAAGCAATAGTTCATAATTATGAAAGCCTGAAATATTTTAATAAACTTTCAGACAGGGAATATGAGTTTAAAATAAGAACCCAGATGAATGATGTGGAAAGAGCTTATATAAGTGTGGTTCTTAATGAAGAAGACAATTATGAGATGATTTATGAGCTGGAAAGATTTAGGGACAGAACAAATGGTTTTGACTATTTTGAAAGAATAATCGACTTTGGAAAGGAAGTTGAAAAGATTCTTTATTTCTTCGTTCTGGAAGATGGTGGAGTTAAGGCATACTTTGACGGAAAAGATTTGTCATACGAAAAAAAACCAAAGAGACTTTCTGTAAAAACTTCATCGGAAGATATTCAGATTTTTAAAATACCTAACTGGTCCAAGGAAGCAATCTGGTATAATATATTTCCTGACAGATTTTATAATGGTAATAACTATAATGACCCTATTTTCAATGAATTTGGTCCGGAGGCATTTAAAGCGAATGAGCTTCATGAACAGAATTTTATAGAAAAATATAAATGGTCTAAAAATGAAAATGAAGAGAAATTTGATAGAAATAGATGGACTTCTGATTTTAATCAGCAAGTTTCATGGGAAAAGGAAAAGGAAAAAAATATAAATTACAGCTTAAAATATGCAAGAATGTATGGTGGAGACCTGCAGGGAATTAAAGAGAAGATTCCTTACATGAAGGAACTGGGAATAAATGCTGTCTGGCTAAATCCGGTGTTTTTCTCATATCAGAACCATAAGTATGGAGCAAATGACTTCAGACACATTTCTCCGGATTTTGGAACAATAAGAACAAGTGGTAAGAAACATAATGTTGACGTATCTGAAAGCAATAGCTATGGAAACAGGACATATATCGATGTTCTCGGAAAAAATGCAGTTAATAACAGCGAATTGAAACTTCTGGAAGTAAATCTGAAGGGTGAAAATAAAGGAAAGAACGGATATGGAGAAACAGAAGATCCGGCAACATGGGTATGGACAGAATCAGATCTTATTATGGCTGATTTAATAAAGGAATTACATAAGAACGGAATAAGAGTCATATTTGACGGTGTGTTTAATCACAGCAGCGATAGGCACTGGACATTTAATATGGTAATGGCTGATGGAGAAAAATCTGTATACAAGGACTGGTATAAATTTACAGACTTTGAAAAGCATGTACCGGTAGAAGATTATTTTTCTGATGAAGATGCCTACCTTACTGTAAATGCAAATAAAGAAAGGGTAATTTACAATGCGTGGGCGGGATTTAATTCATTGCCTGAATTCAACACATTCAATGAACACTATAAGGAGTATATTTTTAATATTACAAGAAAATGGATGTATGGCCCTGACGGAAAAGTTTCTGACAACTGGCAGGAAGATGATGGAATAGACGGATGGAGGCTTGATGTTCCAAACTGTCTGGAAAATCAGAAATTCTGGCATGAATGGCGTGAAGTTGTAAAGGATGTAAAAGAAGATTCCTATATAACTGCCGAGCTGTGGGGAAATGCTTCAGGTGATATAAATAACGGTAATAAATTTGATACTGTCATGAATTACGAATGGCTAAAAACGGTAATAGGATACTTTGTAAACCAGGGAAAAGAAGGCGGAGAAACTTACAAACTTACTGCACAGGATTTTTTCAATGAACTGAGGGAAAAGAGAACATGGTATCCGTTTCAGGCATTGCAGGCTTCACAGAACTTGAACGGTTCACACGATACAGACAGACTTTATTCAAGAATTGTAAATGACAAGATAGGAAGAAATCTGGAGGAAGGTAAACAGCTTGAAAAGGGATATAATGGAATAAGACCTGACCTGGCTTCAAATTATCATCCGAATACGACAATAGACTGGATTAACAGTAATATAAAGCCAAAGGATATATTGAAACTTATTTCAATTTTCCAGATGACATATATAGGAGCTCCAATGTTGTTCCACGGAGATGAAGTAGGTATGTGGGGAGCTACAGACCCTTACTGCAGAAAGCCTATGCTATGGGATGAATTTATTTACGATCTGGAAAAAAATCCTTCCAAAGTAAATAGAAATGAAGAATATGAACAATATCCGGATAAGGATTTATTTAAATGGTATAAAAAACTTATAAAAATAAGAAGGGAAAACAGAGTTCTTGTATATGGAAAATTTAAGGAACTGCTTGCTGATAATGTAAATGATGTAATTGCCTATGAGCGTACAAATGAAGGAAGATCCCTGATTACTGTTATAAATAATTCTTTTAAAGATGTTGATAATATTGAATTTATAACTTCCCATCCTAATGAAAAATATATAGATCTTATAAAGGGAACTATTGTTAAAATAGACGGAAAAGGAAAAATAAAACTATCTCTGAAGGCAAAACAGGGAATGATATTGAAACGTTGGGTAAATGAAAAAGACCTGATAATGTAAGAATGTTCAGATATTAATAAGAAAAAATATAATAATTTCAAATAAAAAAAGGATGTCCCAAAAGAAAATTTAAAAATAATGTAAAAAAGCTATATTTTTAAATTATTTAAAATTTTACAATATAAAACAGGAAATGAATTTAGGAAAAGTCATCTGTTCGAGTCTTTAGGTGAGTTTTTGACTTTTCCTTAATGAATGACTGTTTTATATGAGTAAAATTTTAGTAAATGAATAAAATATAGCTTTTACATATATTATATTTAATTTTTACTATTTTGAGACATCCTTTTTTTAGTTTTTCAGATATATTTTATTTCTTCCATATGATATTTATAAGTTGTAAAATACAGTATGTAATTCCACTTGCAATTACAGGGCCTGCTGCAATTCCCTTCATGAAAACAACTCCAATTATTGTTCCAAAAACAAGGGCAACTGTTATTTCAGGTTGCCCTGAAAGTAGATTTACACCTTTTGCTGAAAGCAGGGAAACTCCTATTCCACTTAATATGGCAACCCAACCTATAGGAGATTTAAAAGCATTTATAAGGTCAAGAAATCCTATTTCCTTAGTAGCTATAGGAATTAAAATTGCTATTGTAATAACTAATACTCCCCAGTTTATCCCCTTTTTCTTAAATTCAATCATTATATTGTCTGTAAATGGTAAAAATTTTAATATCATTACAAAAATTGATGCTATTATGATAGACTGATTTTTTGATACAGCTCCAACAAGCAGTATTAATCCTAGAAATAACCAGCTTTCCATTTTGACCTCCTTAAAAAAATTATATTATTAATTGTAACGAAAAATTGGAAATATATCAATATTAAGTTTTTTTATATTGAAAATTTGAATTTAATATTAAAAAATAATATACCTAAATTACTGATAAAATATTATAAAATAGAAGTATCTTTAAAATCAGGAAATAAAAAATTTCTTGACATAATTAGATACAAATGATATATTTGTATATGAAAACATATTGAGCTGAATTATTTAGCAGAAGAGGAGGAAAGAAATGTCAACATTATTATTTTCAAGTATATGGATAGGAATATTAATTTTATTATTCTTTTTATTAGTCCATATAAACGTAAATTTGAAGAAAAAATTTAAATTTTCTACAAGGGTAATTATTTCAACAGTATTGGGGTTTGCTGCGGGAATTGTATTTCAATCAACTTTAGGTATGGTAGGGGCAGAACAGGTACCTGATGTTATAAAAAATGTGACAACTGCAGCTTCACTGGTGGGAAGAGGATTTACAAGTCTTCTTAAAATGGTTGTTATTCCATTGGTTGGATTGTCAGTTTATAATTCAATAATAAATTCAAAAAATAACGAAAATTTAAAAAAATTAACTGGAAAATCAGTTGTTTATTATACAGTAACTGTTGCAATTTCAGCAATTATAGGAATTTCAGTTGCAATGCTATTTAATCTGGGAGTAGGTATGAAATTACCTGAAGGAATAGAAGCATGGACAGGAAAAGGTGAATATAAAGGTCTTGTTGATGTAGTAGTTTCATTTATCCCTTCAAATATATTTAAGGCAATGTCTGAAACAAGTGTAATAGGAGTAGTTATATTTGCGGCATTCCTAGGATTTGCAACAAATAGAATGAGCCTGAAAAATCCTGAAAAGATACAGCCGTTAAAAGATGTAACTTCAGCACTATTTGCAGTAATGACAAGTGTCACAACAACTATTATAAAAATAATTCCTTATGGAGTTGCTGCATTAATGTTTGACCTGACAGCTTCTTATGGACTGGAAGTATTTAAAAATCTTGTAACTTATCTGATTGTAATGTTTATATCACTGGCACTGGTAGTTGTGATGCAATCTATAAATCTTGCAATACATGGAATAAATCCTTTTACATATTATAAAAAAGCAATGGCACCGTTAATTCTTGCACTGACAACAACTTCAAGCATGGGAACATTGCCTGTAACTATTGAAACACTTGAAAAGGAAGTGGGAGTGAGCTCGCCAACAGCAAACTTTACAGCAACACTTGGAACAACTATAGGAATGAACGGATGTGCCGGAGTGTTCCCTGCAGTTATTGCAATAATGATAGCAAATATGAATGGAATTGCAATTACGCCTGTATTCCTTATAAGTCTTATAACAGTAATAGCATTAGGTTCATTTGGAATGGCTGGAGTTCCAGGGACAGCCTATATAGCAGCAACAGTTGTACTTGGAGGAATGGGACTGCCATTTGATCCGGTAGCGATTGTATTCCCGATAGATTCAATAATAGATATGGGACGTACAGCAGTAAATGTAAATGGAGCAATGGTAATTTCAGCTGTAGTGGACAAGGAAATGGGAAGCTTCGATGAAACTGTGTTTAAAAGTGAAAGAGTAATAGAAGCATAATGGAATAATTTAAAATAAAAAAATACATTTATTATTTAAGATATATTTGATAACTGAATGAAAACATATCTTTAGATTAATAGATGTATTTTTATGTTATTTTATAATATTTTTGGAGTTCTTACTCAGATGTTACTTCCTTTTTATATGGAACAGTATAATTTCGTCATCATTCGTACATTAGTTTCATAATGGTTTCAACATTTGACAGACTTGTTAAGGGATTTGAAGAACTTAATCCATTTGGTGATACAAGTCTAAATTAACGGAATAGAATGCGACAGAACATTGAAATTAATTTTTAAATGTGTTAAAATAAATAGATAAAAAATTTTAAATCGTGAAAGGGGTAGAAATGAATAAAAGTAAGATTAACACTATAGTGGGTTCAATTGGAGCATTTATTGGAGTTTTTGTTTTTATAGCATATATTCCGCAAATTATGGCGAACCTGTCTGGAACTAAATCACAACCTTGGCAGCCTTTATTTGCATCTTTTTCCTGTCTAATATGGGTTATTTATGGATGGACTAAGGAACCAAAGAAAGATTTTATACTTATTATTCCAAATACTGCAGGTGTTGTGTTAGGATTCCTGACATTTATTACTTCATTTTAAGTAATTACACATAAAGAAATAATTCTTGAAAATACAGTTAAACAGTGCTATAATTTAACAAATAAAGAAAAAATTAATTTATTATAGGAGGAAGTATGGCTAAGAAGACATTAAAAGATTTGGATGTAAAAGGGAAAAAAGTACTTGTAAGAGTGGATTTCAACGTGCCTATAAAAGATGGGGTAATTACAGATGATAACAGAATAGTTGCAGCATTGCCTACATTAAAGTATATTCTGGAAAATGGTGGAAAAGTTATAGCATTTTCACATTTAGGAAAAGTTAAGGCAGAAGAAGATAAAGCTTCTAAAACTTTAGCACCTGTTGCAAAAAGATTGTCTGAAGCATTAGGAAAACCTGTTAAATTTGTACCTGAAACAAGAGGTGCAGAATTAGAAGCTGCAATAGCAGAATTAAAAGAAGGAGAAATTTTGATGTTCGAAAACACAAGATTTGAAGATCTTGATGGTAAAAAAGAATCTAAAAATGATCCTGAATTAGGAAAATACTGGGCTTCATTAGGAGATGTCTTTGTAAATGACGCATTTGGAACTGCACACAGAGCACATGCTTCAAATGTTGGAATTGCTTCAAACATTAAAGAATCAGCAGTAGGATTCCTTGTAGAAAAAGAAATAAACTTTATAGGAGGAGCTGTAGATAATCCTGCAAGACCTCTAGTTGCTATCTTAGGAGGAGCAAAAGTTTCTGATAAAATAGGAGTAATCGAAAATCTTTTAGATAAAGCTGATAAAGTAATAATCGGTGGAGGAATGATGTTTACTTTCCTTAAAGCTCAAGGAAAAAATACAGGTTCTTCATTACTTGAAGAAGATAAAGTTGAACTTGCAAAATCATTAATTGAAAAAGCTGCTGCAAAAGGTGTAGAATTAATCTTACCTGTAGATACAGTAGTAGCTAAAGAATTTAAAAATGACACAGAATTCAAAACAGTTTCTGTAGACGATATCGAAGATGGATGGATGGGACTTGACATAGGAGAAGCATCTATCAAATTATTTGCAGATGCTTTAGTTGGTGCAAAAACAGTAGTATGGAATGGACCAATGGGAGTATTTGAAATGGAAAACTTCGCAAAAGGAACAATAGGAGTATGTAAAGCAATCGCTGAATTAGCAGGAGCTACAACAATTATTGGTGGAGGAGATTCAGCCGCTGCGGCTATCCAATTAGGATTTGCTGATAAATTCTCTCACATTTCAACAGGTGGAGGAGCTTCACTTGAATATCTTGAAGGTAAACCATTACCAGGTGTGGAAGCAATCGCTGAAAAAGAATGTGGATGCGGATGTTCTCACTAGAATTGATTTAATTTATGCAAATTGATAGAGTATAGGATATTAAAAATATAAATAAAAAGGTTTCTTTCATAATGTGATTTTTTGTATTACATTATAGGGAAGCCTTTTTTGTTTTTTAATTTATACTTTTAGGCTTTACTTATATATTTTTCATATATTTATTATATTTGTTCATAAAAAGATTGATTAAATTTTTGTTTTTTGATATACTTCTTATTAAAAGGATATTATAAGAAAAAAAACAGAAAAATCTTTCTGAAATATAATAAATGAGAAAAGGGAGTAAAATATGAATGGAACTTTAAGAAGGATAGAAAAGGAACTTAGGAATATTGCTAAGAGATATAAGAATATAAAATATAGTAAGTCTTTATTACTAAGTTTTCTTGTAACAGGAGCAATTTCGTATGGAAATGAGGAAAACTTTAGTGGTATGGAAAGTGACTCTGCAAAACAGGCAAGATTAGATTTAAATAATTCAATAGATGAAATGAAACAGGTATTCAGGGAAGCAAAAAAAGAAAATGATAAGTTAATTAAAAAAAGTAATTTCGAATTAGTTCAACTTATGGAACAGGGAGACCATGTTGTAAAATCACCTTGGGCTTCATGGCAAACAGGAATTAATTATATGTACAATAACTGGAATGGTACATATAAGGGAAAAGGAAATAAAATAAAAGATGAAGTTTTAACAAGAGATACATCTGGAAGTTTAAATAAATTTTTAGAAACTGGATTAAATTCAACTTCATATGGAACGACAAATTTAGGAATAGTTCATGAACCTGATGTTGAAATAAAAATAAGTGCCGGAATAAAACCTAAAATTATAAATAGACAGGCTCCTAGTTATAAACCAACAACACCGGAAGTATCGTATCCGACTTTTGATCCTAGGTTTATTACGTCTCCGGTAAAACCATCTGCACCAGCAGAGATAACGCCTACAACTTTTGATCCACCTGCATTAAACTTTGTAGGAGGAGGGTTTATTCAAAACCAAATAATTGGGATGACACAAACTAATATTATCGTTCAAAACTATGAAAAATATTCTACTGAAGGTGTATTTAAAATAACAGCTGGAGCAG
>CALEXX010000006.1 GCA_937925095.1 uncultured Leptotrichia sp.
ATTTTCAAGGATTTAAAACAGAAGATGTTGTAAATGAAATATTAAAAAGAGATCCAAATGTAGAATTATTAGACAGTGGTAAATATGGATCTAATAATGGATTTGACCATGTATTTAGAAATAAAAAAACTGGAGAAGTTTGGATACTTGATAGTAAACAGATTGCAAAATCAGGAAATATAAGAGTTTCAAATAAAGGTGTAGATGGAACAAGATAGATGTCTCCTGATTGGGTTAGAGAAGTAAATAATAAATTAAAAACTAATAGTCCTGTAAGAAAAGCTATTAGAGAAGCAATAAGTTCTAACAAATTAAATACAGGATTAGTTGGAGTAGATAAAAAAACAGGAGAGTTAATTTTTATTCCAACAAGAATTACTAATATAAAAAAATAATTAAGAGAGGAAAAAACTATGAAGAACATATTAGCAGGAGAGAAAAGATATGAAAAAGGGTATATAAAAGTTAGTCATGAATATTTAGATAAAGAGGCTGAAAAAAGAAGATTAGAATATATATCAAATAAAAAAGGAGATCAGTTTGGATGTATGTGGACTCTTTCTAGTGATTATTGTGGTATATCATCTAAAAATTTATTAATAGAAAAAAATATTGAAAAACACAGATTAAATTGTTATATAGGTGGGAAATTGAGAATACTATCAACCAGTAGGTCAAGTATGCTTGTTACTCACCCAACTCAAATGTTTGAAATGTTTATGTCTAATAATCCGGATTTTATAACATTTTTCAAAAATAATATTGATATGATAATGCCTGATGATTACGATAGTGAAAAAAACAAATATGGATATTTAAAAAATGATTATGGAACATTTTTCTTAATACGTGTAATTCTTCATGCAATAAGAGGAGATTTTGAAGAAGTCAAAAAAAGATGTGCCACATATTTGGAAAAGCCATTGAAAGACAGTTATTATAAATATGGAGAACTGCACTATGAATTTTTAGGTGCTCTGGCAGATAAAAATATTGATGGAATGAAAAAAGCAATAAATGGAATGATGGAACAGAAGGTGGCAAGAAAATTTTCAAATGATAACAATCCAAATTATGAATTTTACTTGCATGTATATGTCATAATATATGCCAAAATAGCATTATATCATGGAATAGATTTAGAAATAGACCATGAAGTAGCACCAAAAGAATTGATAGACATAACACCTCTTGAAAAATACGAAGATCCGTATGATTTTATGAAAGATTTTGATTTGGCAACGGTAACTCCGAAAGAATGGAAGGAATGGAAAAATAGCTGGAATTTAAATTTTTAGAGTAATATTATAAATTAGAGCTATCTCAAAATAATTAAGAGTTAGAGACAGTCCCAAACAGGTAAGTAAGTTTAAAGTGTTGCATGCTACGGAAATAAATATTATTTAGGCTTAAATATGGTAAAAAACCTATATTTTAAAAAATGAAATTTATTATTAATTAAAAATAATTTGACAAATAATAAAAAATATAGTATAAATAATTAAATAAAAATTAATAATAAAAGGTGGGGTTATTATGAAAAGCGAGATAAAGAAAGAAAAAAAGTTTCAGAAGGGCTTTACTCTGGTTGAAGTTATTCTTGTTGTGGCCATAATTACAATAATATCGGCAATAGCAGTGCCACAGGTGGGAAAGTACCTGAATAAGGCAAACAGGAGTAAAATAATAGGGGCAATAGCGGAATTAAACAATTCATCAACATCTTGGAGCATCGATCACGGGGGAGATATACCAAATAGCTTACAGGACATATTCAATGAACAGGGAGATTTAAAAAAACTTGGAATAGGAGCAGATAATAGCGGAAATTTCAAGATTGGAAATATTCATGGAAAAATTTTATACAGCAATGGAGAAGTATATGCAAAGATAGATTCCAACAGCAAGGCATTTCCAAATGAGGAAATTAGAAAATAATGTCTGGTTTAAATGCAGTTCATATATTTGAAATTATTGAATATATTACTTTTTTTTATATATGTATGACAGATATAAAAAAGAAAATAATACCTGACAGTGGTTTTGTAATACTTGTAATTACAGGATTATTAAAAGGTATGGTAAAAGGAAATGTGGAAGGATATTTTTTAGGAATGTGTGTCTATCCGATGCCGTTAATAATTCTGTATATACTGGAAGATTATTTTAAGAAGGAACTGATAGGATTTGGAGATATAAAGCTAATGATGGGAATTGGAGGAAATCTGGGATATAAAAATCTTGCAGAAATAGTAAAATTTTATCATGCAGTATATTTTCTTGCTGGAATTATGGCGATTCTATTTATACTTTATCTAAAATATAAAGGGAAAAAAGCTGAGTATATTCCTTTTGCCCCATTTCTTATTATGGGTTTTATCGTAAGGGTATTGGATATTCAAATATTATAAGGGATGGATTTAATCATGAAAAATAAAGGGGAAACGCTGGTTGAAAGTCTTTTATCCATATTTTTTGCTGTTATTGTCCTGACACCTGTTTCAAATCTGATTTTAAAGACCTTCAGAATTGACAGTAAAATTGACAGGAAAAATATTTTTAACATGGAAGCTGAAAATATGTCAGAAATATTAAAAACAAAAGATTATGCATTTCTGTACAGTCGCATTGGAAAATATATTATACAGAATAAAAATGACTTTTACAGTAAATTTGCAATAGAAGGAAAGTATCAGATGCTGAAGGAGAGCATCACTGAAAAAAGTCGTAATCTGGAAATAAAAGCAACGGAAAACTATTATCTGAATGAAAAAGGGGAAAAGGAATATATACTGGAAATAATTATAGACGGGAAAAAGGATTATTATTTTCCTGAAATAAAGTAAAAAAGGGGGATTATGAAAGGGGATAAGGCGGGTAAAAAAACAGGAGGGTATCTGCTTCTTGAAATACTGATATGTATGCTCCTGTTTTCAGTAGTTGTATTTATAATTTCAGTATTTTTAAAAAGAACTGTAATGATAGAAAAGAAAAAGTCAAAAACTCAGAAATTGGAAGAAAATATCTACTTTCTCACAGATAAAATTTCTGAAGATATATTAAACAGGGACAGGGAAGTTTTTGAATATGAAGGAAGCATTGATAATTTTCATATAAAAGGAAATTATGTTTTATTTAGAAAAGACAATTTATTTTATAAACTGGAATATACAAATAAGAAATTATACATATCAGAAGGAATAAATCTGTTAAATCTTGGAAGCAGGACAGCTTTAGGAGAATATGAAAATCTGGAATTTAAAAAAGCGGATAGATTATTTATGATTGTGATGAAAAGAGGAAGTGATGAAGAAGTTAAGGTAATTAATTTAATGTAGAGGGGGAATCTGGTGAAGAATAAAAAGAAGGGGGCAAGTCTTGTTTATGTTCTAATAATTTTGTCTGTAATTCTGACTTTTTCAACAGGATTTATCTATTTTGTGCATGAGCGTGGGAAAATAACTGTTTTAAGGGAGAAAAATGACAGGAGCAGGAAAATATCAAACAGTTATATGGCAAGTATGGAGGATAAAACTGCTGAAAGATTGGAAAACAGGGGATTAAACATTAATGGAAATCAGGAAGTTATAAAGGGGAAAAGTGATTATTTCAATAAAAAGTTCATAATAAGTACATCTGGTCAGAATGAATTGAAAAGACTCCTGTTTTCAGATAATCATGAAGAAAGCATAGGGAACTTTAAAATAAAGGAAATAAAAGATTTTACAGGAAATGAGTATTTTCCTCCACTTGAAGAAAATACAGTTTACAATAATCTGAAAATAGTATATTTTAAGAAGGTTTTAGGGAAAGAAGTCAATTATAGGGAGGAGCTGGAATTTAAAAGGATAGATTCCATGACTGTGGAAATTCAGGAAAAGAATGGCGGGTTTGTTTTTAACTGAAATATAAGAGGGAAAAATTGAGGTGAAAAATGTTTGAGAAAATAAAAATTTATATGAGAAGTAAGGATAAAGTCTATATTTACATGAATGAAGAGATTCTGTTTTTTGAAAATCAGGAATTATCTTCCATTCTTGAAAATTTAAGGGAAGAAAGTGAAACAGATGAAGAAATAGTTGTTTCAGCTATTCTTCACTATCCTTATTTTTTATTTGAAGAAGATTTACAGGATAAAAATAACTTCATAAATAAAAATTTGAAATATATATGTAAAAAATATTATTTAAATCATATGGAAAACAGATATGTAAATCTATATATGGAAAGAAAACAGATAAATGATATAAAAAATATTTGTAGGCAAGCTGGTTTTAAGCTTATGGACATAAAAACAGATTTTGATATAATTTACGGTTTTTCAAAGGAAGAAGATGTTGAAATATTACAGGTTGGGGAAATAAACAGTATAAGAATGCTGGTAAAAAATGAAAAAATAGAAGAGCTTGAAAAGCTTGATTTAAAACTGGAGGATATGGAAGACAGGGAAAATTTTGATTTTGGGGATATGAAAACTTTCTTTTGTGAAGAAGAGGACATAAGGAATATTTTTCAAAATGAGGAACTGGAAAATAATATAAATTTTCTGAGTAAAAATAACCAGCTTGAGCTTGGAGATTTAAAAAATATAAAATTAAAAGATGTACTGGTTGTTGTTATTCTGATAGGAATCTATGTATTTTTAAATGGAATGATTCCTTTAGGGAAACAGGCTGAAAAAAATAATAATCTGAAGAAACAGGTGAAAAGCCTAGAGTCTGAATATTTAAAGGAGAAGAATGAAAAACTTCCGGATTATTCAGAAGAACTGTCGAAATTAAATGAAATTGATAATGGAATAAAAAGGAAGGAATATTACTCGTTTATAAAATTTCTGGTAGATAATAGCGTTAACGGAATAGATTATACTAAAGTGAAGTATGAGAATAAAAAATGGCTGATACAAGGAGAAATAGAAAATTTTGATAATTTTGAAAAGTTTGAAAACAGTGTAAGAAAAAAATATGAAAATAGCGAACTTGGATATATAAAAGACAATGATGAAACAACGGTTTTTGAATATACTGTAAGTGAGAAAGAATAATTTAGGAAGGTTGAAATGGAAAAAATTAAAATAAAGAGAATTATACTGGTTCTGTTGCTTGTGCTGGGAATATTGGGATTAAATACCAAATATCAGAAATACAGGAATGAAAAAAATAACGAAAAACTGCTGAAGGAAAATAAAAAGGAACTAGAAGTGAAAATAGAAAATGTTATTTCAGAAAGGGAAGAACATAGAAAGGAAATACAGTCTGATTATGAACAGATTCAGATAATAACAGGGAAATTAGGATTACTTTCAATGAAAAATGAGTCAGAATTTAAAAAGATGATTTATGTTTTTGCAAGGGAAAGTGGACTAAAAATGAATGAAATATCAAAATCTGAAATATTATGGGAGAGAAATGGGTATAAACTGAAATATATTCATTTCACATTGTATGGTTCACTAAATAATTTTGGAAAGTTTCTGTATTTTCTTAATAAAAGCAGAAAGTTCATAGACACTTCTAGAATGTATATTGACCTTACAGGTGAAGGATTTAAAATTTCTCTGGGATTTATTGAAAAGGGTAAAATAGCTGTAAAAAATTAATTGGGAAGGATAGAAAAATGTTGTTTAGAAATAAATGGGATAAAATGAAGGTTCAAAAAAATGTAGTTATAATTTTTATGCTTTTTTTTACAGGAAATAATATTTTTTCAGAAAAAATAACAGATTATGTGAATAAAAAAGACGTACAGAATGTAAATAGAATATTTATTTACAGGGAAGAAAAAAGGCAGAAAAAAGAAGAACTGGAAAAGGAAAGTGTAAAAAATAAAGCCAAAGAAAATAATACAAAAACAGAAAAAACTGAAGAAAAAAATAACGGAAAAGAAACACCTCAGAAAACAGTTAATGAGAAAATAGGGGAAGTGGAACTTGAATACAGGGATGTAAAGGAAATATCAGAAAAACTGGATGGATTGAGTGGATTTAAAATGGTGGGAATTGATAATAAGGTTATTCTTCACGGAGATGAAAAGAAAATGGAAGAAGTTAGAAGAATAATAAAAGACTTAGACAGGCCAAAAGAACAGGTAATAATAAAGGGAAGAATAATTGATACAAGCTCAAACCTTTTTGAAAGGCTCGGAGTAGACTGGAGTGCCAGCACTGATAACCAGACTCCGGCAAAAACTAGTCTTATAGCAAAGTTTTTAAATGGAGAGGTTTCCATCGGGTCAATTTTTTCAAGCGGAGGGAAGTTTCTGGGAGTTGATTTTAACCTTTTAAGAGAAAACGGAGATATAAAAATAGAGGCAATGCCTACTCTTATGATAATGGAAAACGAAGAAGGGGAACTCAAGGTTACAGAAGAGGTAATCGTAGGAGAGAAGAAAATAACAAAGAATAATGAAGACTATATAGAGCCTATATTCTCAGAAGCTGGAATAGTTTTCAGGATACTGCCTGAAATTAAAAAAGTAAAAAATGAAAAGAAAATTCTGCTAAAAATAGATACGGAAATAAGTAATTTTAAGCTTACATCTAACTACAGCACCACATCAGGAGCAAAACAGAAAAATCAGACTAAAACAATTATCAGCCTAGATGACGGAGGGTCAACTTTTATAGGTGGCCTAAAACAGAATGTAAACAAGGAAACATTGAGAAAAGTTCCTTTTCTGTCAGCAATACCTATAATTGGACCCCTCTTTAAATACAAAAGAAAAAACCATGAAGTAAGGGATATTTACATTGAAATAGAAGCTATAATCCAGAAGACAGAAAAATAAAATATAGAAAGCCGTAATTTTTTTAATTTCCTCAAAATTATTAATGTAAAATTAATGATATAATCTGAAATATATAGTATAATATAGGAACATAATTTTATAAATGCAAAGAAAAATAATTTAGACTAAGTTCAGAAAGAGGATAGAGTATGATTTCATTTGAAAGACTGAAGGAAATACTGGAATGTTTCAGTAAGGTTAAAATTGCCGTTGTTGGTGATATGATGCTGGATGAATATTTAATAGGGAAAGTGACCAGAATATCTCCTGAGGCACCAGTTCCTGTGGTAAACATTGAGAAAGAAAGATTTGTTCTCGGAGGAGCTTCGAATGTGGCAAATAACTTGAAAAGCCTGTCAGCACAAGTTTCTGTTTATGGAGTTGTGGGACAGGACAGCAATGGTGAAAAATTTGTAAAGGAACTTGAGACAAAGCAGATAGATCCATCTGGAATCGTTATAGATGGAACAAGACCTACAATAATAAAAAGCAGAGTTCTTTCACAAGGGCAGCAGTTATTGAGGCTGGACTGGGAAAAGGATACCGATATTACTGAAAATATACAAACAAAAATAATAGAAAATGTTGAGAAGGACATTGAAAATACAGATGCGGTACTTCTTTCAGATTATAATAAGGGAGTGCTGACAGAATTTGTTTCTCAGAGCATAATAAAAATAGCCAAAAAATATAACAGAAAAGTTGTTGTGGATCCTAAGCCTAATAATTTTAAAAATTACAAGGGAGCAACTTCAATGACTCCTAACAGGAAAGAAATCCTTGATTATTTTGGAATGAAAAAATTCCAGAGTGAAGAAGAAATAGCTCAAAAAATGTCAGAGCTTAAGGAAGAACTTGAGCTTGATAATGTAGTTCTGACAAGAAGTGAGGAAGGGGTTTCACTTTTCCGGAATGAACATAAGAGAATACCAACTGTAGCAAGGGAAGTTTATGATGTGACAGGAGCAGGAGATACTTTTATATCAACATTCCTACTATCAGTATGTGCAGGAGCAGATCTGTTTGAAGCGGGAGCTATTGCAAATATGGCTTCAGGTATTGTAGTTGCCAAAATTGGAACAGCAACAGCTACAAAAGAGGAAATACTGGAATTCTATCATAATGTCATAGAAAATAGTTATGAAAAAATATAACATGTTATGTGCTAATTTCATGCAATAAAAAATATAAGGTGACAAATGATAGTTTTTAAATAGAATTAAGAAAAGAAGGAAGTGGAATTATGGCGATAATTGCAGCAGTAGAAGCAGGGGGAACAAAATTTATCTGTGGTCTTGGAACAGAAGATGGGAAAATAATAGACAGAATAAGTATTCCAACAACTACTCCTGAAGAAACAATGTCTAAGGTTATAGAATATTTTAAAGATAAAGAATTTGATGTTATGGGGGTTGGGAGTTTCGGCCCTATTGATCCGGTAAAAGGTTCAGAAACATATGGTTACATAACAAAAACTCCAAAGGCATACTGGAGTGACTATAATATGATTGGAGAACTGAAAAAACACTATGATGTTCCAATGGAATTTGATACAGATGTTAATGGTGCGGCACTGGCTGAATCATGGTGGGGAGCAGGAAAAGGTCTAAAAAATGTCATGTATATAACAGTTGGAACAGGAATTGGAGCAGGAGCTGTTGTAAATGGCACTATGCTTCAGGGACTTACTCATCCTGAAATGGGTCATATTTTCATGAAAAGACATCCTGAAGACACTTATGAAGGAAATTGTCCATTTCATAAAGACTGTCTTGAAGGAATGGCGGCAGGGCCTGCAATTGAAAAAAGATGGGGAAAAAAAGGGCATGAACTGGCTGATAATGAAAAAGTATGGGATCTAGAGGCATATTATCTGGCACAGGCTCTTATGAATTATGTGTTAATTTTATCTCCTCAGAGAATAATAATGGGTGGAGGAGTAATGAAACAGCAGCATTTATTTCCACGTATAAGAAAATATTTACAGGAATTTTTAAATGGTTATGTACAGAAAAAAGAAATACTTGAAGAAATTGACGAGTATGTTGTATATCCTGGACTTGGAGATGAAGCAGGTTTTGTAGGATCAATAGCTTTAGGAAAACTGGCTTTGGATGCCAAGTAAATTTAAATAATTCCGGAAGGGTAGGGAATAAATGTGAATGTAGAACATTCAATAAAAAATACTAGAAAATATGCGATACTGGAAGTTATGTTCTTTAATGGTTTTTCAGTGGGGATGCAAAGTTTTGTGCTGTTAAGTCTGGCAATATATTTTAATATGAGCTCTTTTTTAATATCAGTAGTATCATCTTTGCCAACAGCCGGATATTTATTGCAGGTATTTACTAAAAGAGTAAATACAATTTTAGGTGGAAGAAGAAGGACACTCGTCCTGTCAGTAACAATATCAAGGCTGGTTATATGTATGCTGCCTTTTGCAGTATTATTTGATATGAGAAATCAGTTTGTATATTTTATGATAATGTTTATTTATGGGTTGTCATCACCTTTTGTAAATAACGTATGGACATCTACAATGGTAGAAATTATAAATAAAAGGGAAAGAGGAAAATATTTTGGGAAACGTAATTTATTTTCATCGTTGTCAACAGTGGTATATACACTGTTCTATGGATATGTTTTATCCCTACCTGATAAGAAAAGTTCCATATTGCTGCTTACATCAGTAATGGCAATGTCAGCAATAGGATCTGCACTATTTATGTATCTTCATTATATTCCGGATTTAGGGGAAGAAGTGAAGAATATCAGTATAAAAACTGCATTTAAAAATAAAAATTTTGTCCTTTATCTGAAATTTGCATCTATATGGCTGTTTACATGGGAATTTTTAAAACCTCTGACAGAATATTACAGAATAAAGATACTTGGTGTAAATACAATGTTTATTTCCCAGATGGGAGTTATTACTGCAATACTGTCAAGTGTACTTTACATAATATATGGTAAATTATCTGATAAATATGGAAATAAAACTATGTTAAGAATGGGGATATTCTTTACAACATATTATGTCCTTACATATTTTTCCATGACACAGGATAATAAAATGTCGATGCTTTTTGCGGCGGCAGTAATTGATGCGGTAGGATTTACAGCAATAACATTAAGTCTACTGAATTTAATGATGGAAGTTTCTGAAGAGCCTGCTGATGCTTATGTAGGTGCATATGCTATAGTCTGTGGGATTTCAGCAATACTGGCAGGAATATTTGGAGGACTTGTAGGAAAGTTCGTAAATAATGGAGTTATTTATGTTTTTGGAGAACAATTTTACACAATAAGATTTGCTTTTGCAATAGGATTTGTTTTAAGACTGTTTTCATTGCTTGAACTGACGAGAGTAGATTCATTTGAAAAAACATTTATTTACAAGGGAAGTCTTCCTATAAAGAACTTTTTTTCTAAAAGAATTTTAAATGTAGGTGCAAGCTACATTAATGATGTAAAGAGAAGTGAAAGGGAAAGACAGGAAAAGAACTCTGAAAATGAGGGAAATATTAATAAAAATGTTGAAAATAATGAAGTAAACAATATAAATAAAGAATCTGAAAAACAGGAAAATAAAGCAGATAAACCTGAAAACGAAAACTTTGAAAAAAGTTCAGCAACAGAAGAAGAAAATACAGATAATAAAACAGTTTAAAAAATCAAAAGGGGGGATTAAATTGACTGTTTTTTTTAGCTTGAAAAAATTTAGCAGTGATAAAATTACTGAAAAGGAACTGTGCTCCTTTACAAAAGGAATGTACTATCTTTTAAAGGGAAAAATAGAATTAACTGAAGCTTTGAGGATTATTTCTGAAGGTTACAGGAAAGAAATAAAAAATAGAATAATAAAAACTGTAAGAAAAATAGAAGGAGGAAATTCTTTAGGAAAAGCTTTTGGAAACCTTACCCAAAGTAAAGAATTTCTGGAACTGGTAAAAATTGGAGAAGAAACAGGAAATTTGGAAATAGTATTCAAAAATTTGTTTGAGAAATATAAGTTTAGGGAAAAATTAAAAAGAGATGTCAGAAATCTCTCGATATATCCTGTGACAGTTATTATTACAGCATTTGTGATAGTAACTGTTTTGCTTAGAGTAGTCGTTCCAAAGTTTACTGTAATATATTCAGACTTAGACCAGGAATTACCAGAACTGACAAAGGCTATAATCCGAATAAGTGAAATTGCAGATAAATATGGTTTTATAATATTAATTTTTCTAGCTTTAGGAGTTTTTATCATCTTATTTCTTAAAAAAAATAACCAGAAATATTTTGAAAAAATTGCCATGAAAATATTCATATTTGGTGAGATATATAAAGATATAGCTATTTTAAATTTTACTCAGAATATGTATTCCCTTACAGATGCAGGGATTTCTTTCCCTGAATCATTAAAAATGTGTACAAATTCAGGAAATGCACTCTTAAACGAAGAAGTACGCAAAATAATTTTTAGACTGGAAAAAGGAGCAGGGATAGGAAAATCTTTTGAAAAACTCAGTTTTTTTAATGAGGAGTATAAAGGGTTTCTGAAAATAGGTGAAAAAACAGGAAAAATGACATTATCTTTTGAAAATTTGACAGATATTTATTCTGAAAAGGTACAGGGAAAAACCCAGTTACTTTTAAAAGTTATGGAGCCTGTATCTATAATTTTTATTGGAATTATAATAGGAATTATAATCTTTGCAGTTATGCTGCCAATATTTAAAATAGGTGAAATGATATAGTTCAGTGTGAGGACGGAAAGTAATGAAAATAACAGATATTATGAAAAAATTAATTATAAACAAAGAAAATAAAAAGATTAAAATATAAAGGAATATGGTAAAAATATATGATTGAAAACTTTATTAAATCATCAGAATATACACAGAAATTATTTCAGATAGATGATGAAGTACTGAAAAATATAGAAATGGAAAGTTTAAACGATAATGTTCCAATTATAACAAGGGAAGTTTTAAACTTTATGATATTTAATGCAAAAGGAATTGGAGCTAAAAATATTCTGGAGGTAGGTACAGCAACAGGATATTCAGGTTTATTCCTGGCACAGATTGCAAATACAAACGGCGGACAGCTCACAACAATTGAAATTGATGAAAAAAGACATGAAAAGGCTATTGAAAATTTTAAAAAAGCTGGGATTTTTGAAAAGAATCATTTGATTTTAGGGGATGCATTGGAAGAAATACCTAAATTAGATCAAAATAACAAATTTGATTTTATTTTTATTGATGCGGCAAAGGGTCAATACATTAAATTTTTTACAATGTGCTGGAATCTTTTAAATGAAAATGGTATTATATTTATTGACAATATAATGTTCAGAGGGTTAGTAGCGGAAGAGGAAACTGAAGTTCCAAAAAGGTTTAGGACAATAGTTGTAAGATTAAAAGAATTTATACAGAAATTAAACAATGAATTTGATTTTGTCCTACTGCCATTTGGAGATGGAGTAGGATTGGTTAGGAAGTAATAAAAATGAGATTTCTTTTATATAATATACGATATGGTACAGGGAAATATTTAAATCAGCCAATGAAATATCTGAGGGGGTATTTAGGTCAGTCTTTAGATCATATTCACCGTATAGGGGAGTTTATAAAGGAACAGAAGGCAGATATTGTAGGACTTGTAGAAGTAGATTTAGGGTCATTCAGGACAAAGGAAACAAATCAGGCAAAACTGCTTGGGGAGTTGACTGGAAAACATTATGTGTCACAGTATAAATACGAAGAAAATTCGAAATATATGAAATTTCCGATTATGAGAAAACAGGGAAATGCACTATTATCAAATGAAAAAATAATAGCACAGAGATTTCATTACCTGGAAAGAGGGATGAAAAAACTTGTAATAGAAATGGAAACAGAAGAAGTTACGATTTTTTTAGTTCATCTGGCTTTAGGAGGAAAAACAAGGCTAAGGCAAATTGTAGAATTAAATAATATGATAGAAAATTGTAAAAAGCCCTTTATTGTAGCAGGTGACTTTAATCTTTTGTGGGGAAAAGAAGAAATAGAACTGTTTTTAAAAGTGGGAAAATTGCAGAATGTTAACAATAGAAGAGAACCTACATTTCCAAGCTGGGCACCTAAAAAAGAGCTGGATTTTATTTTATGTTCTAAGAATATAGAAATAAAGGATTATAAAGTGTTGAGAAATACTTTGTCAGATCACCTGCCTATTTTAGTGGATTTTGAAATTAAGAAAAATTAAGAAGGAGAAGATTAGTGAAAATAAGTAAGAAAATTTTAAATAAAGCATTATTATTTTTAATGGCAACATTTACAATGGGAACCTTAAATGCAGAAACTGTACATATGAAAAGTAATTATAATGAAATAACAAAAATCATCGGAGGACTTAAAAAGGATGATTCAAATAAAACTAAAAAGAGTTCAAAAAAAGAATTGCGTGGAGTATGGGTGGCGAGTGTCATAAATATTGACTGGCCTTCAAAAAAAGGATTGAGCGTTGAGCAGCAGAAAAGAGAGTATATTTCAGTGCTTGAAGATGTTAAAAGATGGAATATGAATGCAGTATTTGTTCAGATAAAACCTACAGGAGACGCCTTCTATCCTTCAAAATATTCGCCATGGTCTGAATATCTTACAGGAACTCAGGGAGTAAATCCTGGATATGATCCGTTAAAATTCATGATTGATGAAGCACATAAAAGAGGTATAGAATTTCATGCATGGTTTAATCCGTATAGACTTACAATGAAAGGAAAGTCCACCAGTACAGAAAGTCTTTCTAAAGATAATATAGGAAGAAAAAGGCCTGAATGGACAGTCGTATATGGAGGACAGCTTTATCTAAATCCGGGAATACCTGAAGTAAATGATTATGTTATTGACAGTATCGTTGAAGTAGTAAGAAATTATGATATTGACGGAGTTCATATGGATGACTATTTCTATCCTTATAAAGTAAAAGGACAGGAATACCCGGATGATGCACAGTTCCGAAAATATGGAGGTAAGTTTGCCGACAAAGGTGACTGGAGAAGAAATAATATAAATAAGCTTGTTGAAAAACTTCATAGGGAGATAAAAAAACAAAATAGTGATATTGCATTTGGAATAAGTCCTTTTGGAGTATGGAGAAATGCCTCAACTGATCCTGGAAGAGGTTCGGAAACGCAGGCAGGAGTTCAAAATTATGATGACCTTTATGCAGATATTTTACACTGGATGGATAAAGGGTGGATTGATTACGTAGTGCCACAAATATACTGGAATCAAGGATTTAAAGTTGCAGAATATAATACACTTGTAAAATGGTGGAGTAAACACGCTAAAAGTACAAGTACTGATTTATACATAGGACAGGCAGCATACAGGGTAGGTTCATGGTCAAATCCTAACGAACTTGTAAATCAGATAAATTATAACAGAAATTATCCTGAAGTTAAGGGGAGTATATTCTTCAGCTATAAATCATTAAAAGAAAATCCTAAAAATATAATAAACAACCTGTTAAATGGACCTTATAGCTCTTTACCATCAGATCTTGCTGATGCAGAAAATACAGGTAAAGAAACAGTAAATGAAATTGCTCAAAATAAATAGAAAAGTCATATAAAAAGAGACTATCACAAAATTAAAAAAATGAAAACCATATTTATGAATTATTTATAATTTCACAATTCAAAACAGGAAATGAATTTAGAAAAAGTCATCTGCTCGAGCCTTTAGGCGAGTTTTTGACTTTTTCTTTATGAATGACTGTTTTGTATAAGTGAAATTTTAATAAATGAATAAATATGGTTTTTATGTTATTTTTCAATTTTTTTTGTGATAGTCTTTTTTTAGATAACTTTTTATTTAAAGAAACTTATAAATAATGTAATTAAACTTACATTTGCAAAATCTATAAACAATGCTCCGACAACAGGAACAACGAAAAATGCAAGTCTGGAATATTTATATTTTTCACACACAGATTTCATATTTGAAATTCCGTTAGGCGTAGCCCCTAATCCAAATCCGCAATGTCCTGATACTATTACTGCTGCATCATAGTCACTTCCCATTGCCCTGAATGTAACAAAATTCAGATACAGATAAATAAGAATTATCTGAGCTATCAGAAGTATTAGCATTGGAACAGCAAGATTTATTAATTCCCATAATTTCAGTGACATAAGTGCCATTGCAAGGAACAGGTTAAGTGAAACTTCTTCCATTACACTGATTTCCCTTATAGGTGCAGTAAATAATTTTGAATTATCTGAAATATTTCTCATAATAGCCGCAATAATCATTGGGCCGATATAAATCGGGAAATTCATTGCAGGTAGAAGTTTTGTTATAATAATGGATAAATATGATCCTATTCCCATTGCTATTAAAATAAAGAAAAATGCCATTGAAAATTTTTCTGCATCAAGAACAGGTTCAGGTTTATTCAAAACATTTTCATCAATATCATCATCATAATTATTGCTTTCATGTTTTGAAGTTTGTTTTTCCATTAGTTTATGTTTGATAATAAGATTATTTGCAATAGGTCCTCCAAGCATAGAACCTGCAATAAGTCCAAAAGTTGCAGATGCTATTGCCACTGCTTCGGCTCCTTTTATTCCAAGAGCTTCAATAGTTGGTGCAATTGCCGCTGAAGTTCCATGTCCTCCAGTCATTGGAGTAGATCCTGTCATTAATCCAAGAAGCGGATTAATTCCTACAAATCCTGAAAGAAAAATGGCAACCAGGTTTTGAGCAAAACATAAACCTATGGCAAGAAGAAGAAAAATAAATACTTTTTTTCCTCCCTTTTTCAAGACTTTTAAACTTGCATTAAATCCAACACTGGTAAAAAACATTACCATGAAGAAGGTCTGCAATGTAGTATCAAATTTTATAGTTATAATATTGGATTGTCTAAGTATAAAAGCAATTATTGAAAAAAGAAATCCGCCAATAACAGGTGACGGAATACAATATTTTTCAAAAAATTTAACCTTACTTCTTAGCTTCATACCGATTATAAGTAAAATAACAGACAAACCAATTGTTTGAATCATGTCCATTTTTAATTCGAACATTAAATCTCCGTCCTTTCTAAATAAATATAATGCATTATTATACTATATATTAAAAGAAAAAACAAATAAAATTTAATGATAATGTAGGGTTTATATATGAATATAAGTTAAAATATATTATGTTTTTTATATTATTATAAATACATTTGAATAAGTTACTGTTTACAAAATTATAAAAGTATGTATAATATATAATAAGTTAGCATAATATTTTTTATAAATATGCAACGAAAAACATCATTGTAAAATAATAGAAAACCAAAAATATGGAAATAGGAGGAAATTTTATAAATGAAATCAGGATTTATAGCAATTGTAGGAAGACCAAATGTTGGAAAATCTACATTAATGAATAAACTTGTAAAGGAAAAGGTGGCGATAGTTTCTGACAAGGCAGGAACTACAAGGGATCAGATAAGGGGAATTGTAAATATACAGGAAAATCAGTTTATATTTGTGGATACTCCGGGAATTCATAAGCCAAAACATCTTTTAGGAGAGCATATGACTGAAATCGCCCTTGAAACGTTAAATGATGTGGATCTTATAATGTTCCTGCTTGATGGGACACAGGAAATTTCAACTGGAGATATTTTTGTAAATGAACATATAAAGGAAGTTACAACACCTGTAGTTCTTATAATAAACAAGATTGATAAAATGAGTGATGAGGAAATAGAAGCTAAAAAAGAGGAAATAAAAGAAAAATTAGGTGATTTTGACAATATAATAACACTGACGGCGGAATTTGCAATAGGAATACATAAAATTTTTGAAGTGGCTGAGAAATATTTGTCAAATGATGTATGGTTCTATCCGGAAGACTACTATACAGATTTACCGGTAAATAAAATTGTAGTTGAAACTGTAAGGGAAAAAATACTGCATCATACAAAAGACGAGGTTCCTCATAGTGTCGCAGTAGAAATTGTAAATGTTGAGACAAAACCTGAAATAAGAAAATATGATGTGAATATTTATGTAGAAAGGGACAGCCAGAAGGGAATAATAATAGGAAAAGACGGTGCCCTACTGAAAAAAATCGGGACTGAAGCAAGAAGGGAGATAGAAGCACTTATAGATTTGAAGGTAAACCTTAAATTATGGGTTAAAGTAAGAAAAAAATGGAGAAGAGATAAGCAGTTTCTTAATGATATGGGATATAAAATAAAAAAGAAGGTTAAAAAATAATCCAAATATGATGTAATCTATTGCAACCTTGAAATTATGTGGTATAATAATATTGAAGAGGGATTAGATTGCAAGTTTCAATATAAATTTCAGATTTTAAATTATAAATTTTAAGACTGGAATTTTTGGAGGAAGAATGGAAAAATATGTACTTCTTAGGGGCAAAGTAACAGGTAAATGGTATGATTTTGATAAAAAAGCTCATTATCATATCATTGCTGCTGTAAAAGAAGATGAAAACAATATAAAGGAATATGACATATCAATAAATATAGGAAGCATTCTTGAAAATAGTGATGAATTTTATTCTTCAAATTTACAAGTTTATTACGACAACAATTACACATATAATAACAAAATTCTTAAGGAAATGCTGTTGCAGAAGCCAGGAGTAACAACAGGTAGAAAAAATTTAAATTTGGATTATTTAAGAATGGAATTATTTCCTCATGAAAAAATGAAACTTATGAAGGGAATGGATAGGGAAGAAGTCTTTCTGACAGGAATATTGGAAAGGCATGTGCTCGAAGCTCTTAACAACGACATAAATGAAATTTTTGTATTTGGCCGTCTATATGATAATAAAAAGGGAATTCATGATATACATATGAATCAGGCTAGTACAGGAAGATACAGAAGTAGTGACGCTCCCTATTCTGATGGTGGAGTGTTTTTTTATAACAGTGAATCAAAAACATGGGCAGCGATTTTCATAGCTTTTACATCACAAAACCTGTGTGCAGGTAAAAATAAACACGATTAAAATTATAATTTAAAATATTTTTTATTGATGTGGAAGGAGGAATAAGAGTTATGGAGTTGGCAATGACACGGGAAAATTTCTGGAAGTATATTGCAGAAGCTCATAAAAAGGAAAAGGATAATAATGGCAGAATGAACTATCTTGTAGAAAAATTATCAAATAAGTCATATGAGGAAATTTTCAGCTTTGGAATAATAGTAGATGAAATAATGCTGGAAAGTTATAATCAGAAACTCTGGTGTGCCTCATACCTGCTAAATGGAGACACACGTGAAGAAAGCTTTGATTTTTTTAGATTATGGTTGATTTCGCAAGGTGAAAAAACATATAATGATGTTATGAAAAATCCTGACAATCTTATAAAATATGTTGACGAACCTGACGAGGATTTTATATCAGATTTGTATGAAAATGAGGATTTTTTCTTTGTTGCTGTAGATGCCTTCGGTATAAAAAATGATATGGGAATATTTGAAGAACTGTTTGAAATTTATCTGGAGAAATTTGATTCCTATAAAGAAAAGCTTAACTATAATGATGAAGATTATCCAAAATTAAAACTTACATGGTGTGAAAAAGTGCCAAAATCAATGAAGAAGATATGTCCTAAACTATTTGAAAGGTTTTATATTGGAGAAGATGAATATACTAGAAATTAATGATTACAATGAAAAAAAGTAGAATAGCTGACATTAAGAAGATATGCAGTATTATTCTACTTTTTTATTTGTCAGGAAATTAGATTTATTTCCCAGCAATTATTTTATTAAATTTTGCTATTTCATAAAAGGAACCACAGATGACAATCGCTTTATATCCCGAATTTTCATCCTTTACAATACTCAAGGCGTTTTCATATGCAGTCATAATGTCATCTTCAAAAATAATATCGTTAATCGGAATATTTAAGGAAAGCATTCTTTCCCTGATTTCTGACGAAGTTAGACCATATACAGTATCTTTTAAAGATGTAATGAAAATTTTATCGGTAATTTTTTCAAGCTTAGTAAATACCTGTTCAAAATCCTTTGTTTCTAAAAGAGAGGTTATAATTACAACTTCATTTTTTTCATAGACTTCAGACAGATTTTCAGCAAGCTTCCTTATGGAATCATCATTATGTGCGGCATCAAGTATAACAGGTGGTTCAGTAGAAAAAAATTCAAACCGTGCAGGCCAGAAAACTTTACTGATACCCTTCTGGATAGTTTCATCATTAATATTATAAAATTTTGAAGTTTCATAAGCTAATAAAAAATTATTTGCCTGAAATTTTCCAAATAAAGGCAGAGTAAATTTTTTATCCTGAAATTTTATTACAGTTTTATAATTAATTTTATCCAGTTCCACTTCCATATCATTGTATTTTTTTATGACATTAATGGAATTTTCTGTCTTTTTATTAATTTCTTCTTCCAATTCAGGTAAACAGTCTGAATAAATACATAATTCACCGTTTTTAATAATTCCGGCTTTTTCATGGGAAATTTCCTTTAGTGAGTTTCCGAGAATTGCCGTATGATCAAAGCTGATGTTTGTAATAAGTGCAATGTCAGAATTTATAATGTTTGTAGCATCAAGCCTTCCTCCAAGACCTGTTTCTATAACAAGGAAATCAGGATTTTTTTTGGCAAAAAACATTAAGGCTATAAATGTTGTTATTTCAAAAAAGTTAAGGTACATGTCCTTAAAATTTACATTTTTCCTTTTGAAGTCTTCTATTACCTGTTTTAGAAAATAATAGTTGTTTACAATTTCTTCATCATCTATCATTTGTCTGTTATAAAGTATTCTTTCATTATATTTGAGAATATGTGGAGATGTAAATTTTCCTACATTATATCCCGCTTCCAGAAGAATATTTTCAAGGAATGTAGCAGTGGAGCCTTTTCCATTTGTTCCGGCAATGTGTATAACTTTTACAGAATTACATGGCTTTCCAAGTAAATCATAGATTAACTTAAGGTCATCTATATTTTCCCTTCTTTTACCTGTACGTAGGCTGAACAGCTCATCTAATATATTATCAATCATATTTTTAATTATTTTCCTTCCTTTGACATGTTACAGATTATAGCACTAAATGAGTATTTTGAATAGAAAAAGATTAAATTTTTTTCTTAATTTGACTGGTTTTTTCTGAAAAATTGAGGTATATTTATAATGAGCATAAAATTTTTAAAATGTAAATAGAAAATTATTTATTTAAAATTTAAAGTTAAAAAATGATTTTGATATAAAAATTATTATAAATATTTAAGGAGTGATTTTCATGAAAAAGAAAAAGTTTGAATTTCCTTCCGCATTTACAGTGCTAGTCATTATACTGCTTTTAGCAGCGGCATTGACTTATCTGATACCATCAGGAAGATTTTCAAAATTGACATACAGCAAGGAGAGCAATGAATTTATGATAACGGATGAAAATGAAAAAGTTACAGTACAACCTGCAACGCAGGAAGTTCTGGATAAATTGAATATTAATCTTTCCGTCAATAAATTTACAGAAGAAATTATAAAAAAACCTATAGCTATTCCAGGAACTTATAAAAGAATTCCGCAAAGTCCTCAAGGAATAGTTGAAATTATAAAGTCACCTGTTGCTGGAGTAGCAGATTCAGTTGATATTGTAATTTTTGTGCTAATTTTAGGTGGAGTAATTGGAATTATAAATAAAATGGGTGCTTTTGATGCAGGAATAGCAGCTCTTTCAAAAAAAACAAAAGGAAAAGAATTTGTACTTGTAACTCTAATATTTTCATTGATTACATTAGGAGGAACAACATTTGGGATGTCAGAAGAAACTATAGCATTCTATCCTATTCTGATGCCAATATTTTTAGCAAGCGGATTTGACGCTATGACATGTATTGCAGCAATTTCTCTAGGTTCAACAATAGGAACAATGTTTTCTACAGTTAATCCATTTTCTACAGTTATTGCATCAAATGCAGCAGGAATATCCTTTACAGAAGGACTTACATTCCGTATAGTATGCCTTATTCTTGCATCAATTATAACAATAGTATATATCTACAGATATACGCTGAAAGTTAAAAAAGATAGAACAAAATCCGTTGTTTATGATCAAGAAGCGGAAATCCATGAAAAATTTTTAGGACAGTTTGAAAAAAGTTTAAAATCAGAATTTACAATGAGAAAAAAATTATGCCTTACTATATTTGGCCTTGCCTTTCCTATAATGATTTGGGGAGTTTCAACACAGGGATGGTGGTTTGGTGAAATGTCATCACTTTTCCTTGCAGTAGGAATTATAATAATGTTTTTATCAGGACTTCCTGAAAAAAAATCTATAAATTCCTTTATAAATGGGGCTGCAGAACTTATAGGAGTAGCACTTATAGTAGGACTTGCACGTGCAGTAAATATTATAATGGACAATGGTTTTATATCAGATACATTATTGTACTATTCAAGTCAACTAGTTGCAAACATGAGTCATACAGTATTTGCATTATTTCAGTTTGGTATTTTTTCTGTCTTAGGGTTCTTTATTCAATCTTCCTCAGGACTTGCAGTACTTTCAATGCCGATTATGGCACCGCTTGCAGATACAGCTGGAGTTTCAAGAGAAATTATAATTAATGCGTACAATTGGGGACAAGGTTTGATGTCTTTTATAACACCTACAGGGATGATTCTTGTATTTCTTGAAATGGCAGAAGTCACTTTTGATAAATGGCTGAAATTTGTACTACCTCTATTTGGGATGATAGCAGCTTTCTCAGCAGCAATGCTTGTAATCAATACAATGATGTAAAATTTTAAAATAGAGACTTTATGTAAAGAAAAAATACTTGACAAATTTTTAGAGATTATGTATAATGTCATAGTAAATCAATTTACAAGCTAAAAAATCTAATAAATAAAACTTGGAGGTAAATTTAAAATGGTAAAATTAAGATTAACAAGATTAGGAAGAAAAAGAGTTCCTTTCTATAGAATAGCTGCAATGGAAGCTTTATCAAGAAGAGACGGGAAAGCAATAGCTTACCTTGGAACATACAATCCTTTAGCAGAAGATGGGAAACAGGTTGTATTGAAGGAAGAAGAAATTTTAAGATTCCTTTCAAATGGAGCTCAACCAACAGAAACTGTAAAAAGTATCTTAACTAAAGCTGGAATATGGGATAAATTTCAGGAAACTAAAAAGAAATAGTAGGATAGAATATATCTAAGAAGCTGTTTCAAAAAGAAAATAAAAAAATAATGTAAAAAACTATATTTTAGTAAATGAAAAAAATATAGTTTTTTTTGTATATTATATTTAATTTTTACTATTTTGAGACACATTCTTTTTCTTTTTTACTGAAAATAATATATCTAAATATAAATATCTATTATTTTGAAGAAAAATATGATAAAATCTTCTAGCAATATAAAATGATGTTTTGTGGGGAAAACATTACTATGTTGTAAATTAGGAAAGAAAGGTTTAAAGATAATAATTGTTATAAATGATTAGGTTTTTAATGGTGAAAATGAATGAAAAAGACAAGAAAGGAACATTCTTTAAAAAGAGTGCTGGGACTACCGACTGCTACATTTCTTGTAGTTAACATGATAATAGGATCGGGAATATTTTTTAAAACTCAGGGAGTGCTTGAAATAACTAAAGCTACTCCTGGATTTGCACTACTAGCATGGGTTTCAGCAGGTATAATTAACTTATGTGGAGGACTTACGGTAGCTGAACTGTCCGGGGCTATTCCTGAAACAGGTGGAATGGTTACATGGATAAAGAGAATATTTGGACAGAAAGTGGGTTATCTGGCAGGATGGACTTATGCTTTTGTATTCTGGCCGGCATATATGTCAGCACAGGCAAATGTTATTTCATTGCAGTTAAGCAAACTGTTTAACATTGATTCTTCCTATCAGAATATTATTGCGATTTCATTTATAATATTTCTGTTTGTAATGAATTTTATGGGGGCAAAAGCTGGAGGAATAATTACAAATATATTAACAGTGGCAAAATTAATGCCAATAATTGTTATTGTTATAGTAGCCTTCTTTTTTAAGGGAGGTTCTGTATCAAATTTAACTCCGATTCTTCCAGTTGGAGGAAGTGCAGGAGGGAATCTTACAATATTTGGTGCGGCAATTCTGTCATGTATGTTTGCTTATGACGGATGGCAGCATGCGGGAACAATTGCAGGGGAAATGAAAAATCCAAAAAAAGATCTTCCAAAGGCAATTACAGTTGGAATTATAGGAGTCTGTATCATATATTTAATTATTAATCTTGCGTATTTATATGTTTTACCTGCGGGAATTCTGGTGAAAACTTCTACTCCTGCCACAGATGTGGCTTCCATACTTCTTGGAAAGGGAATAGGTGCTAAACTTATAACAGTAGGAATATTGATTTCTGTTTTTGGAACATTGAACGGAAGTGTGCTTATTTCAACAAGAATACCATATATAATGGCACTTCATAATGAACTGCCATATAGTAAAAAATTTACTAAACTTCATCCAAAGTTTAAAACATCCTTTGCAAGTTTTGTTTTAATGTTTGTAATAGGAGGAACTATGACATTTTTAGGAACATTTAATACATTGGCTGATATGGCAATGTTCAGCTGGTGGATTTTCAATGTGCTTGCATTTGTAGGAGTAATAAAATTCCGTAAAGACTGCCCTGACATTGAAAGACCTTATAGAGTTCCGTTGTATCCTTTTGTACCGGTAGTGGCTATAATAGGAGGAATAGTTGTTTTAGTAAGTGCTTTAATAACACAGACTGTATTGGCTTTGACAGGACTGGCTTTAACAGGTTCGGGAATGATAGTGTATTATTTTGTGAAAAGGAATGAGGGAAATGAACAGATTAATCTGGAAAAGAATTTACGAAAAAGTAGAAGAAAATGATGGTTTTAGGGTATTTATTGACAGACTTTGGGCAAGGGGGATAAAAAAGGAAAATGCTTCAATCAGTTATTGGGCTAAAGAAATTACACCAACAAAAGAATTAAGGGAAGAATATCATAAAGGGGAAATCAGTTTTGAAATATTTTCCAGGAAATATTCTGATGAGTTGAAGGGAAACCCTTATTTTAATCAATTTCTTCAAAAAATAAAAGAGAAACTGAAAAAAGAGAATGTCACATTTGTCTTTGCCAGTAAAACACCTGAACTTAGTCATATTCCAATCTTGAGGAAATATATTGAGGAGAAATTGGAAGAAGAAAGGTATAAAACGGAGTGAGTTAAGAAAATAATAGTTTTAATTTGGATTATATCAAAAAAATAGAATGACTTTCAATTATAGGAAAGTAGGGAAAAATTTCATTTTTAAAAATGAAATTTTTTTTTATTAGGCTATTTACAAAATGAAAAAATGGGGTAAACTTATAATGTAAAATTCGGTGAAATTTTAATGGGGAAATATAAAAATTGAAGGGATAAAAAATATAATCATGGAAAAATATTTGAATTATAAAGGAATAAGTCCTTTTCCTGATGACTTTGATGAATTCTGGAATGAAGAAATCAGAAAGGCTGATGAGTTTTTTGAAAAGGAATTGAAATACGAAATGATTAAAAAAGATTTTGGAATACCTTTTGCAGACTGCTATGATTTGTATTTTAATGGAACAAGAGGAGCCAGAATTTATTCAAAGCTTATAATTCCTAAAGAAATGAAGGATAAAAAAATTCCGTTTATATTGAAATTTCATGGATATCAGGGTCAGAGTTCAGACTGGAGCAGAAATATAGGACTTGTTGCTTCTGGAATGGGACTGGCAATGATGGATGTGAGAGGTCAGGCAGGAAAATCTCAGGATAATGGTATTTTTGACGGAATAACAGTTAGAGGTCATATTGTAAAAGGTGTAAAAGAAGGAAGAGATAAGCTTTTTTATAAGGATGTTTATCTCGATACTTATCTATTATCTAAAATTGTTGAAAATTTTGAATTTACAGATAAAGAAAATATAAAAGTTTACGGAGAATCACAGGGAGGAGCACTTTCCCTTGCATGTGCGGCACTAAATCAGAATATAAAGGACAGCTTTATAATATATCCTTTTTTGAGTGATTATAAAAAAGTTGTGGAATTGCATACGATTACAGAGGCTTATGTGGAACTTTACAGATATTTTAAATTTATAGATCCGTTTCATGAGACGGAGGAAGAGTTTTTTAATACACTTTCATATATTGATGTAAAGAATTTTGCACATAGGATAAAAGGGAAATTAGTGTTTATTGCAAGTTTGATGGATGATGTGTGTCCGCCTGAAACTCAGTTTGCAGTATATAACAATCTTGAATGTGAGAAAAAGCTTCTAGTGATGCCTGAATATTCCCATGAACCAATGAATGTGAAGGTGCAGGATAAGATATTTAACTGGGCTACAGGAAGCAGTATAGAGTAAAAGTGGTTATTAATGGAAATATATGTGATTGAAAGGATAGAAATGAAATTAGATTTGGAAAAATTTAAAGGTATTTTTATAGCAATGTATTCAGCCTATGATGACAATGGAAATGTAGACAAGGAAAGAGTAAAAA
>CALEXX010000007.1 GCA_937925095.1 uncultured Leptotrichia sp.
CCGACGCTGTGGATACGCCGACTTATTTGCTTTTTGAAAAGAAGAATAACAGAAGACTTCAAAGTCAGTAATGACAATATATGAAAAAAGTTAGTAAGCCAACAGATTATGAAGTCAATAAAATCAAGGCTTTAAGAGAATGAAAAATTTATATCTTTTTTTCATTAATTATAATCAAAATCGGGCCTATGATTCAGAAGTTAAAAACATGATAAGAGGGTCTCATTTTGGTATTTTGAAACATCAAAAATACCCCACTTAAGAACCACTTTTTTAATGTGAAATTATCTAGCTATACTTTTATACCTAAAATGAAAATGAAATTAATTTCAAGCCTGTTATAAGCTATAAAATAAAAAAATAGGCCCGATAAAAGCCTATTGATACCCCTAAGGGTTGAGGTCTGAATGATTAAAACAAATTATAACTGATTAAAATAAAAATCAGTACAACTATTATTTTAAACATAGCAGTACCTCCTCGTAAATGATATATGGCTTTGTGAAGCCAAGCTTATTATAACAAAAAAGACTGGAAAAATCCAGCCAGTTTTGTCACAAATTTTATATCATTTACAAGTTCCCTTTTGGGGTCTACCTTAAGGTAATTCTATTATATCAGAATATTTTATTTTATGCAAATCTATTTTTAAATAAATTAGCTAATACATCGATACAAAAATGAGCCGATACATAAAGAAACCATAAGGCGAAATTTTAACAAGATAATGATATCTTTAGGAATGAAGCATATCCCACATGACACCCGAAGAACATTGGCAAGTATACTGGATAAAAACAAGATAAGCGAAACAGTAATAATGGATATAATGGGGCATACAGATTTCAAGACAACAAAAGAAGCTTATATAATCAATGGCGAAAAAGTAATAACTGAAGCAATGGACGGAATAAAAATAATCAATTAAAGACTACTAGGAATAAAAAAAGTAGTCTTTTTTTGTTATTTAAAAAATATATACTTTTTTCAGAACATCAGTTATTTCAATCATATTCAAGACCTTATGAAATATATCTTATTTAACGTTCTAACTGGTAAGCCAACGGTATATCATTTTAATTAAAAAAAGTGTTATTTTTATGGATTTTCATTAAAAAATTGGTATATCATATACACTGTAAAAATACATTTAAGCCCTTTATTTATGGGAAACAAAAAAGCCGACGCTGTGGATACGCCGACTTATTTGCTTTTTGGAGAGAAAATCAACTCGTGAAAATTGATTTATTTTAGTTATATATAATATAAGCTAAAATCACATTTTAATATGTTTCCCGTCTTTAAATAGACTTATTTATAATAAATATCTTACATTCTATTTAATAAATATTCATTTCATCTTTTTCGTACTTTTCAATAGCTAAATATGCATTTTTGAATTTCAAGTATCTCTTAGTTTGTTTCAACGGATCATATCCCAAAAGAATTCCAAGTATAAAATCTTCTTCCGGTGTATATTTGTTAAGAGCTTTGTTTTTAAACTTTTTAATTGTTTCCACACATTCTCTTTCACCGAAAAACAAATTAATTTTACCACAACTCAATTCCTGAATATGAAATGGCACATCATTCTTTTTAAGCTTTCTTATCATATCATCTACAACCTCAATGGGTGCAGTATGTAATACTAAATGTCTCAACCCTTTGTCAAGTTCATACAGGTGATGTGCAAAAAGTTCATAATTATATTTTATAAAACTTTTTTTAACTCCGTCGTCCATGCTTCTATCCTTTCATCAGTCAAATCTGATTGATTAACTTCATCAATAGCTAATCCTAAGAATTCTGAATCTACCACTGCTTTAGATTCACTGAAATCATAACCGTCTGTGCTTGTATGTCCTACAACTGTTGCTCCTGTTTTTTCAATTTCATCATTAAGTAATGCAATACCATCTACAAATGTATCACCGAAACTTGATTGGTCACCAGTTCCAAAGTATGCAACTTTTTTACCGTTTAAATCAAGGCTACCTAAAGCATCTACTGAATCTATCCAGTCTGCTTGCAGTTCTCCAAATCCCCAAGTTGAAGTTCCTAGAATTAAAACATCGTAATCTCCAAGTTTGTCTTCGTTACCTGCGATGTTATACACATCAGCATCTCCTAGCTGTTCTGCAATTTTATTCGCAACGTCTTCACATACTCCCGTTGTCGATCCGTAAAAAATTCCAATTTTTGCCATGTTCCATTCCTCCAATATATAGTTTCAAGTTTACTAATAGAATATACCACATTTTATTTTGATTGTCAAATATTTGATGGTAAAATTTTTTTATTATTCAATTTTTTATTTTTGTAATTTTTTATTTTTTCCACTAATAAAATATCTTCAGAATTTTTAAAGTTCAAAATTTGTTTTTATTAATTCTATTTTTTTGAAAGAAAAATTCTATATCCCCCGTCAATTGTAACTGTATCACAGTTTCCAAAAATTTCAACTAATTTTTTTTGAGTACTTTTAGCACCGTGTTTTGTCTGTATCACACAGTAGAACTCTCCGTCTTTATTTAAATGTTCATAGGCTTCCGTATAAATTTTAAAGATAGTATCTTTTCCTGCCCTTATTGGAGGATTTGACAAAATCACATCAAATTTCCCTTCAATTTTCTCAAATGCATTTGATTTTATTATCTCATAGCCATTTATATTATATTTCTTTAAATTTTCCTCACTTAATTCAAGTGCCCTTTCGTTAACATCGGATAAAGTCACTGAAGCTTCAGAATAAAAGGATTTAAGAATGACAGAAACAACACCATAACCACAGCCTATATCTAAAATTCTTATTCCTTCAGATTTCATGTTCTTGTTTTTCTTTAAAAACTCGTTTAGCAACAAATCTGTTCCAAAATCAACCTTTGATTTTGAAAATACTCCATTATCTGTTATAAATTCAAATTTTTTATTCTGTATTGTATATTTTATTATTCTTTTTTCAGATTTTATTTCAGGTTTTTCTGAAAAATAATGATTCATTTTTTATCCACCTTCTTTTCAAAATATTAATCTATTATACATTTTATGCGGTTATTTGTAAATAGAACTGCACTCTAATATTTTCCTCTTGACAATGTCACTAGTTAGTGATATATTTGTATATATAAATTATTATAGGAGATGATAGTATGAAAAAAATTGTTGGAATTGAGGGAATGAGCTGCTCACACTGTGCAAAGAAAGTGGAGGATGCCTTATATGGACTTCCTGAAACTGAAGATGTAAAGGTAAATCTTGACAATAAGAATGCAGAGATTGAATTTTCTTCAGAAGTAGATGATAAGATTATTTCAGATGTAATAAAATCTACAGGATTTACTGCTACAACTATAGAAAATGCATAAAATATACTTACAGTTGGGAAACCGACAAAAGAAATGGAAAATAAAGGTGCTATCCTAATATTTGAATACAAGAAATAACTAACATAGATAATTAATTAAATTCCTAAAATATTTTGAATTAAATAAGAGCTACTGTGTACCGGCAGTAGCTCTTTTAAATTCTGTATTTTCACCCTACTGTATTATATCTCCTAAAATAAAAAGGACAAGCCTTGAAACAGTAAATTAGTTAATATTTTACCTTTCACTGAAAGACTTATCCCGAAATCTGTATTCTATTTCATTATCTTTCCTGTTACTCCATCCAGCTTGATAACATACTCATTTCCATTATAATTTACCTTTCCTGAATAAATAAACCTGTCATTTTCATATTTTATTACAAGCCTTGTTATATCAGAATCTACTGCACCGTAAATATTATGAAGTATTATTTCTCTTGCTTCTTCCTCTGAAATTAAATTAACTTTGGTATAATTTCTGTTATTTACTTTTTTACTATTCATAACAGGATTAGATATAGCCGCTTCCCTGTTAGAGAATCCTAAATTTGCTCCAAAATTATCCTTTGGATTTTCTTTTTTCTGAATTTTTGCCTGTTTTCCAGTTTCTGCTATAGGAGCTGGAGCAACAGGTATTTCTGATCTGGAAGCAGCTGTATTTTCTGATAGTACATAATCCCTGTCCTTTTGGCTATAATTCAATATTTGCCCAGTATTTGCATCTATTCCATATCTATATCTCTTATTTAGTGTAGTAAATTCAACTTCATACACAAGTTTTCTATTTTCTTTTCCCAGTATAAGTTTTGTAATTTTTGCCGAAGTTTTCGATACTTTGGAATGGTTAAGCGCAAGATTTTTTGCTTCTTCGCTTGTAATTTTTGCATTGTAGTTATTCACTCTGACAGAAATTTTACTACTTTTTTCAGCATGTGCTCCAAATGTTAAAAATAGTATTCCTAATATTATTAAAGCTTTATTTTTCATTTATTTTTCTCCTGTTTATACAATTTCCTTTTTTTAGTTATTAGAATTTTCACTCTTTAATGGAAGTTCAAATGTGAAAGCAGTTCCTTTTCCCAGTTTGCTTTCTACACTTATCGTACCTTTATGTGCATCTATTATCCATTTTACAAGTGAAAGTCCAAGACCTGAATTATCCCCCGAACGTGATGATTCAACCTGATAAAAACGGTTCCATATTTTTCCCATATGTTCCTTTGCTATTCCAATACCATCATCTTCAACCTTACATATGATTTTGTCCTTATTCTGAAAAGCTTTTATCAATATCTTACCATTTTCTTTTCCATAAGTTATTGCATTATCCACAAGGTTTATCAGAACTCGTGTTATCATGGATTTATCAACATCAGCATATAAATTTTCCTTAACATCGCTTTCTATTGTTATATTCTTTTCTTCAGCCTTTTCCATTTTCATTTCTACAACAATTTCAACAACTTCACTTAAATCAGTATTTTCAATATTCAGTTTCTGGCTTCCTTTATCCATTCTTGAAAGCATCAGCAGTTTTGAAATAAGATTTGTCATTTTTTTTGACTCATCCAGTATATTTTCAAATATTTCCCTTGTTTCATCATTTATTTCAACGTATTTAAGACCATACTGACTTTGCGAGCTTATGACAGATATCGGCGTCCTCAATTCATGTGATACATCTGAAGTAAACTGGGTTTCCCTATCAAAGGAACTCTGCAGCCTGTCAAACATTTTGTCAAAAGTATTTGCCAGAACAGAAATTTCATCCTTCCCTTTTCCTATATCAATTCTTTTTGTCAGATCATTTCCTTCGTTAATTTTTTCAGCAGTTTCCCTTATTTTTTCTATTGGCTCGAATGCCTTCTTTGTTATAAGATATCCTCCCAAAGCAGAAACTACAAGTAAAAATGGAAATACTACAAAAAATATGTTCATAATAGATTCCAAATTTTTTTCAATCCCTGATGCCGGAGTTATCCCTCTTACATAAATAACTCCGTAGTCTTCTATTACTTTTTTTATTTCATAGACATACCATTTTGAACTTTCGTATTGAACGGTTCTTACTACTGACTTCCCATTTGAAAAGGCATCTGCAAACTCAAAATCCAGATGGGAATCACCATAAATAAATTCCTTGTCTGAGTCATATATGGAAATAAAAATTTCATTGACTGTAGCTTCCAGATTATTATCAAGTATAATCTGACCATCTATAAACTCCATATTTTCAATAGTTCTTTCAACTGTCTTTTTCAATCTGTTATTAACAGAATTTCTAACTACATAGTCATTTATATAGAACATTGTTCCAAAAAATAAAACCGCAATCCCAATTATAAGTCCCGTATACCAGAAAGTTATTCTAAGCTTTATTGAAAGTGTTTCTGGAGACATTTCCGCTTTCCTGATTTCTCCTGATTTTTTATTTCTTTCCAGTATTTCAATCTTTTCAGTTTCATTTTTTAAGTTATCTTCATCCTGATTTTTATATATTTTATTCATTTTCCACCTTTAAAATATATCCTACTCTTCTTATTGTATGAATTAATTTCGGAGAAAAATCGTTATCTACTTTTTTTCTCAAAAACTTTATATACACTTCCACTATGTTGCTTCCGCCTTCATAATCAAAATCCCAGACATGTTCTTCTATTTTTTCCTTTGAAACTACTCTTCCTTTATTTCTAATCATGTATTCCAGTATTGAAAATTCCTTTGCTGACAATTTTATAGATACATCATCTCTAAACACTTCATGTTTATTGCAGTCTACTGTCAGATTAGCTATTTTCAGAATATTTCCACTATCTTCTACTGACCCGGAATTTTTTCTCAGAACAACCCGTATACGTGCCAGAAGTTCTTCAAAGGCAAAAGGCTTTACGAGATAGTCATCTGCACCAAGATCCAGTCCTTTTACCCTGTCTTCAATCTGATCCCTTGCAGTCAGAAAAAGCACCGGAGTCTTTATTCCCTTTTTCCTCATGGATTTCAACACTTCAAAACCATCTTTTTTAGGTAACATTATATCAAGAAGAATAATGTCATACTCAACTGAAAATATATAATCCAGAGCTTCTTCACCGTCAAAACAGCTATCCACTCCATATTTTTCCTTTTTCAGTGTTTTCACTATTACATCATTTATTTTTTTTTCATCTTCCACTACTAAAATACGCATTTTTCCTCCTGACAGGATATTTTATAATCGTAAGTAAATATTTCCAATCTTATTGTAGAGCCTTAAATAGACTTTGGTTTTATCCATTCACTTTCTTTTCCCATATTGTAGTTTTTCTCAAATTCCTCTTTAAATTCCTTGAATCTCTGTTCAATTATAGCCTGTCTTGCATCATTCATAAGTTTCAGTAAAAAATGCAGGTTATGGTATGTTGCCAATCTCTGACCCAGTATTTCCTCAGCTTTGAATAGATGTCTTATATACGCCCTTGTATAATTTTTACATACATAACAGTCACATTCATCTAAAGGTCTGTCATCTCTTGAATATGAAGCATTTTTTATTACAAGTCTTCCATATTTAGTAAATACAGTTCCATGTCTTCCTATTCTTGTAGGCTGTACACAGTCCATCATATCTATTCCATCTTCCACTGCTTCAAGCATATCAAGAGGTTCTCCAACTCCCATAAGATATCTAGGCTTGTTTTCAGGTAGCTTTGGAGTGATATATTCAAGTATTCTATACATATCTTCCCTAGGTTCTCCTACTGCAAGTCCTCCAACGGCATATCCGGCAAATCCTTCATCCATTTCCACAAGCTCATTCATGCTTTTATCTCTTAAATCCTCATAAATTCCACCTTGTACAATTGCAAAAAGTCCTTGTCTATCCTTGTTTCTATTCGCCTCAATACATCTTTTTGCCCATCTTGTAGTTCTTTCAATTGACGGAAGCAGATATTCCCTAGTGGATAATCCCGGTGGGCACTCATCCAGCACCATCATTATATCACTTCCAAGGTTATTCTGTATTTCAATAGACTTTTCCGGAGAAAGAAAATGTTTTGAACCGTCAAGATGCGATCTGAAATACACCCCTTCTTCCTTTATTTTTCTCAAATCTCCAAGACTGAATACCTGAAATCCTCCACTGTCAGTAAGTATAGGTCTTTCCCAGTTCATAAATTTATGAAGTCCCCCAAAATCATTTACTAATTCATCACCTGGTCTTAAGTAGAGGTGATAAGTATTCCCTAAAATAATTTGAGAATTTATTTCTTCAAGTTCTTCCCTTGTCATGGCTTTTACTGTTGCCTGTGTTCCCACCGGCATGAAAACAGGAGTTTTTATTTTACCGTGAGGTGTTTCTATTTCTCCTGCCCTTGCATTTCCATTCTTTACTTCAACCCTGTATTTTACAGGATTTTCCGTCATTTCTATATTTTTATTACACATGCAATCTATCGTCTTGAAACTATTTCAAAATAAAATGATAAATAAAATTTTGTGGTATGAATAAATATTTTTTCTATTTTTATTTATTTGAAATAGTTTCATCTCCTTTCTATTTTTTTATTACTTCAATTACATCCCTCATTGAATTTAAATTATTTGCGAGTCTGTCAAAATCTTCTCTTTTCTTAATCATTATTCCAAAATGGAGCAGTCCATAGACATTTCCATTTTCCTTAATGTAGTTTGTGTTTACATTAACAAGTTCCATCTTATATTCATTAAGAATTCTTATAATATCCAGAAGCAATCCATTTCTGTCAATTGTTTTCAGACTAAAATTATATTGATATTTTGCATTACTTGAATTAACTGCTTCTTCATCCCAGAAAACTTCCACTTCCCTGTCAGGATCATGTTCCATAAGCTGTTTCAGGTTGTCACAGTCTGCCCTATGAATTGCAATTCCACGGCCTCTAGTTACATAACCTCTTATATCATCTCCAGGCAGAGGACTGCAGCATTTTGCAAAACGGTACATTGTATTTTCTGTCCCTGAAATTTTTACTCCGCCTTCACTTTTACGTTTCTTTCTGTTTCCTTTTTCTGTTTCTTCTTCCAGAACCTGAGTTATATCTTTCTCTTCCTTCACTTCGAATTTTTTCATAAATCCGTCAAGAGAAAGATCGCCAATTGCAAATTTATAACATAAAAGATCTATAGTTGCTACATTAAATTTTTTCATATAAAGGAAAACTCTTTCATCTTCTTCAAAATCCCTGAATTTCAGCCCAAGTTTTTCAAATTCCCTTTCCAGAATTTGTTCCCCTTCTTTTGTTTTTTCCTCATATTCCTTATCTTTAAACCATTTTCTTATTTTTACTTTGGAACTGTTGTTATTAACCATATTTATCCAGTCTTTTCCAGGTCCTTTAGTATTTCTTGAAGTCATTATTTCAACTTTATCTGCATTTTCAAGTACCTGGTCAAGCTGTACTATTCTTTCATTTACTTTTGCCCCTATTGTACGGTATCCAATCTGTGTATGCACCTGAAATGCAAAATCAAGAGCCGTAGAGCCGTTAGCCAGCTCCATTACATCTCCTTTTGGAGTAAATACAAATATTGTCTGGTTAAGCACATTATCAGTTACCTTCTGTGCAAATTTTTCAGGATTTTCAGTATTTGCCTTTATTATATGTTTTACTGCGGCATAGTATTTATCATTTTTCGTTTTGGATTTCTTTTCCTTGTATTTCCAGTGGGCTGCAACCCCATCCTCAGCAATTCTATGCATTTCATGAGTTCTTATCTGAATTTCAACCTTCTGTTCATCAGGCCCGATAACAGTAGTGTGGATTGACTGGTATCCATTTATTTTTGGTACAGCTATGTAATCCTTAAACCTTCCTGTAACTGGAATAAAAAGATTGTGAATTATTCCCAATATGTTGTAACATTCCTCTTCCTTATCCACGATTATACGCATTGCTATAAGATCGTATAAATCAGCAAATTTTTTCCCCTTTTCATACATTTTTTTATATATGCTGTAAAGATGTTTTGGTCTTCCGGTAACTTCTCCATTTACATTATGTTTCTTCAGTTCTTCTTCTATTTTCTTTATAACTTTGCCTGTATATTCTTCCCTTTCTTTCCTTTTTGAATTCACAAGCTCACTTATTTCCTTATATTCTTTAGGATAAAAATATCTGAAACTTATATCTTCCAGTTCCCATTTTATTTTTGCCATTCCTATTCTGTGTGCAATAGGAGCATAAATTTCTATTGTTTCCTTGGACTTTATCTGCTGTTTTTCAGGAGTCATATATTTTAAAGTACGCATATTATGAAGTCTGTCTGCAAGTTTAATAATTACAACCCTTATATCTTCAGACATTGCAACGACCATTTTTCTTATATTTTCTATTTTTTTACTGTCTGTTCTAGGAAGATTTCTCAGTTTAGTAACTCCATCCACAAGTTTACTTACATCTTTTCCAAAAGTATATTCTATATCAGGTAATGTTATCAGTGTATCTTCCACAACATCATGTAAAATTCCTGCAACAAGCGTATCTGTATCCATACGCATGTCTGCCAGTATTTCTGCTACTTCAACAGGATGAAGAATATAGTTTTCTCCACTTCGTCTTTTCTGACCTATATGGGATTCATTTGCCAGTGTAAAAGCTTCCTTTATCTTTTCAGCATCCACTTCCAGATGATTTTTTTCTATTCTCTCCATTAATTGATTTAAAAGCTCTTCAGATGTTTTATTTACTATTTCCTTTTTTTCCTGTTTTTTCTCTACATCAGTATTTTCTACATGCATATTTTTTTCGGTTATGCTCTTCTCTTCCATCTTTCCTTCATTATCTTTCATTGTATTTCCCTCCATACAAGCCTTCATCAGTATCCGTTTCTGAGAAAGCAGTTTCAGTGTACACAGCCACATTAATCCTGTTAAAAAATATTTCCGGTCAAATTTCATTTACTGTATCAAAATATTTTTTAGAACTGTCTGTTAAAATTCTTTTTATTTATTTTACTATACATTCAGAAAAAAATCTATCTTTAAGAAGAACATTTTGATTAATTTTTCTTTTTTCAGTTTCATAAACTCTTATACCGCTGCTTTATTGATTAGGTAACCATGTATCTATGACTTTTTTTAATTCTTCCTGGTATTCCGGTAATCCTTCTTGTGAAATATGATATATATTCCCATTATTTTCAATATAATTTACGATAAAAATTCTTCCATCCGGAATTTTTACAGTCACCTGCTTTCCTTTATAACCATTTATTTCTACATCTTTCTCAACTATATCCTCTGATGATATTCCAAAATTTAAATATCTTTCTTTAGTTCTTGATACTGCCCTATCAACTGTTGAATTCCCATTCACTCCAACAATATCTAATGTTATAATATTTACAGGATCTATTGCAAGCTGAATGGCATTTATTGAAGCATCCGGGTCTACAAATTCTAACCATTTTTCAGTTTTTGTGACGTAACCTACCTTTCCGCTTCCATATCTTAAATTTTTCCCTGTTTCTATCTTATTTTTAGTTTCAGTTTCTGGGATTTTCTTATTATTATCATTTCCACAGGAAATTAGTACAAATAATATCCACATTATTTTAAATAACTGTTTCAATGTACTCACTCCTTTTTTAATATTTTTTTGAATACGATTAGCTATCGCATACTTATTTGTCAGAATCTTTGACAACGTACCTTTATCATGGAAATATTTTCTTACTTTCAAATTTTAATTCTTTTTTTGATTTGGAACAAAATAATCGGGTCCAGTATAAACTTCCTCATATCTTTTAACTTTCCTTAGTTCAAAAAATTCTTTTGGAATTTCTTCTTTAAATAAATCCAGTAGATATTCATAAAATTCTCCTTCAGTTCCATAATAACCTTTTCTTAGCTGCATTTTCTTATTTTCAGTGATTAAAGTGATTTCTTCCGGGATAAATGGAACATAAAAATACGCTTCTCCTTTGCTTTCATTTATTGTTTTCAAATAACCATATCCTTTGGCGTCTTTTGATTCTTTATAGTATACTTTTGTTTTTAATTCATTATTTTTATCAACAAAATAAAGTTCAAGTACGTAATAAGTATAATTTGTTACTCTATAAAATTTACCGTATAAAAACTTTTCTCCATTTTTTAATTCGATATAGATATTTGAATAATACTTATTAAGATAATTTCTATCAAACATTTGTTCAAATTCTTTTCTTGTTTTATTAGTTTCGTCTAATGACTGTACTGAATATGGATATATTTTAAAATATAACTCAAATTCTTCTTTTGCATAGCTTTTAGAATTCAATATAACATTTGTTCCACCTATGATACTTCCTTTAACTGCTTCTGATAATTCATTATGAAAAGGAATAACATCATTATCTTTAGATAATACCAAATTAATAAATATAAAAAATAATATCAATATTTTTTTTCTCATTTTCTTTTCTCTAACTCCTCTCTTTTTCTTTAAAATTTTATTTTATCAGAATTTTTTGGCAAGATTAAGGTTTTAGCCACTTTTTGTTTTTTCTTTACTAAAAATTATAATTTAAAAACAAAAGAGGCCTACACCTCTTTTAAAATTAATATTTCAACTGTGAATAAACATCATATCCTTTTAAAACTTCTCTTCCCTTTAAATCTTCAAGCTCTATAAGGAAAGCCAGTTCATAAACTTCCGCTCCCAGCTTGTTTGTCAATTCAACCATAGCTTTTGCAGTTCCACCTGTTGCAAGAAGATCGTCCACTATCAGTACTTTTGAACCTTTTTCAAAAGCATCTTTATGTACTTCTATACTATTTTTCCCATATTCCAGTTCATATTCCACTTTTTCAGTTTCAGCAGGCAATTTCCCAGGTTTTCTCGCAGGAACAAATCCGGCACCTATATTATATGCAATAGCCGCTCCAAAGATAAATCCTCTGGCATCTGCTCCCATAACATAGTCTATTCCTTTATCCTTATATCTTTCTGTAAAATCCTTAATTATAATCTGAAGTCCTTCCTTATCCTTCAGAATAGTAGTGATATCTCTAAATATAATCCCAGGTGCAGGAAAATCTTTAATGGATCTCATCAATCCTTCTACCTTTTTTATTTCTTCATTTGTCATTTTATCCTCCTATTTATCCCATAACAGACCTAAATAAGGTTCTATAGTTTCCTTATTCAGCAGTTTTATCAGTTTTTCTTTTATATTTGGGTATAATTTTATATTCTGTATTTCATCCTTTGGAACAAACCTCAAATCAGTAAGCATATCCTCATCTCCCAGTTTCATTTCATTTGAGGAATTTTCTACCTTTTTTATCTTAAAATATAAATTTATAACATGTTTCTGTTTATCAGGTGCTATTGTTTCTGAAATAAACAAAAATTTTTCCACTTCTATATCCAGATTAGTTTCTTCCTTAAATTCTCTAGCAAGAGCTTCTGCCGCACTTTCTCCCCAGTCTACTCCACCACCTGGCACAAGCCAGTATTTCTTATCATTTTTTGTATGCTCTATTAAGAGTATCCTGTCATCTTCTATGAGTATCCCTGCAACTCTCACCCTAGGCCTAGTCTTCTCTGTCATTAACACTCTCCTCACCACTGTTTTCAGTAATGATTATTCTAATTTTTTCTATTCTCTTATTATCAACTTCCATTACCTTCAAAATATATCCGTCAGCTTTAACCTGGTTTCCTGTCTCTGCGACTTTTCCCAGTTCATCCTGAACATATCCTGCAACTGTGTCGTATTCTTCTGAAACTGGTATGTTTATTTCCAGTTCATCATTTATTTCTTCTATAAGAGTATCACCTTTTATATCGTATATTTTTTCCCTGATCTGCTGTATACTTTCTTCCTCCTGGTCAAATTCATCCCTTATTTCTCCAACAATTTCTTCCAGTAAGTCTTCAATTGTTACAATCCCAAGCGTTCCCCCATATTCATCTATTATTATTGCCATATGGGACTGTTTTCTTTTAAATTCCTCCAGAAGTTCAGTCAAAGTCTTAGTTGCCGGAACATAATATGCTTCCTTCATAAGTTCCTTCATTTTCAGCGAAGAATTCTGTTCCTTATTATACTTCAGCAAATCTTTTATATGTACGATTCCTTCTATTTTATCTATATTTTCATTGTATACAGGAATTCTTGAAAAGCCCTGTTCAACTATTTCATCCCACACTTCTCCCAGTGTTTTTTCAGAATCCAGTGCAAAAACGCTTGTCCTAGGTGTTAATATTTCCTTCACAGTAGTATCTGAAAATTCAAATATGCTGTGAATCATTTCTTCCTCTTCCTCTTCGATTATTCCTTCCTCTGTTCCCGCCTTGACAAAAGTTTTTATATCCTCTTCCGTCATTTCAAATATTCTTTCTTCGAGTTTTACCTTAAATAATCCAAGGATAAATTTTGATATTTGTATAAAAATCAATATAAATGGCCGTAGTATAATTCTCGCCGTATCAAGTGGAACTATAATAGCTTTTGAAATTTTATAGACATTGCTCTTTGCATAAATTATAGGTATCATTTCAACAAAAATAAGTACAAAAATACTCATAATTACAAAAACTATAATATCATAAGCCGCAAAGCCTACCGACAATTCAAAAATTTTATAGTAATCTTTAAACAGCAGTATGGACATTCCTATCAGAAATATATATACCACCGTTTTTCCAAATAGAAGAGTCGTCAAAAGTTCATTTGGATTTTTCAGCCAAAGTCTAAGTAGCTGTTCCTCCTTTGAATCTTTCTTATTATTCTCTCCTCCCACGTGTATTCTTCTCAACGAAGATAATGCTGTCACCGCCGCTGAAAAAAATGCCGATAAAAATAACACTCCAACCAGCAATATTACCTTTATCCAAATCCTCTGTCCTTCCAATTTTTATTACACCTTCCTTTAGAACTTTACTGAAGTTATGACATTTTAATATAATATTTTAATCTGTCACAAAATTCAGTCTATTATAATTCCTATTCTATTATAATAAGATCCTGTCCTTTCTTTATTGCTTCCCCGTCTTTTACAAGTATTTTCTTTACCTTTCCTGAAACTGATGATTTTACTTCGTTCATAAGCTTCATTGCTTCTACGATACACAGTGTCTGTCCTTCACTTACACTGTCCCCTTCCTTAATAAAAGGAGCTGATGTTGGTGATGGTGCACTGTAATATGTTCCAACCATTGGAGAAGTTATTTTTGTTCCTGAAATTTCTTCAACCTGTGCTGTTTCCTGTACAGGAGCTTCAGCTTCTACAGCTCCCACTGTTACTGCAGACTGTTCTGCCACTACAGCTGTAGGTACTCCACCATAAGAAAATACTTTTCTTTCCTTTTCTTTTTTTGTTATCTGAATTTCAAAATCATTTTCTTCATACTTTACTGTGTCAATCTTATTTGCATTCATACTTTCAGCAAGTTCTTTAATAAATTTTATTTTATCCCTCATTTAAAAATTTCCTCCTAATTTCGACTTATTTCAATTATTCGTATTTTAAATCCCGTTTTTATAAATAATTAAAAACTACTTCTATTTTATCATATTATTTATATTTTATCTTCATATTTTTTTATTATTTTATTCTTTTTCTATTTTAGACTGTTTTTGTAAGATTTAAAAGTATTTTTTATGAGACTTGCTATTGTCATAGGCCCTACACCACCTGGAACAGGAGTTATATAGGAAGCTCTTTCTGCCACTTCCTCATAATCCACATCACCGCAGATTTTACCATCAACTCTGTTTATTCCTACATCTATGACTACAGCCCCTTCTTTCACATCTTCTTTTTTCAGAAGCTTCGGTACTCCAGCTGCAACTATTATAATGTCAGCATCATTAAGTTTTTTTCTTAAATCCTTTGTACGTGAGTTGCACACCTGTACAGTGGCACCTTTCTGGATAAGCATTAGTGCCATGGGTTTCCCGACAATGTTGCTTCTTCCTATTATGACTGCATCTTTCCCTGCAATTTCTATTTTATATTCTTCCAGCAGCTGCATTATTCCATAAGGTGTGCAGGAAAGAAATCCTGTTTCATCCCCAATTACCATTTTCCCAATGTTTGCAACATGAAATCCATCCACATCCTTTTCAGGAGAAATGCTGTCAATTATTTTCAGCTCATTTATATGTGAAGGTAAAGGCAGCTGTACCAGTATTCCATTTATTCTGTCATTTTTATTCAGTTTGTCAATTTCCTGCAGAAGTTCCTTTTCGCTTATATTTTCATCAAGCTCAATGTTTTCAGAATAGAATCCTACATTTTCACAAGCTTTTATTTTATTTCTCACATACACCTGTGAAGCAGGGTTATTCCCAACTATTACTACTGCAAGTCCTGCCTGTTTCCCGTACTTTTCTTTTAATTGATTATGTTCTTCCCTTATCTTTTCAAGAATTACCTGCGAGAAAGCCTTCCCGTCTATTTTTACCATTTACTGCTCCTCTCCATTGTCTTCAAGATTTATACGCCAGAAATTAAGTTCCTGAAGTTTAGCAGAAATATCCATATTTACTACCACTACATTTTTTGGCAGTTCCAGTTTATAAGTTGTCATATTCAGTATAGCTTTAATCCCATTTTTTACAAGTTTTTCAGCAGCTGTCTGAGCCTGCTCCTTTACAACCGAAAGGATTGCAGTTTCTACTTTGTTTGTTGAATTTTTTATAAAATCTTCAACTTCATCAACATTCTGTATTTTTAGATTTCCTGGAATTTCATGATCTATTTTCTGAGGATCATTGTCAAATACACCGACTATTCTAAATCCTTTTCCCATAACCTTGCTGTTTGATGTTATCATTTCCCCCATTTTCCCATATCCTACAACTATCAGGTCATTTACTTTGTTTATTCCCAATATATCCTCAATTATTTCTATAAGTTTATCTATGTCGTATCCTTTTCCTCTAACTCCAAATTCTCCAAATGTAGACAAGTCTTTTCTAACCTGTGCTGAAGTAGTGTCCATGATTTTAGAAAGTTCTATGGAATTTATTCCATCTTCATATTTACGAACTTCCTTTAAAATTGACAAATATTCTGTAAGCCTTTGGACTACTCTATCTGATATTTCCATTTTCTTTAATTTCATAATCCCTCCTAAAAATATTTAACTGTTTAATTTGAACAGTGCTTTCCATTTTTTTGAAAACTATAATTTTTTAAAGTATTTCCAGTAGCTCAATCTAGTTTTTAAATTTATTTCCAACTGTCAGTTTTCTTCCATTTATTATATCTGTTCCACTTTGAAGCTTTTTCCCTTCAAATTTCACCTCCAGCAGTATTATTCCTCCATTTGAAGTTTTTACTACAGGACCTTTTTTGTTAATTATTTCAACTATGGTTCCGTTTTCTCCTTCGTATTTCTTGTCTATTTTTTCACTTTTGTATATTTTTACATTTTCTCCTGTTTCAGTGAAGGTATGTGCACCAGGGAAAGGATTTAAACCTCTTATCTGATTGTATATAACTTCTTTTGCATCATTCCAGTTTATTCTTGTCTGCTCCTTTGTTATTGGCTTTACAAAAGAAACTTTTGTTTCATCCTGCTTTTCCGCCTGAACTTTTTCCTCCTCAATAAGCTTAAGAGCTTTTCCAAGTCCAATTGCCCCCAGCTCCTTCAGTCTGTCATGTAGAGTTCCCAATGTATCTTCTTCACTTATTTCACAATATTCCTTTAATATTACATCTCCTGCATCAAGTTCCTCTTCAATGTACATTATGCTCACACCTGTTTCTGTGTCACCGTTTAAAATGGCAGAATGTATAGGTGAAGCTCCTCTGTACTTTGGAAGCAGGGAAGAATGCACATTTATAATTCCGTATTTCGGAATATCTATTATTTCCCTAGGGATTATTTTACCATATGCAACTACAACTATTAAATCAGGATTGACTTCCTTTATTTTGCTTATAACTTCCTCATCCTTCATTCTTTTTGGCTGTATTATTTCTATATCATTATCCAGGCCAAACTGCTTAACAGGAGAATATATTATTTTATTTCCCCTCGCATTCCGTTTGTCCTCTTTTGTAAAAATCAACTTCAAATCTGTATTTTTATATACTGTCTCCAGACTTGGTATTGCAAATTCGGGAGTCCCCATAAATATTGTTTTCACAAAAACTTCCTCCTATCTGAATATTTTACCTCTACATAAGATTTTACCCCGAAATTTTAAAAAGTCTAGATGTCTTCCCTATATATTTTCCCTTTATTGTAATCTTTTTTCAAAATTTCCAGTTTTTTTGCCACCAGACGCTTGTTCAGTACGGAAATTCTGTCTGTAAACAGTATCCCATCCAAATGATCCAGTTCATGCTGGAATGCTCTTGACCACATTTCAGTAAGTTCTTCTACTTTTTCTTCACCGTTTTCATCAAGATACTTTACCTTTATTTTCTCAGGTCTTGTAACCTTCTTGTAAACTCCAGGAATACTTAGGCATCCTTCTTCAAATTCTACCATTTCTTCTCCTGATTCAATTATTTCAGGATTAACTACCTTCTTTACATTTCCTTCCACTTCAAGAACAAAAAATCTTTTCGGTATGTCTACCTGATTTGCAGCCAATCCAACTCCATTTGCACTTCTCATCAGCTCAACCATTTCATCCAGAGTTTTTCTCAGGTCGTCATCTACTTTGTCAACTTCTGCTGATTTTACCCTCAAAGTAGGATTCCCATATAATACTATTTTCATTTCCCTTTCCTTTCCAATATTTACATTCTAAACTCACTATTATTAATATTTTTCATTAATTCTATGTATAATTCTGACTTTACAGTCTTCTTTAGTTTACCTTTATTTTACCATACACCCATTATTTTAGCAAGATTAGTTTAATCCCTTTTGAACTTTGCAATAAACTTTGTTCCTTCATTCAGAACACTCTCAACCTCAATAGTCCCGCCATGCTGTTCAATTATTTTTGAAACAAGGAAAAGACCAAGTCCAAACCCTTTATTTATTTTTTTATTTCTCGAATCATTTACCTGATAAAATCTCTTCCAGATAAGCTCCTTATCCTCTTCAGAAATTCCGATACCATTATCTTCGACTTCAAGAATACATTTTTCATTTTCAGTATACAGTCTGACATTTATTTTATCCTTCGTAAATTTCATGGCATTGTTTAAAAGGTTGTCAAACAGTCTTTCTATCATTATCTTATCCCCTGTTATAGAAATATTTTCTTCAATTTCCTTTGTCATTTCTATATTTTTTTCAACAAAAAGATTTTTATAATCTCCCAGTATTTTCTCAACTGTTTCTGAAAGATTTATTTTATCAGACGGAGTACCTGTCTGCTTTTCAATTTTTGAAAGCTCCATAATCTGATTTATCAGTTTAGACATTCTTTTTGCCTGTCTCTGAATAACAGAAAAAGAATCCTTTGCCTCTTCCATAGTATCTGCATAATCAAGGGAATACTGGCTCTCTGTCAGTATTACACTTACAGGGGTTCTTAATTCATGGGAAACGTCTGAACTGAACTGTTTTTCACGCAGATAAAAATTTTCCAGTGAATTAAGCATTTCATTGAAGGCATTTGCCATTTTATGTATTTCATCCTGCCCGTCATCTATTTCAATTCTTTTTGAAAAGTCTCCATTTTTTTGTATTTCCGTTGCTGTATCAGATATTTTTGTCACAGGCCTCAATGCCTTTTTTATAATCTTATACCCGCCATAAATTATAATAATAAGTAGCAGCGGACTTAAAATCAGTATTGTGAGAAGCATCCTGTTTACTTCTTCTGAGAGCTTATTTAAAGGTACAATTCCTCTTACCCATTCTCCGTCACTACCTTCGATCTTTTTATCATAATAATAATACTTTTCCCCATTTTTCATGTAGATGCTTACTGTATTCTCAGACTGTTTAAGAGCCAGGTCAAATCCCCTCGGAGACATTCCACCCGTTTCTATCCCTTCGTTATTATATCTGACAAAATAAATTCCGTCATCAAAATCGTCAAATTCATCAGGATCAGAAGCCATATCAGATGCCATTTCATTTACAATTTCTGTCAGCTCCCTCTGGTTTACATCTCCCGTCATCTTGTCTGCAATGGCAAAGGATGCTGTCAACAGGACAAATATCAGTGCCACTGTAAAAAATGTATACCAGAGCGTGACCTTTACAGTTATGGGAAAGTCCTCCCAAATGCTATTTATTTTATTTTTCAATATTCCCAACCATTCCTTCCATATGAAGTATTTCTTATAAACTGTAAACTTAAACTTTACAATATATACATATTTTTTCCTTTTAATACTGTTATTCTAATTTTTATTAATCTTCTTCCTTTACAACGTAGCCAAGTCCTCTTTTTGTGTAAATTATCTGTTTACCATTTTCCATATCTATTTTTTTTCTAATATTTTTTATAAGTACATCTATTATATTTGAATCTCCCTCATAATCGTAATCCCAGACATGCTCCTTTATCTGATCCCTGCTAAGTATTCTGTTTTTACTTTGTACAAGATATTCCAGAACTTCGTATTCCTTCCCTGTCAAATCAATCTTTTTTTCTGCTCTTGTTACTGATTTTTCCGATGTGTCTAAAATTAAATCTCCTATTATAAGCTTATTTGAACTGTTTCCATATTTTCTTCTTACTACAGCCCTTATCCTCGCTGAAAGCTCGTTAAAATCAAAAGGTTTCACAAGATAATCATCAGCCCCCAGGTCAAGTCCCTTCACCTTGTCATCTGCACTGTCCCTTGCTGTCAGCATTAAGACTGATGTGTGATTTCCTTTATTCCTCAGTTCCTTTACAACCTCAAAACCATTTAATTTAGGCATCATAATATCCAGAATGACAAGGTCATATTCCCCATATTCCAAATAATCAAGTGCCTCTTCCCCGTCAAAAACACTGTCTACACTGTATCCATTCTTTTTAAGATATTTCGTGACAATGTTGTTCAAATCTATTTCATCTTCCACAAGTAAAATTTTCATATTAATTTTCCTTTCGCTTTAGTCAGATACATAAATATATCATAAAATATTAAAAATATAAAGGTAACTAGCCCAAAATTTAAAAATATGAAAGTTGCTGTCTCAAAATAGTAAAAATATAATAATAAAAACTATATTTTTTCATCTACTAAAACTTTACTTATATAAAACAGTCATTCATTAAGAAAAAATCATAAACTCACCTAAAGGCTAAAACAGATGATTTTTCCTAAATTCATTTTCTGTTTTACATTGTAAAATTTTAAATAATTCAAAAATATAGTTTTCATATTACTTTTAAATTTTCTTTTTAAGGCATCTTTTTTTACATTATTTTATTTTTTTGAGATAACCTTTAAATATACATCTATTTATTATCTATAAAATGGGCTAGTCCCTCTCTGATTTCCATTTTACAATTTCTCCTGTTACTGCATCTATGTCAAACTCATATTCCCAACCATTGTAGTAGATTTCCCCTTCGTATACCATTCTTCCATTTTCCCTGTCAAGATGAACATCATACACATGAGACTGGTTTGCCCCAGGAACCTTTTTCAATGCTATTGCTATTGCCTTGTTTACTCCTATATAACTGTTATTCTTTGATGAAACTCCTGTACCATAATATTTATTCTTTTTCCCTGCATTTGCTGTCCCTGATACTCCTAAAACCATAATTCCTAATAATACCATACTTAATATTTTTCTTTTCATATTTAATTCCTCCTATTTTTTAATTATTTTATCTATGTCAATTTTTTTAATAGTTTCTTTTTTCTATTTAATTCCAGTTGTTATATTTTTTTACTTTTGATCCCACAATCTCTCCAGTTACTGCATCTATGTCATATTCATATTTTGAATTGTTATAAAAAATTTCTATTTCATATTCCATTCTTCCGTGTTCCCTGTCTAAATCTATTTCTCCGAGGTGACTTTCATCTGCTCCTGGAACTTGTGCCAATGCTATAGATTTTGCCTTTTCCACACTTATCAGCTGCACATTATCTGAAGTATTTGCCCTACTCTCCAATGAATATTCTGAAATATATTCGTTTCCATTTAAGTTTCTTGTTTTACTCGCTCCATAAGCTATTCCAAGTATCCCAAGTAATCCCATTCCAAATACTGTAAGTTTTAAAATTCTGTTTTTCATTTTATCTTATCTCCTTCTCTATTTTATTTTATTGTTCTCTCTCTTAACTTGAACACATTATAAAATAGTTTTATGAATTTAAAATGAATGTAAAAAATTTTTTTATTCAATAGCAGAATCACATTCAATTGTCCCATATTTTGCTACATAATAACCAGGAGCTTTAAACTCTATTTTATTCTTTATTCTTTTTTTTAATTCTTCTTCAGATAGACCAAAAATAGTTTCTTTTTCGTTTATTATAAAATATCCATGTGTTTCTCTAATCTTTTTTTCTGATGCCCTGAAAAAACCTTCATCTTCCTCAGAGAAACTAACCATATAATACTTTATTTCCTCTTTACTTTCATCACGAATAAAACCTATCCAACTGTTTTCATTTTTGACAAGTTTTGTCACTAATCCATAGTCATTGTTGAGATAATCTCTTTCATTGAAAAAATATGGATATTCTGGGCCATGTAGTACTGTGTAATTTTTAAAACCACAGTCTGTTATACTATAACTTTCTGAAAGCTTTAACTTTTTATGATTTATATTATACTCCGTTTTTAACGTTAACAAATTAAATGATAGAGGTAGAATTCCAAACATGAAAAAACCTACATACCTTATAAAAACTAATAAAAGAACTGCTATAAGAAGCTGTAATAATTTTTTCCTCATTTCTAATGTTTTCCTTTCATAAAATCTAGGTATTCCGATTATCAAACTTTTTATAAAACAGACAGCCTGATAATTTTCCAGACTGTCTTATATTCCAATTAAA
>CALEXX010000008.1 GCA_937925095.1 uncultured Leptotrichia sp.
AAATAGCAAATTTAAAATTATAAACTATATTAAATACATTAAATTAGTTTTTATATAGTTCTTTAAAATAAAATTAAAAAACATAGAGGAAAAGGAGAAGAATAGAAAATGACAGAACGAGAAAAGCAGATTGTTAATCTTATTAAAGAAAATCCTCTTATTACTCAAGAGGAAATTGCTGCCAAATTAAACTGTGCAAGAACTTCTATTGCAGTTCACATCAGCAATCTTATGAAAAAAGGTGTTATTCTTGGAAAGAAATACATCATTAATGAAGACCCTTATATTTTGACAATTGGTGGAACAAATGTTGATATTCAAGGAAAATCTCATACAAATGTTGTCCGTTATGACTCAAATCCTGGAATGATAGGAATTTCATTCGGAGGGGTAGGAAAAAACGTTGCTGAAAATATCGCCAGGCTTGGGATAAGTTCAAAATTAATAACAGCCCTTGGAGATGATTTTTATGGAAACCGTATTAGAGAATATCTGAAAAATCAGAACCTTGATATCAGTGATATATTATTCCTTAAAAACCAGTCTACTTCAATGTATCTGTCTATTTTAAATGATGATAAGGAAATGGAAATGGCTATTTCTTCTATGGATATTTGTAAAAATATTACACCTAAATATCTGGATTCAATTAGAAAAAGAATAGTTAATTCTAAAATTATCGTGGTTGATACAAACCTGGAGGAAGAAACTCTAAGATATCTGGCATTCCTGAGAAGAAAGCCGCCTTTAATACTTGACACTGTTTCTACTAAAAAAGCAATAAAGGTAAAAGATTTTATTGGAAGATTCCACACTATAAAACCTAACAGAATAGAAGCAGAAATACTTTCAGGTATTTCAATATTTTCAAAAGATGACATGAAAAGAGCCGGTGACTACTTCTTAAATAAAGGAGTTAAAAAAGTATTTATTTCATTAGGTTCAGACGGTGTCTTCTACATGAATGAAAATGAAGCTGAAACTATTAAAATTCCTCGTATAAATCCTGCAAGTTCGACAGGTGCCGGAGATGCATTTGTTGCCGGAATTGCATATGGAGAATATCACGATTACAGCATAAGGGAAGCTACAAAGCTTGGATTAGGAGCTGGAATCCTTACTTCTTTAAGCGATAAGACAGTAAGTGACCAGATGAATATTAAAAATGTAGAAAATATAATAAAGGAGATGGAAATATAAAATGTTAGAAAAATATCTTGAAATTAACCCGGAAGTAAAACATGCACTTGAAAATAATATACCTGTTGTAGCATTGGAGTCTACAATTATCTCACACGGAATGCCTTACCCACAAAATGCTGAAACTGCATTAAAAGTGGAAAGCATAGTTAGAGAAAATGGAGGAATTCCTGCAACAATAGGAATAATAAAAGGAAAATTAAAAGTTGGATTATCTCCTGAAGAAATTGAATTATTAGGAAAAGAAGGGGAAAAAGTTGCAAAAGTCAGCAGAAGAGATATTCCATACATAGTGGCAAATAAATTAAACGGTGCAACTACTGTGGCATCTACAATGATAATAGCAAATATGGCAGGAGTTAAAATATTCGCAACTGGTGGAATCGGTGGAGTTCACAGAGGAGCTGAAACTACAATGGATGTTTCTGCTGATTTGGAAGAATTAGCAAATACTAATGTTGCTGTTATCTGTGCAGGAGCAAAATCAATCCTTGATTTAGGACTTACTCTTGAATATCTTGAAACTCACGGAGTTCCCGTATTAGGATATCAAACTAAGGAATTACCTGCATTTTATACTAGAAAAAGTGGATTTAACTTAGATTATAAAATTGACACTCCAGAAGAACTTGCAGCATTGCTTCATACAAAATGGGACTTGGGACTAAAAGGAGGAGCTGTTATTGCAAATCCTATTCCGGAAGAATATTCAATGGATAGTGAACTTATAAATAAAGTTATAAAAGATGCTGTTGCAGAAGCTGAAAAATTAGGAGTAAAAGGTAAAGATACTACACCATTTCTTCTTGATAAAATTCAAAAACTTACAGAAGGTTCAAGCTTGAAAGCAAATATAGAATTAGTATTTAACAATACTAAACTTGCAACTAAAATAGCAAAAGAACTTGCAAACTTGGAAAAATAATTAAAAAATAATGATAAAGAAACTGTCTCAAAATAGTAAAGTTATAAATATAATATATTAAAAAACTATATTTTTTTCATTTACTAAAACTTTACTCATATAAAACAGTCATTCATTAAGGAAAAGTCAAAAACTCGCCTAAAGG
>CALEXX010000009.1 GCA_937925095.1 uncultured Leptotrichia sp.
TTCATTTTCTGTTTTACATTGTAAAATTTTAAATAATTCAAAAATATAGTTTTCAGATCATTTTTTAAATTTTCTTTTTGAAACAGTTTTTTTACATTATTTTCCAATTTTTTTGAGATAGTTCCTTTTTACAATTTAAAAACTACTTTTCTATATATCCGTAGTTAAAATCTGCTATTCCAGTAATACTTCTTCTTACAATTCCTTTTATGCTAGGATTTATATAGTGATTTTCAACTGAAAAGTACAATGGTGCAATAACAGCTTCATTTACAAGTATCATTTCTGCTTCATTTGTCTTTTTATCCCTTTCATCCCCTGAAGGCATTTTTGAAATTTCATCAACAAGTAAGTTATATTGTTTTTTTGACCATATACTTTCATTTTTTCCATCATTCTTTTTCCATCTTTCAAGATAAGAAAGGGCATCATCAAACTTTGGCGACCACGTATTTAAAACTATATCATAATCTCCTGTTCTTGTTCTATTCAGCCTTTCCTTGAAAGGAACGACAGTAACATTTGTTTCCAGTCCCAATTTAGTTTTTAATTCTTCCTGCAGAAATTGAATTTCAAGTTTTTCAGGGTCTGAGTTTCCAGATAACAGATTCAATTTTAATGTTGAAATTCCTAATTCCTTCAATGCTTCAGAATAAAGTTTTTTTGCTTCTTCAATGTCATTATCCTTAAAATTATCAGTATCAGGATACTTTTCCCTATATTTTTTAGAATATCCTGAAATTATGTTGCTTATTAAAGATTTTGCAACTACTGAACCGTCTTTCTTTATTTCCTTCACATATTTTTCCCTGTCTATTACAAGCAAAATTGCTTTTCTTAACTTTTTATTCTGCAGATATTTGTTGTTTAAATTAAAATCCAGATACCATACTCTTCCATTAAGAAAAGTATCTACTGTCCCTTCTTTTTTGTATTTTTCCAGATGATAGTTTTCAACCCTCGACATATCTATTTCCTTATTTTTTATAAGGTCGTCCACCACTTTGAAATCTTTTGAAATAACATATTTTATCTCAGGTATTTTTATATTTTTACTATTCCAGTAATATTCATTTTTTTCAAGCAATATTTCATTTTCCTTGAGGGAAACTATTTTATACGGACCGTTAAAAAGAAAACTGTCCTGTTTTATTGCATATTTATCCTTATGAATATTATAAAATTCCTCTTTCAGCGGAACTGTAACCGGTAATGTCAGTATATATTTAAAATATGGTACAGGATTTTCAAGAATAATCTCTAAAGTTCCTTCATCAATCACCCTTACTCCAAGCTCATTTTCCTGAGCTTTCCCTTCATAATAGGCTTCTGCATTTTTTATTGGAAAAAGCATTTCAGCAAACTGGGCTGCAGTTTTTGGATTCAGGACTCTTTTAAAAGCAAACAGAAAATCATTTGCAGTAATTTTACTTCCATCACTCCATTTTGCATTTTCCCTAATTTTAAATGTAAGCTTATTTCCTTCTTCCTTAAAGCTTTCAGCCACTCCACCTGTATAGTTTCCATTTTCATCCAGTCTCAGAAGTCCCTCAAAAATAGACGAATCCACCTGTGCACCAATCATTTCACTGAATAAATGAGGATCCAGAGTTTTATAATCGCTTCCAAGATTAAATACTATTGGGTCTTTTTCCTTAATTTTTTTTGTATTTCCATTATTTTTAGAAAAACATCCTGTTATCGACAGCACTACCGCTAATATTAAAAACAGTATACCTGTATTCCTTTTCACATTTTCTCCTTTAATATTTTTATAAATAACTTTTTATTTCATCAACCTTATTCAATCTTTCCCAAGGTAAGTCTATATCAGTTCTTCCTATATGTCCAAATGCGGCTAAATCCTGATATCTGAACTTAGGTTTTCTCAATTCAAGTTCCCTTTCTATTCCTCTTGGAGTAAGATCAAATATTTTTTCTACTATTTCTTCTATTTTACCTTCTTCAACAGTCGAAGTTCCAAAAGTTTCCACTCTTATAGAAACAGGTTCTACAACCCCTATTGCATATGAAAGCTGGACTTCACATTTTGTAGCTATTCCTGCTGCAACTATATTTTTTGCAATCCATCTTGCTGCATAAGCGGCAGATCTGTCAACCTTTGAAGGATCTTTTCCTGAGAATGCTCCTCCTCCATGTCTAAAGTACCCTCCATAAGTATCGATTATTATTTTTCTTCCTGTCAGTCCCGAATCTCCATGAGGACCACCTATTACAAATCTTCCAGTAGGGTTTATATGATATTTTCTCACGTTAGCATAATCAAGTCCATATTTTTCCAGTACTGGCTTTATAACCTCTTCCTTCAGATCTCCTTCTATTTTTTCCTTTGTTACATCCTCGTCATGCTGTACAGATAGGACAACTGTATCAACACCTTTAATTTTACCATTTTCATCGTAAATCAGTGTCACCTGTGCTTTTGCATCAGGTCTTGCCCATGCTAGAGTTTTATCTCTTGTAAGTCTTGTAAGCCTTACTATTATTTCTCTTGCAAGTACCATTGCTAAAGGCATAAGTTCTTCCGTCTCGTTTACTGCTCCACCAAACATGATTCCCTGGTCTCCTGCTCCTCCAGTGTCTACACCCATTGAAATATCTGGAGATTGGGAATGGATAGTATTAAGTACTCCACAGTCAGAGTCGAATCCCATTCCAGGTTTATAACCTATTTCATCGATTTTATCCCTTACAATTTTCTGTACATCAACATATGTTGTTGTTGTTATTTCTCCTCCTACAACTACAAGCCCTGTTGTTGCAAATGTTTCACAAGCCACTCTGGCATTTACGTCTTCTGAAAGACATGCGTCTAATACTGCATCTGAAATCTGATCACATATTTTATCAGGATGCCCTGGTGATACAAATTCTGATGTAAAATAAATGTTCTTTGACATTTTTTTCCTCCTTAAATTTAATTTTCAAATTTAGAGTTTTTTATATCAGGTAATTTCTTATAAAAAAAACTCTTCACAAAGAAGAGAATTACAAATTCTTATCTTCGCATTTTTTATGCCGGGAATTGGCACCTTATATTTTCATACAGGTTGCCGGATACTAGTAACGGGCCCGTCCCTCATATCTCTCTGGATAAGTTGCATATTTAACTGTTTGTATATTATAAATTATTTTTTTGATTATGTCAATTTTTATTTGACACACTTATAAAATTTTTAATCTGAATTTTTATATGTTCTTTTTCAGATACTATAATTCTTATATTTTTCCCACTTCTGAATATATTATATTATTTATTCTATTTCACGTCTTCCTTCTAACGATCTTCCCAATGTAGCCATATCAGTAAACTCAATATTTCCTCCCATAGGAATTCCACTTGCAATCTGTGATACTTTTACCCCTTTATTTTTCATCATTTTTATAAGATAAAGTGCTGTTGTTTCTCCTTCCATATCAGGATTTAAAGCCAGGATTACTTCTTCCACATCTTTTTCATCAAGCCTTTTCATTAGTTCAGATATATTCAAATCTTCTATTGTCACTCCATTAAGGGGATCAATTTTTCCGCCCAGCACATGATAAAGACCATTATATGTTTCTGATTTCTCAAAAGCAATTATGTCCTTTACACTTTCCACTATACATATGACACTTTTGTCCCTTTTCTCACTTGAACAGATTTCACATATTTCCCCCTCGCATAAATTTCCACAGATTGAACAGTGTTTTATGCTAGTATATGCATCCTTTATAGTTGAAAGCATATTTTCAATCTCAATTTCATTTTTTTCAAGTATGTCAAAAGCTATTCTCATGGCACTTTTTTTACCTATTCCAGGCAGTTTCCCAAAAACTTCTATAAGCTCATCCAATTTTTTCATTATTTCACCTTTTATTGTATTTTCTATAAATAAAGAGGAGCTTCACAGTCTCGCCAGCTCCCTTTATTTATTTCTTTATCTGTTTTTATTTAATTTAAGAGTTATTATTCTCCAATTCTTTCAATTTTGAATGTATTTGTTGTTCCAGTTTCAGAAATTCCTGTAACAAATACTACTAAATCTCCATTTTTAACTTCTTCGTGAACTGAAGCTATTTCTTTAGCTTTTCTGAAGAAATCATCAGCTACATCAAGGTTTTTCTCAACATATGCTCTGACTCCTCTTACTAAAGACAATTGTCTTGCTGTCTGTTCACTGTCAGTAAGAGCTATTATAGGTACAGTAGGTCCGTATTTTCTTATCATTCTTGCAGCTCTTCCTGTTTTAGTCCAGCAAAGAATTAGTTTAGCATCAAGTGCTTCAGAAGAACTTACTGCTCCTCTTGAAATTGCTTCTGTTACAGTAATATTTGTTGACCCATCGATTTCGATGTTTTTATATCTTTTAAATTCATCAGTTCTTTTTGAAATATCTGCCATCATTTTAACAGCTTCTATAGGATATTTACCTTTTGCAGATTCTCCTGATAACATTACAGCATCAGTACCATCTAAAATAGCATTTGCAACGTCTCCTGCTTCTGCTCTTGTAGGTCTTGGGTTTCTAATCATTGAGTCAAGCATTTGTGTTGCAGTTATAACAGGTTTTCCTACTTTGTTACATTTTCTTATCATCATTTTTTGCATAAATGGAACTTCTTCAGCAGGTATTTCTACCCCAAGATCTCCTCTTGCTACCATTATTGCATCACTTAATTCAAGAATTTCATCAAAGTTATCTACACCTTCCTGATTTTCTATCTTAGAAATAATCTGTATTTTAGATCCTCCATTTTCATCAAGAACTCTTCTAACTTCAGCAACGTCAGATGCTTTTCTTATGAATGAAGCCGCAACAAAATCAACTCCCTTTTCACAACCGAATTTCAAATCAGCTATATCCTTTTCAGCTAATGCAGGTAATCCTACAGAAACTCCTGGAAGGTTAACCCCTTTAGTTTCTCCTAATTCTCCTGTATTTTTTATTTCACAGAAAATTTCATTTCCTTTTATTTCAAGTACTTCAAGTCCAATCAATCCATCATCTAAAAGAATAGTATTTCCTGGTTTCAAATCATTAACAATTCCTGGGTATGAAACTGATATTTTATCCTTGTTTCCTACATGAGAATAATCAGTTGTAATTGTTATTTTGTTTCCAGCTTCCAGTAGAACGTCATTTCCACCTTCTAATTTTCCTGTTCTTATTTCAGGTCCTTTTGTATCAAGTAATATTCCTATGTATCTTCCTGTATTATCTGTTATTTCTCTAAGTCTGTCAATTCTTCCTCCATGCTCTTCGTAATCCCCATGAGAGAAATTCAATCTCATTATGTTCATTCCATTTTGAACTAACTGCTGTAACATTTCAGAACTTTCGCTTTTTGGTCCTATTGTACAGATGACCTTTGTCATTTTTATTTTCATATGTTTCATTTTTTTCCTCCTATAAATATCTTAAGTTTATAAAATACGTTATTGTCTGTTATTATAATGACAACATGTTAGCTATTGCATAATCTGCAAATGAACTTTTAGTATAATTTTCCCATGCGTATGCTAATGGGTGAGTAGTAACTTTTTCACTCTGTATTCCTACCATTAGTCCCCCTTCACCTGCTTCAAGCAGTTCAACAGCTTTTACTCCCATTCTTGTTGCAAGTATTCTGTCAAATGCTGTAGGTGAACCTCCTCTTTGAACGTGTCCTAATATTGTAACTCTTATGCTTGTATCTACTTTTTTAGCAAGCTCCTTTTGTATTTCTACAACGTTTCCTACTCCTTCAGCTACTATGATTATGTCATAAAGTTTTCCTTCTCCTCTTCTGAATTTAATAACTTCAGCCATATCATCTATTGAAAATTCAACTTCTGGAATAAGTACTCCACTTGCTCCTCCTGCTATTGCAGAATATAATGCAAGATCTCCACAGTTTCTTCCCATAACTTCGATTAAATATGTTCTTTCATGAGAAATTGCTGTATCTTTTATTTTTGATATTGCATCAAGTATTATATTTAAAGCTGTATCGTATCCAATTGTATAATCTGTTCCTGCAACGTCATTATCTATTGTTCCAGGTATTCCTATTGTCTTTATTCCATGCTCTGTATATAAGTAGTGCGCTCCATGAAACGAACCGTCTCCACCTATTACAACTAATCCATCTATTCCTCTTTTTTTCAAATTTTCTGCGGCTTTCGCTCTTACCTCAGGATCTTTAAATTCAGGCAATCTAGCTGATAGCAAAATTGTCCCTCCCTGATCTGCAATTCCACTTACACTAAGTGCTGTCATCTGGAATATCTGGTCTTCATACAGTCCTTTATATCCTCTTTTGATACCATAAACTTCAATTCCTTTAGTCATGGCTGTTTTTGCCACAGCTCTTACAGCGGTATTCATCCCCTGTGAATCTCCTCCACTTGTTAAAATTGCAATTTTTTTCATATTTTTCTCCTTCTATCTTTTCCTCTTTTCTGTATTGGATAAATAATAGCATTTTTTTTGCTTTTTTTCAATGTTTATTTTAAAATTTGTCACTTTATTACACATCCTGAAGAATCATTGTCATACACAGGCTCTGCGTGAATTAAAACTCTTTTTATATTTTTATACTTATGTTTTATAAACTTTGAAATTTTATTTGTTATTTCGTGTGCTTCATCTATTGTTAAAGACTTGTTCATACGTACATCTATAAATAGATATATGTTTTTTCCTGAAGTTGTCATTCTAAAGTCGTGGGCATTTTCTATTTCATCAAATTCTGAAAGATCCCTTCTTACACCTTCCAGAAGTTCCTCATCCTGTGAATCAAGAAGTATAAGTGCATTATCTCTTATCAGATTATATCCTGAATACATTATGTAAATTGCAACTATAACCCCTACAAGCACATCAAATACAGGATTTATTTTTGAAAGCAGTATTCCCGCCAGAACTGATACCGAGACAACTATATCTGCCTTGTAGTCTTCCAGAAGGGAATTTATCAGTGCTCCCCTGTAATCTTTTATCTTATTTTTCATGAAAATCAATTGAAATATTTTTATATTTATTACTATAACCGTTATAATTAACGGCATTGGAGATGTAATAACTTCCCCCTTCAGTTGAAAAAGCTCCACTATATTTTCCTTTATTATATTAAATGCTGTAATCATTATAAAAGTACCAATAATAACACTGAATACAGATTCTATTTTTCCATGCCCGAAGGGATGTTCCTTGTCTTCAGGATTTTCTCCAACCTTCAGTCCGATAATTACAAGTATATTTGTTATAAGGTCTGAGAGGGAATTCAATCCATCTGAAATAAGCGACACGCTTTTAAAAACATGTCCTGAAACTATTTTAAGTAATGCAAGAACTATATTTACAGCTATTGCAAATTTTGAGACAAAAATCATTCTCCTGCTCTGTTTTCTCTCTTCTCTAAAATTTCCAAGTTCATAAAATCCATCCTTATTTTTTACAAAACGCTGTTTCTCAAGAAAATTATTCATGTATTTGTGATTTTCCACAACAAGTGAATCAAAATTATTGTTTATAAGCCAGTTTATAAGGTATTTCAACAATATTGAACCAAAACCGTTATTTCTGAGTTTTTTATTGATGAATATCCTTTTAAGGCATGCTCTTTCCGTTAGTTCAACTATTGCATATCCTAGAATGTTCTCTTTTTCAGTTATGTAAAAAAGACTTTCTGAATTATTTTCTCCCTTAAATTCAAAATCATCATCCAGTTTTTTCAGTTGCTCAAACAATTTAGTATTTTTTCTAGTTTTTTCCAGTTTTACTATTTCCATTTCAAACTTTCTCCCTGATAATTCAAATCAAATATTATAAAAAAATAGCAATTAAGATTTCCTTTCTTGCTATGCTGTAACATTGTCTTTTTATTGGTTGTAAATATGCTTTTGTCATACATCGGGCTCTCGAAAGAATTTTACCACCTGTTTCTCACCTTAAGGACTCAAAAACAGCGACCCTGTAAACCTAGAGAAATTAACTTAGTGCTGCTTCGTTCCCGCCCTGACACGGTTCGCTAACTCTCTACAATACAGGACTATTTTCTCAACACCCTTAAAGCAAGGCTTTGATACTAAAACTTCCCTTAAGCCCGACATCACCTCTACTAAAGCGGATTGTAGATACAGGGCACCGCTAACTCCCCAGCTAGTATGACAAAATGTATTGTATCATTTTTTTTTACTGTTGTCAATCTTTAAGTTCTCAAAATTACAATTCTGTTTATTAAATTTTATTTAATAAATTATAAAAATATGATATAATAGCTTCAGACTTTCGTTCTTTTGAACAGAAAGGAGGTTTTGCCATGTCATACATTATGACAGAAGTTTTTATCAACGTAACTTCAAGTTTGATTGTATATTTTGTAATCAAACTCATTGAAAAGAACAAAGATAAAAACTAAATTAAAATCCCCTGTGACAGCAGGGGATTTTTTGGTTTTCCATGTCATATATTATACTGGATTTAGTATATCATATTTTTTATTTTTTATCAATACCTTTTCCCATTAACTGTTCTAACAATTCTTTCAAAGTCTTCCGGCAATTTATCATAAGGATTCGGCTGTACACCGTTTGTTACCATAATCCATCCTACATTACGTTTTTTTGAAAGTTTTATTATTTCCTCATATTGAGCAGGTTTTGCTGCATAGACAATATGCCATATGTGTGAGGAATTATCTTCATCATTCTCAAACTCAGACTCAGGCTCAGTAAATCTGTTTATATACTCATCTGCTGTAATTTCACTTGTTACAAATACATCTGCATATGGAGCAAGTTTATCTGTAATCTGTCTTCCAGGGTTGGCAACTACAATGTTTTCCTTCCCTTTTCCCTTCACATATTCATAAACTGCTTTCATATAGGCAGGCTGATTTGCATCATCCACTCCCACTTCATCAAAGAAAAAACCGCTCAGATTATCTTTACTGTACAACTTATAATATTTATCCACATCAGCCAGAACTTCTGCCAATGGACGTTTCTGATAGTTTGTTCTTATATATGCAATATTTTTAATTCCGGCTTTCATATTTTTCTTCAGCTGTCTTGCATAATTTGAATCTGTTTCTTCTCCAGGCCCGCTATTAGGATTAATTATTACGTAAGGTATATTTTTCCCACTTTCCTTAATAACTTCCTTCCAGTATTCACTGTCAGCAGAAGGATAGCTGTAAGCTGCCAGAACAACAGATTGCTTTCTTTCAAGCTTTTTTTTCATATATACTGCAAAAGCACATATTCCCACTAGAACAACTGCCATTAATACTATTTTTTTCATATTATATTTCTTTTTCAGTTTATATTACTGTTTCTTTATTTTTTCAAGAACATCCGCATCAAATTTACCATTTTTCAGCATTTCTATTTCAAATTTATATGGCGGTACTGTTTTTGCACCCTTTTCAGGTGTCAAAGCCACATAAGGTGTTTCCAGTATCTTAGGTAAATGTGAAAACTTTTCATAATGAGCTATTTTATTAAGAGCTTCAAATCCTATTGTTCCAAATCCAAGATTTTCATGTCTGTCCTTCATTGCTCCTCTAGGATTTTTACTGTCATTCAAGTGAATTACAGAGATTCTGTCGATTCCCACAATCTTGTCAAACTCTTTTATAACTCCTTCAAAGTCATTTACAATATCATATCCTGCATCATTTACGTGACAAGTGTCAAAACATACTGAAAGTTTATCCTTAAGCTTTACTCCGTCTATTATTTTTGCTATTTCTTCAAAGCTTCTTCCACATTCACTTCCTTTTCCTGCCATAGTTTCAAGTGCCACTGTTGTTTTCTGTTCCTTTGTCAGAACTTCATTCAGTCCTTCAACTATTTTTGCAATTCCAATTTCTGCACCTTCTCCTACATGTGCTCCCGGGTGAAGTACTATTCTAGGTGCACCTATTGCATCCGTTCTTTCTATTTCTGTTCTCAGAAACTGTACTGCAATTTCAAAAGTTTCAGGTTTTACAGCATTTCCAAGATTTATTATATATGGAGCATGGACAACAATATCCTCCACTGAAATATTATTTTCCTTCATTAATTTAAGTCCAGCCTCAATATTTAGCTCATCAATCGGCTTTCTTCTTGTGTTTTGTGGTGCTCCTGTATATATCATAAAAGTATTTGCTCCATAGGAAAGTGCTTCTTCCACTGATCCCAAGAACATTTTCTTTCCACTCATTCCTACATGTGATCCTATTTTAAACATTTCTTTTTTTGACATTTTTATTTTTCCTTTCTTTAATTTTTTTAATCCCACCAAAAATACCATTGTATATTTTTGTATAAAGCATCTACTAATTTTTCAAATGTACCATAACATTGAGCTACAATATCATAACAGAAAATATAATGTTCAACTGCTAGATTTTTTGCTTCTTCTAAAGTTTGAACAGGATTTTCTACATAAAATTCTATCTCATCATAAGTTACAACTGCTGGAACTGCTCCATATTTTTCATACCAATATTTAGCAATTACTATTTGTTCTTCTGAAAGGGGACAGTCATTAAAACCACCCATTCCAAAATATCCCAAAACTTCATAAGGATTTTTTGTAGGTACCTTTACTAAGATAACATTATCTTTAAAATCTCCGTTATAATCAAATAAAGACGAAAGTTCTAAATCATATTTTTCACCATCATCAAATTTATAACTTTTTTCTGCAAAATACTCATCTATATTTTCTTTTATATCTTCCATATTTTCTACTTGAATTTTTTTTAGCAATTCAAGTGCATTTATATTCTTAGATTTTTCAAGATTCAGATTAACCACATCCATTATATTAGTAGTTTCTTCATCTTCCATATCCAACTCAAACTTTTCTAATAAAATATCATCAAGAACTAAAAATACAGGAGTAAAATTTTTTTCTTTCCCTTCCTTATAAATTTCTAAATACTTTTTCTCAATTTCTTTATAACTTAAATCCTTTATTTCCTCAAATTCAAAATTATATAAATCTTTAAATTTATTTATATTCTCTTTCATTTAAAACCTTCCTTTAAATATTTCATCGTTAATACTTAACAATAAATTACGGAATTGACTGAATAACACGGAAAATTCCTTGTATATCAGCAACATCTGTCATATACATTTTTCCATCTTTATGAGATTTCATTTTCAGTTGGTTACAATTTGTAACCAACTCATTCCCCTCATCTTTCAACCGTTTTTTTAATACCTTCCAATAATTATTGGGATTCAGACTATCCGTTAATATTCCTACAACATCGACAATAGAAAAATACCATTCTTCCTTTTCATTCTCTCCAATTCACTAATTAATTCCAAAAGTTTATGAAAATTTGTTACTTTAATCAACAATACAATAAACATTATTATTTTTTTCGTATTATTATCTCCACAATTTTTATAAGCCTTGCAATTTCTCTCTCATCTTATACAAAAATATCCCTGTCGCCACACTTACATTCAGTGACTCAATATTTCCATAAATTGGAATAATAGCCTTTATATCTGAATTTTCTATCAGATATTCAGATACTCCTCCACCTTCATGACCAAAAATAAACGCATTATTTTCACGCAGTTCAATTTTTTCATAGGAAACTGAATCTTCATGTAAAGCAGTTGCTATTTTTAAATAATTTTTATCATTTAAAAATTTTACAATTTTTTCAGGTGTTTCATAAATTATGTTCAGCTTAAAAATTCCACTCATTGTAGCTCGTACTGTCTTTGGATTGTAAACATCTACTGAACCCTTTGTCAGAATTAGATTCTGAAAATTTGCGGCAATCATTGTTCTAATAATTGTCCCGGCATTTCCCGGATCCTGAATATCATCAAGAATTACCACATCTCCCTGTATATCCTCAATTGTATTTAAATTTTTAGAATATAGGAATATTATCCCCTGACTATTTTCCTGAGTTGAAACTTCATCAAACAGATTATCCTTCAAAATTGTCAGATTATCATGTTTAGAAATATCATATTTTTCATCAAAATAGTCAAATTTCGATTCCTTCACAATAATTTTATTAAAATTAATATTCTCATTTAGAAACTTTTCCCCTTCAGCCTTAAAAATGCTGTTTTCATCACGATACTTCTTTTTATCCAGTTTTTTCAACAACTTATAAAATTTGTTATCTGGACTTGCTATTACATCTCTCATTTTCTATTTTCCACTTTCTATATTATTTAAAAGTACAAAAACCCCAATCTATTCAATTTATCAAACTCAATTTCACGGGGTTTTATGCACTCTAAAATTCTTTATAAATTTTATTTTTATCTTTTACTATAACTTTACCATTTGAAATAATTATTTTAAAACTTTTAACATCTGCACCTTTTAATTCCTTACCTTCAAAATATACTTTGTCCTTATCCTTCGCATAGCCAAACATCAGCTGTACAAATGAAGGGATGTCTGCACCTTCTATTTTAGAAAAAATATTATCTGAAGAAAATTTATTTAATTTGTTCATATCAAAATAATAAACTCCATTTTTATCCTGTAGGTAACCATTAGATTCAGCAGTAGTTAAACCATTTGTATAAGCATCAGCATTAGAATATTTAAAGGTCTTTGTATCAACGTTTAGAGGCACTATTTCATATATTTCTTTTCCTACTTCTGTTTTTAAGACATAAGCCTTATCTTTATTTTTTAGAAAATAAACAATATCCAACTCTTTTATAAAGTTGTTTCCTAAAAACTCAAATTCTTCTGAATTTAAATCCTTTATTTTATTTCCATAGTAATAGACATTTTTATTATCTTTTGAAAATTCGCTATTTAAAAGGATAAAACTCTTTCTATCTGCCTCTTCTATCTTTTTTAAAGGTATCTGATACAATTTATTCTCATAATACACATTATTTTTATCATGGAAATAATTCGGCCATTCATCAAATATTTCAAAAGTTTTAAAATCTACTTTAGGATTTTTAACAGCAACTGCTTTTACACTTTTCAGTTCACTATTATTTTCATCAAATGTTTCAACAAGTCTGTATAGATTTTTATTATCACTTATAAAATTAATTGGTTCATTTGGTCTTCTAATTACCTTTAATCCGGCTGATGTTACACCATCCACTTTTTTCCCTGTATAGTAAACATTTTTTCTGTCATATGAAAAAGGAAAATCCTCGCTAATGACAAAACTGGCCTTATCCACATCCTCCAACTTCACAATACCATAATTTCCTAGATAATAAATATTATTCTTATCTTTTGAGTATCTATTATTTTCCATTACCTCAAAAGTATCTTTATCCGCATTTTCTATTATTCTAATATTTCCCGGAGCATCATCAGGTGTTATTACATATACATTTTCATCATCTTTCCCATAGACAATAATCTTGCTTGTAGTCATAATACCAGTATTTTTTATTAATTTAAATTTTTTCGCATCTTTTAATTTTAATTTATTTCCATAAAAATATATTTCATTCCCGTTTCTAATTATAAAATCATCTAAAAATTCAAAATTATTTTCATCTATTTTTCCAAGAAATTTATCTTCACCATAATAGTAATACAAGTTATTTTTATCCCTGGAATAGCTTGTTTCAGGAAATTCCCTAAAGGTTTTAGGATCTGCACCTTTTATAATTTCTCCTGAAACATATACATTTTTATCATCTTTTGAATATTCTCCATCTGAAATTACTTCAAATGTTTTCGCATTTGCACCTTCAACTTTTTGCCCAAAATAATATACTGAATTTTTATCCTTTGCATATCCATTTTCTTTATCCAGAGCTATAAACGAATTCGCATCTGCACCTAAAATTTTCTTATCATTAAAAAATACATTTTTATCATCTTTCAGATAAAACTGATTTAAAACCTTTATTGTTTTTGGATTTGCACCATTTACCCTCTGAATCCAGCCATTTTCCGGACTGTATACATTATTTTTGTCCTTTGAATAATCCGCCGGCAATACTTCAAAAGTTCCGGTATCCACATCTTCAAACGACTTATTTCCTGAAAAATAAACATTTTTCACATCTTTGGCATATTTATCATTTAAAACTTTAAATGTACCTAAGTCCACATTTTCAACTTTAAATTGAAAATCTTTCCCTTCAGCATATTTATAATAAACTTCATTATTTGTTTTAATATATTCCGACATTCCTAAATTAGCTAAAATAAATATCCCTATCAGAACTTTAAAAAATGTAGTCTTCATAAATTTCCTCCGTAGTTTAGAAATCTGACTATTTTATTTTAGCTTGGCAGGCAGCTTTTCTCCACCTAAAATATGATAATGGATATGTAAAACTTCCTGTCCACCATTTTCTCCAATATTAGTTATAACTCTATATCCTTCTTCATTAATTCCAAGTATTCTTGCCACCTTTGCCACAGTCAGTTGAAGTTTTCCAAGTAACAATGCATCTTCTTCTGTTGCAGCTTCAAGATTTTTTATCTCTTTTTTAGGTATTACAAGTACATGTACCTTTGCGGCAGGATTTATATCGTGAAAAGCCAGAAACTCTTCATCTTCATAAACTATATTTGCCGGAATTTCTTTATCTATTATTTTTTTAAATATTGTTGACATTTTTTCCTCCTAATTTTCGATTATAATTTTTTCACTTATTCAAAATTTCCCTTTCACAATTGAAAGGGATTTTTTTATTTTCTATTTTTCTATTTTTCCAACTCTTCTTGCATGTCTTCCACCTTCAAATTCAGTGTTTATGAAAGTTTCTACACATGCAATTGCCAATGAATCACCTAAAACTCTCGCTCCGAGTGCTATAATATTTGCATCATTGTGAAGTCTTGAAAGCTTTGCAGTAAATTCATTATGTGCAAGGGCAGCTCTGATTCCTTTTATTTTATTTGCAGCAATTGAAATTCCTATACCTGTACCACATATCAGAATTCCAAACTGTGCTTCTCCGCTTAGGACTTTTTCACTTGCCAGTGCAGCAATATCAGGATAGTCAACAGAATCAAGAGTATCTGTACCAACATTAATAACTTCATGCCCTTTTTTTCTCAGTTCCTCTTTTACCTTGTTTTTCAGATCAACACCTGCATGATCATTTCCAATTACTATTTTCATAATTCTCACTAGGGATAGAAATCCCTGTCTCCTTCCTTTATAAAGTTACTGTCCTTTTATTTTTTCCAATATTTCCTTGCTTACCCTTTTTAATTTCCCTTTTTCATCTGTAAATACATTTATCGTTTCTGCTGTTACTTTCAGTTCCTTTTCTGAATTATAGATTTCATAGTAAAATCTGATTTTTATGCTGTTAATTTCCTTTATTTCCACAAATACTTCTATTTCCTCATCATATCTGGCAGAACTTATATATTCTATATTCAGGCTCTTTACAGGTAAAATAAACCCCATATCCTCTATCTGCTTATATGGAAAGACATCCCTAAAATATTCTGTTCTCGCCATTTCCATCCACTTCAAATAGTTTGAATGATATACAACTCCCATTTTATCAGTATCATAATAATAAACTCTCAATTTACAGCTTTTTTTCATAAGATTTTTCCCTTCAATTATAATTCCTTAACTTCAATCTTTACTATTTTCTTTTCCTTTTTAGCAATTGAAGAAACAAGAGTTCTAAGTGATGTTATTACTCTTCCGTTTCTACCTATGATTTTTCCCATATCTTCCTGTGCTACATTTATTATTATATCTACATATTTTCCTTTTTCATTACTTTCTATTGTGTAGTTACCAACTGAATCCAGCAGGTTTTCCATCCAGAAATTAACTGTTTCAAAATATTTGCTCATTTTTCCTCCCATAATTTTGTATTTTTAATTGTATATTTTATCACATTTTCTCTTTATTTTCTAAACTCTATATTTAAAAATTCCTTATTTTATAATATTCCAAGCCATTCCCTTTTTTCAAGTATTTCTATATGGATGTCCTTTGCCCTCAATCTTTCGATTACTTTATCCATATCATCAATAAAATAAGAATTTGTAATTATTTTTATTAGTCCATTGTTATTGTCAAGTGTTCTGACATTTCCTAGACCATCATATGCTTCAACAATTTTATTAATAAAATCAATATGTTCTTTTCTAGTCTGAATTATATACTCCCAGCTTTTCAATTTTCTACTCCGTTTCCTCTGCAGTTTTTTCCTTCTTTAGTTCATCTATCAGATTTATAAATTCCTGAACAGAAAATTCCTCTGCTCTTGCAAGTCTTGTTTTTCCCAGTTTCTCAAGAATATCTCCTGTCACTTCCTTGCTGTATCCTTCTCCCGACAAATTATTTGCAATGCTTTTTCTCTTATTGGAAAAAGCTGTCTTCAAATATTTAAAATATTCTTCTTCAGAAATCTGTTTTTCATATCTCTCGTCATCAAACATTTTGATTTTTAAAAATGCAGAATCTACCTTAGGAACAGGAGTGAATTTCTCCTTTGGAACAGTGAAAAGATATTCTGCATCAGCGTAAAACTGCACTGCATGAGTCAGCAGGCTCATATTTTTACTTCCTGCCTGTGATGCAATCCTTTCAGCAACCTCCTTCTGAACCATTAAATAAATTTCAGATATATTTTTCCTATATTCTATTAATTTATTTATAATTGGAGAAGTTATATAATATGGAATATTTGCCACTACTTTGATATTTTTCTTTCCATTCAGAAAAGTGCTTAAATCTGCTACCATAAAGTCTTCATGAATTAATGAAAAATTATCCCTGCCTTGAAATTTTTTATTCAATACAGGAATTAAATCATCATCTATTTCAAAAGCAGTCAGATGCTTTGAGTTTTCTATCAGTTTTTCAGTTAAAAATCCTAGTCCCGGGCCTATTTCTATCACTTCTATATCTTTAGATACCCCTGATATTTCTATTATTCTTTCTGACAGCTCAGAATCCTCCAGAAAATTCTGTCCATATTTTTTCTTTGCTTCATGAGTTTCTTTTTTATGATTTTTTATAAATTTATTTTTACCCAAAATTTCTCCTAAATATTTATTTTCAATTCATTTTTACTAAAAACTATTTTTTATAAAGTTCATCTGCTGCAAGTGCCACATAAGGAATATTTCTATATTCTTCAATAAAGTCAAGCCCGTATCCCAGTACAAATTCATTAGGAATTTCAAATCCCACATACTGGACGTCAACTTCAACTTCACGTCTTTCAGGCTTATCAAGTAAAGTACATAATGAAATTTTCTTAGGTCCTCTACCACCCAATACTTTCATTACTTTTTTCAGAGTCATTCCTGAATCTATTATATCTTCAACAATAAGTACATGTTTTCCCTGTATACTTCCTTCTAAATCTTTAAGTATTTTTACTTCCCTTGTTGATTCAAATCCTTCTCCGTAACTTGAAACAGACATAAAATCCATTACCAGAGGCAATTTTATTTCCCTTACAAGATCAGCCATAAAAATAATGGACCCCTTAAGCAGTCCCACTACAACAAGAGGAGCATCTTCATCCTTTAAATCTTTTGTTATCTCTTCTCCAAGTTCCTTTATTCTTTCTGCAAGAGCTTCCTTTGTAATCATCTGAGTTTTGATACCAAATTCCCAATCTTTTTTCATTTTTACAACTCCATTCTTTATTAAATTATGTTTGTCTCCTCATATTTTTATGATTATATCATTTTTTTTTTATTAATTCAAGGTAACAAAATACAAGGAAAATATATAGACTTAAAGTTTTATTTTATATATTTTCTAATAACTATCAATAAAATCGAAAAAGTCATAAATAATATTGAAAGTTCTTCAGCAATAAAATTTCCCCTAAAAATAAGCATTACTGCAAAAGAAAATATTATTAATCCAAAAATTTTTAAAAAATCCTTTTTACGTAAACGCATTTTCTTCTCCAGATAAATCTCATTTACAAATAGCATTAAATAAAATCCTGTATATCCGACAATGTAAAAGATTGCTAAAAATGTTTTATCCGCGTTCTTTCCAACCAAATTCCAACAATAAATTATAATCTCTAAACTCATTAGCAGAAAAAAATGTGAGTACATAAGGATAAACCCTCTTGCCTTCTGGTTAGGATTTATTGCTTTATTTATCAGTACTGTATAAGTTCCAAATAGAAAAAATATTGTAATGAATGCTATAAAAGGATAAATAGTAAAGTGTTCTGGACTAAAATATTGTGCGATGGTCACAACCATTTCCCCAAAAAATAACATTGTCAGCAGCTCGAATCTTTCTTTAAAATGTCCAAAATTATTGATATTGTTGCCAAATTTCGCTCTATGTATTATAGGCAGAAAAATACCGGAAATGTTTGCAGCTATGCAAAACAGTATTCCTACACGAAAACCTAATAATAAACACATTGCAAATAGTGTTATAACAATCAGCAGGATATTTCTTGCACTGATTGATTCCCTTTCTACAACACTTTTTTTCATAGCCTGACAATGATATAAAAATGCTACACTTGAAAACATTATCAACATAGAAATACTAAATGGATAAAAAATCTGCTCCCATTCTAAGGAAAGAGAATTGGAAAGATAAATTGCAGCCCCCATATTTATACATATAACGACAATTTCTTTAATGTTAAATGTCCCAAACCTGTTTAAATAATTAGTTAAATATGACCACTCCTGAAGTACTGCAAGAGAATACAATATAAAACTTATAAGTATCCAGGGCTCAATAATTCCATTATGAGGATGATGAGCAAGTTCTGAAATTTTTGAGATAGCGTAAGCAAATATCAAATCATAAAAAAAGCCGAATTTGAAATTCGGCTGATTTTTGATGTTATAAACTCATTAAAATAACCCCCAGTTAGATTTGGAATATTTTTTATTCTGTGTCACATAAAAATAAATAAAATGACTGGCTATAGCTAGAGCAAAAATGGTTGTTATACTCACTACTATTATAGGATTAGAAGCAAAGATTAAAGAGAGAATCAAGGCAGCCAGATAGAGTGTTGCTTGGACACAGTAGTAACTTTTCGAATAGCTAAGATAGTGTTTGTTATAGGGTC
>CALEXX010000010.1 GCA_937925095.1 uncultured Leptotrichia sp.
AAATTTTAGTAAATGAAAAAAATATAGTTTTTTCATATATTATATTTAATTTTTATTATTTTTATCCTATTTTCCATTTAACATTTCATCAATAGCTTTTGCTGCCTTTTTACCTGCACCCATTGCAAGAATTACTGTTGTGGCTCCAGTTACCGCATCTCCTCCTGCATAGATTCCTTCCTTGTTTGTAGCTCCTGTTTCTTCTTCTGTTATAATTCCCTTCCATCTATTTAATTCCAACCCTGGAATTGCCTGACTTATTAATGGATTCGGAGATGTCCCTATTGAAATAATTACTGTATCTGCTTCTATTTCAAATTCTGAATCAGGAATTTCCACAGGCCTTCTTCTTCCCTTTTCATCAGGTTCTCCCAGCTCCATTCTTATACATCTTATTTTTTTTACCCATCCATGTTCATCTGGAATAATTTCCACAGGATTTGTCAGGAATGAAAATTTAACTCCTTCTTCCTTGGCATGTTCTATTTCTTCCAGCCTTGCCAGAGCTTCAGCCTCAGTTCTTCTGTAAACTACTGTAACTTCTGCCCCTAATCTTATTGCTGTTCTTGCCACATCCATAGCAACGTTTCCTGCTCCAACTATAACAGCTTTTTTCCCTACTGTTACAGGCGTTTTGTATTCATCGCTGTGGGCTTTCATAAGATTATTTCTTGTCAGAAGTTCATTTGCAGAAAATACTCCGTTAGATCCTTCACCTTTTATATGCATAAAATTAGGAAGTCCTGCACCTGATGCTATATAAACCGCTTCGTATCCCTGCTTTTCAACAAGTTCATCCACTGATAATGTTTTTCCAATTATTACATTTGTTTCTATTTTTACGCCTAAATCTTTTATAGCCTGTATTTCAGGTTCAACAACTTCTTTTTTTGTAAGCCTGAATTCAGGTATCCCATATACAAGAACTCCTCCAGCCTCGTGCAATGCTTCAAAAATTGTCACATCATAACCTAATTTTGATAAATCTCCTGCACATGCTATTCCTGAAGGTCCGCTTCCTATGATAGCAACTTTTTTATTTTTCTTCTCAACATTATGAAGAGCCATTTTAATCCCCTTTTCTCTAGCATAGTCAGCAACAAATCTTTCCAGTCTCCCTATTGCAATTACTTCATCATATTTTTTTCCTTCATTTTCAATAAGACGTACCATTTCATCTGTTACAAATCCTTTGTTTCCATAGCTTCCGTCATCTGTTACAACAAAGACATTATTAGCCACTTTCTTCATATCTTCTTCGTAAATTATCATTTCTTTTGTTTTTGCCCCCATTATTACATCGGCATCTATTCCTCTTGAATGAAGATACTTAACCTGCGGATACACAGGTGCAGCTCCCAGTCCTCCTGCTACAAAAAGGATTTTCTTTCCTTTAAGTTCTTCATCTGTCTGATTTATCAAATCTGACGCCTGTCCAAGAGGACCTACAAAATCATTGAACTTTTCTCCAACATTATAACTGCAGGCATCTTCAGTTGAATGACCTATCGCCTGAATTACAACTGTAACAAGTTCGTTTTCACTGTCATAATCTGCTATTGTTAATGGAATTCTCTCCCCTTTTTCATCAGTCTTCAGTATAACAAACTGACCAGGATTTGAATTTTCGGCAACCCATGGTGAATACACCCTAAACATATAAATAGCTGGTGCCAGTAATTTTTTTCTACAATTTCAAATAAATTTCTTTCCATAGCCTTCGGCATTTATCTCTCCAATCCCCATTATATAGTTAATTTTTTATTTTTTATAGTATCATTTTTTCAATATTTTGTTAAACAAAGTATTTTTTTAATTGTAACTATCTGTTATTTTATAATTTTAAGTTGTAAATAATTCTATAAAACAGTATAATTAAATATGAGAAAGTTAAAAATAAAAATATGGATAAAAATAATCCAAAATTAGGAGCGGATTCGCTATGGACTTACAAGGAAGTATTGTAAAAATAAATCAGGTTTCAGAAAAACAGCTTAAGGAAATGTATTCCTTAATGGCTAAATTTTATAATAATATCACTAAAAAAAACTTTACTAAGGATTTTTTAGACAAGGACTATTGCATAATTCTTAAAGATGAAGAAGATAAAATAAAGGGGTTCTCCACTCAAAAAATATTGAAATTAAATTATAAAGGAAAAAATATACACGGTGTATTTTCTGGAGATACAGTCATTCATAAGGAAAATTGGGGAAGTTTTTCCCTATTCCAGGTCTTTGCAAAATTTTTCTTTTCATATGGGGAACAGTACGATAATTTTTACTGGTTTCTTACTATAAAAGGACATAAAACTTACAAGATTTTACCTACTTTTCTTAAAAAATTCTATCCAAATTTCAAGGAAGATACTCCTCCTGAAGTGAAATCCCTGATGGATTTTTTTGGACACACAAAGTATCCTGGAGAATATAATCCTACTGAAGGGATTATTGAATATAATAGAATAACAGACTCACTTAAGGAAGGAATTGCCAATATTTCAAATAAGGAACTTAGAGATAATCATATAAAGTTTTTCCTTAAAAAAAATCCTCACTATGAAAGGGGAAATGACCTTGTCTGCATTGCTTCATTAAAAAAGGAAAATTTACGAGAAAGGGCTAAAAGACTTTTGTTGTAATATAAAAAACAGCTTTTATTTAAATTATTTTTACAGTTTTTTTGTTATTAAACTGCAAATTTTTAAATAATTATAGCTGTTTTTTCATATATTATTATTTATCCGATTTTTAAAAACATTGTTGCAAATTTAAAATAAATAAGAAGTGTTACAGCATCCGATATTGTTGTTATTAAAGGTGTTGCCATAACAGCAGGATCCGTTTTCAGAACTTTTGCCAAAAGCGGAAGTAATGCCCCCACTATTTTTGAAACTATTACTGTAAATATCAGTGTTACCGATACTGTAAGAGCTATCATCATATCTATTTTTTCAAACCACATCAGTCTAAAAAAATTGAGAAGCGATAAAACTAATGCCACCATTAATGAAATTGAAAACTCCTTCTTTATAACTCTAAAGGCATCTTTCGGAGATATTTCACCTAAAGCAAGCGAACGTATTACAACTGTTGATGACTGTGCACCAACATTTCCTCCGGTAGACATCAGCATCGGTACAAATGCAGTAAGGACAATTGACTGTGCCAGAACCTTTTCGTATCCCTGGATTATATTTCCTGATATTGTATCAGAAATCATAAGTACAGCAAGCCATCCTATTCTCTGTTTTGCCACCGTAAATACATTTGTTTTCAAGTAAGGTTCTTCTGCAGTTGCAGTAATCCCTGCCATTTTGTGGAAATCTTCCGTAGCTTCCTGTTCCACTACGTGCATTACATCATCTGCTGTTATTATCCCTAGAATTCTGTTTTCATTATCAGTAACCGGAAGAACTATCAGGTCATACTTTTTAAACACTGCTACTACTTCTTCCTGGTGGTCATTCGTATTTACACTTACAAAACTGCTTTCCATAACATCTTCTATCAATGTATCATCTTTTTTACCAATTAATTCCTTAAGGGAAATAACGCCTTCCAGTTTCCCTTCTTCACTTGTAACATAGCAGGTATATATATTTTCCTTGTCTTTTCCTGTTTTTCTTATACAATCTATAGCTTCCGATACCTTCATACCTTTTTCCAGATCAACATACTCTGTTGTCATTATGCTTCCTGCTGAGTATTCAGGGTATTTCAGAAGCTGATTTATAAGATGTCTATCTTTAGCATCAGTATTTTTTAATATTTTTTTCACCACATCTGCAGGCATTTCTTCAATTATGTCTACTATATCATCAAAATAAAGTTCATCGAATATATTTTTTGTTTCAATATCTGTTGATGCGTAAATTATCATTTCCTGATGTTCAGAGTCCAGATACGGAAATACAACAGCCGCTTTATCTTTTTTAAGGAGTCTGAATATCATTATTACCACTTCTGGAATTTCAAAATCATTTATTATTTCAGAAATTTCAACTCCGTTTAGTTCATTTAACTGTTTTCTTATTTCAAAATATTTTTTTTCTTTTACCAGAGCTTCGATTATTTCTCTCATTTCTTTCATTTCTTCCATCAGTTCCCTCCTTTACTTAATCATACCGCTTAAGAATATAGTGGCAAATTTAAAATAAATCGAAAGTGTCAGGGCATCTAGTATTGTTGTTATTAATGGCCCTGCCATAATTGCAGGATCCAGCTTGAATGTCTTTGCGACAACCGGCAGAATAGCCCCTATTACTTTAGAAATAATAACTACCAGTATAAGCGTTCCAGAAACAACTAATGCAACATCAAGACTTGTTTTCGTTAATGTTATAAGTCTCAGATAATTAATAGCCGCTAGAACTACTGCCACTATAAAGGAAGTTAAAAACTCTTTTCTCAATATTTTAAATATATCTTTTGTTTCAACATCACCTAATGACAAGGCACGAATTACTGTTGTTGAAGACTGTGCTCCGGCATTTCCCCCTGTATCCATAAGCATCGGAATAAATGAAGCAAGTACGACCACCGACTGAAGTACATCTTCATAACTTTTTATAATTCTTCCGGTAAAGGTTGCAGAAATCATAAGAACTACAAGCCACATTATTCTCTGTCTCGCCATTGTAAACGCACTTGTCTTCAAGTAAGTTTCTTCTACTGGAGATATCCCTGCCATTCTATGAAAATCTTCTGTATCTTCCTGCTCGATTACATCAATAATATCATCTATTGTTATAATCCCAAGAAGCCTGTTTTCAATATCTACCACCGGCAAAATAATCAGATCGTATTTTTTGATTACATCAGCAACTACTTCCTGGTCATCATTGGCATGGGCACTTACAAAGTTACGGTTCATAATACTTTCAATAGTTACGTCATCATCACTTGTAATCAGTTCTTTAAGCGAAACAACTCCTTCAAGTTTTCTGTCTTCACTTATTACATAACATGTGTATATATTTTCTTTTTCTTCAACAGTATCCCTTATTTCTTTAATTGCCTGAGATACCTTCATATTTTTCTTTAAATCCACATACTCAGTTGTCATTATACTTCCTGCTGAATTTTCAGGATAATTTAAAAACTGATTTATTAGATATCTGTCTTCGGAATTTGTGTTCTTTAATATTTTCTTTACTAGATTTGAAGGCATTTCTTCTATAATGTCAATCATGTCATCAAAATAAAGATTTCTAAAAAGAACTTCAGTCTCCCGGTCAGTCACGGCATTAATAATAATTTCCTGCTGTTCCGGTTCCAGGTATGAGAATACATCCGCACTCTGATCTTTAGACAATAACCTGAAAATTATTATTAATTCCGATTTATCAAATTGGTTCAGCAAATCTGAAATTTCCACATTGTTTAGCTTTCTGAATTCTTCCCTAATTTCAGAAAACTTCTTTTCATTTATTAGAGCCTGTATCTTTTCTTTCATTACCTTCTCCTTTCCTTCTTATCTTTTTATTTTAATACGCTTATTTTTCCCAAAGTTATTATACTATATTTGAAAGCATTTATCTATTTTTTTCTTATTTTATTTGAAATAAATATTAATTCTGTCTATTTTTTTATTTCTTCAAATTTTTTTCAAGAACAGAATAAAGCTGATCCAGACGCCATTGTTCCTCATAATCCATCTCCGGATTCTCAAAATAATATTTTTCAATAACCGGTAAAAATACCTCTGCAATTTCTTTACTGTTCATCCATAGATTCATCTGTTCATTAAATTCAGGATTGGAAGAAAAAGAATACGAATAGTAAGTATAGCCTTCAGTATAGGAGTACATCATTTCTTCAAAATGCCACAATGCATTTATATTTTCACTTGCTTTTTTCCACATTTCAATATCAAATAGATGTTCTGTTTTCAGTCCTCCAAGATTAAACATAGTCATATAAACTGAAAAATTTTCTATTCTTTCTGTTTTAGGTTTTGTCTTAAGTATTTCCAGCATAAATTCTTTTGAAAATCTATACATGAAATCAAGTTCCTCATCACTCCAGATTTTCTTCTCAAAGTGGCATTTATCAAGAATAAGTGAAGTATCCAGCCTTATTTCTGCATGTTTTACTATAAACTCAAGTATTTTTGGAAGAAAATGCTTTATCTCAAGTCCTGTTTCATCAAAATTTACAGCATCCAAATACTCCCACATTAACTCCCTTGACAATTCTCTGACCGGTGTCTTTATAAGTTTTTCTACATTTTCCTCACTTACACAGCAAGGTGTACACACTGTCAGTTTTCCATTTAAATCATGAGTAAAAATTTTATATGCTTCTTCCAGCATTTTTTTCATATTTTCACTTATAAATTTATCATCAAGTTCACCATTTATTGCCATCATAATTTCTTTAGGCGGTCTAGTTTTTATCTTAAATTTTTTCATTAGAATTTCTCTCCTATTAGAAATATATTTAATTATAACATATTTTATGCATTTATCTTATTATTTTTAAAAAAATTCCAATAGAAAAAAACTATATTTATGAGTGAAATTTTAGTACATAAATATAGTTTTTTATATTAAATTCTAATTTTTTGAGAGTATTTTTTAAAATAATTTATAATTAAATAATAAACTGATAATAACAATAACAGATATTATCAATACATACAATATATTATTTTTTAAAAAGTTCTCTGTATTTTTTCTATCTTCATTATTTAATTTAAAAGCTAAAAATACTTTTTCATAATTTTTCCTTTTCAGTCCAATTATAAAGAAAATTAGACATAATACAAATAGCAACATAGAAATTGTCCCAAAAAGAGAAATCATATCCTTTTGGCCTCTTAGTACAAATATAATTTTAGGCATATTAGCAACTATATTCATCAATACATGCAATAAAACAGAATATTTTAGAGAATATTTATATGCAACACAAGCTAATACAATACCTATAAAAAATGCCGGAATAACCATATATATATTATAATGAGATATTCCAAAAAATAATGAACTAATGATTATAGCTGTTTTAATTCCATATTTTTTTAAATTTGTCATCAGAACACCACGAAATACAATTTCTTCTAAAATAGGTGCTATACATATTGCATAAATTATATCTGTATGTATAGGTCTCTGTACTGTAAATTTCTGCCCCTCAATGTTAATTACAAATGAAATTATGAGATTCAAAAAAATATTTATATAGAAAATCAATGCAAAATATGTAATGAAATCTGTTATATTCAATTTTTTATTTACTTTAAAATATTTGTTTTCTTTATTAGTTTTAATGAAGTAATAAAAAATTGGAGTACAAAATAATAATTTATCTATTCTGAAAAAATACATTGTTTTCAATATACTGTTATCTGTTCTTACTATTTCTTTTTGAATAAATATTTTAAATATAAGATAAGAAAAATATATTACACATAAAATTAAAGAAATATCTTTTTTCACATTATTTTTTATTAATGTTTTCTCCATTTCAAATTTTCTCCTGTTGATTTTAATTTTATACTAAATATATCTGTTTTTTGCATAATTATCTTCATTAATATCATAACTATGCTTATTTCAATAATTTTTTGAAAAAATGGAGTTTCGATACAGAAATCTCAACTCCATTTCATTTCTACTATTTCGCTTCTATTATTATCAGTTCCTTGTTACTCTTATTCAGAACTTCTCTTCCATCTTTTTTAACTACTACATCATCTTCAATTCTTACTCCACCCCATCCATCGAAGTAAAGTCCAGGTTCTGAAGTAACAACCATATTTTCCTTCAATTCTATCTGAGTAACCGAAGATAAGTATGGTAATTCGTGGATTTCAAGACCTATTCCATGTCCAAGTCCATGTCCAAATTCTTTTCCATAACCTTTTTCAGTTAGGAAGTTTCTTACAACTTTATCCACATCATCTGACATTACACCTTCTTTTATAGTGTTAACTCCAAGAATTTGTGCTTCAAGTACAAGGTTGTATATTTCCTTATGCTTTTCAGTAATATTGTTTCCATAATAAACTGTTCTTGTCATATCTGATACATATCCATTGTAGTATGCTCCAAAATCCATCGTAATAAACTCTTCCTTCTGGATTTTCTTATCTGATGCAACTCCATGAGGCATTGCAGATCTTACACCACTTGCCAGAATTGTCTCAAATGACCTGTCTTCCGCACCTAATTTTCTTTGAATATATTCCATGTATCCAGCTATTTCCTTTTCAGAAACACCTTCTTTTATTATCTTTAATGCTTCACTGAACGCAACATCACTTATTTCTATTGCCTTTTTGATAAATCCAATTTCTTCATCAGATTTTATCATTCTTACATACGTTATTTTATCTCCTATAGGAACAAGTTCAGCTTTAAATACTTCTTTTAATGTCTGATACGATGAAAATGTCACATTGTGATCTTCAAACCCTATTTTTTTCAATCCCAGTTTTTCAGCATGTTCACCTACAAATTTTAAAGAGCCTCTTGAAACTTCCACAAATTCAAATCCCATCTTAGTAACTTGAGCCTCAGCCTGACTTCTATATCTAAAATCCGAATAGAAAAAATTTCCTTTTCTAGTGGCAAGACCCACTCCTGTCGTTCCTGTGAATCCCGCAAAATATCGCAAATTATACAAATCTGTAATAAATATTGCATCCAAATTCAATTCATCTAACAATTTTGTTAATTTTTCAGTTCTTTTTTCCATTTTTCCACCACGTATGATTTCTCATACTCTCCTTTCATCTGTATTTTTATATTAATATAATAATTGTATCAATTATTTTATATTAAATATCTCTGCTGGATCTATAGTTTTTTCTTTTTATTATACTCCTTATTTCAATATTTTACAACGTTGAATTTACTTATTTTTTTCATAAAAATTAGAATTATGATATAAAGTTTTATCACTCATATTTTAGGCTATAATCCTTATAATATTCCATAACAAACTCTGCACACCTTACTCCATCTACTGCGGCAGACATTATCCCACCTGCATATCCTGCTCCTTCACCACATGGAATAAGTCCTTCAATATTTGAAAAACACTTTTCATTTCTAGGAATTTTTACAGGGGAAGAACTTCTGCTTTCTACTGCAGACAGTACAGCATCATAACTGGCAAATCCCTTTATTTTTCTGTCCATCTGCTGAATCCCTTCCTTCAATGATTCGTTTATATATTCTGGAAAACATTCATTCAGGTTGGCAAATCTGTATCCTTTTGCATAGCTTGGTCTTACTTTCCCAAGTTTTTCAGATTTCACATTTTTTACAAAATCACCAAATAGCTGAACAGGAGCTTTGTAGTCACTTCCTCCTAATTCAAAGGCCTTTTCCTCCAGTTTTCTCTGAAACTCAACTCCAGCAAGAACTCCACCTTCTCCAAAGTCCTCCGGATATACATTTACTAAAATAGCAGAATTGGCATTTTCAAGATTTCTTCCTGAATAGCTCATTCCATTTACAACAAGCCTTCCTTCTTCACTTGCCGCAGGAACTACAACTCCTCCTGGACACATACAGAATGTGTAGACCCCTCTTCCGTTTTTTGCCTTTGCGTTAAGCTTATATTCAGCGGCAGGAAGCCTATCGGCAAATTTTCCATACTGTGAATGGTTTATCATGGATTGTTTATGTTCTATCCTTACACCTACTGAAAAAGTTTTTCTTTCCATTTTTATATTTTTATCATTTAACATATAAAAAGTATCCCTTGAACTATGCCCTATTGCCAGTACAATAACATCCGTATCTATTTCATATGTTTCTTTTTCCCTGTCAGAATCAACATCTTCTACAATTTCCACTATTGCTTTTGAGATTTTATCATTTTCATACTCTATCGAAACAAGTTTATTCTGAAATCTATATTCTCCACCAAGACTTTCTATTTTTTTTCTTATATTTTTCATTATTCCGATTAGTTTATCAGTTCCCACATGAGGCTTAGACATGTAGGCTATTCTTTTTTCAGCTCCTGCCAGTATAAGTTCTGAATATATTTTCTGTATCCGGAAATTATTTGTATTTGTTGTCAGTTTACCGTCAGAAAAAGTTCCGGCTCCGCCTTCACCAAACTGAACATTGGAATATTTATTAAATTTTCCATCCTTAAAAAAATTATATACATCCTTCTGTCTTTCATCCACATTTTTTCCCTGCTCAATTATTATAGGATTTAACCCTGCTTCAGCAAGTACAAGTGCCGCAAACAGTCCTGAAGGCCCGCTGCCTACTACTACCGGACGCTTTCTATTACCAAGTTCCATTTTCTCAACAATATATTCAGCTTTTTCTATTTCCCTTACATTAGGAAGATTTTTATATCCTTCTTCATTATCTAGTTGAATATCCACTGCATAAACATATATTATATTATTTTTATTTCTGGCATCTATTGCCTGCCCTGTTATTTCAAAGCTTTTAAGCTGGTTTTCATTTATTCCCAGCATTTTCACCACTGACTTTTTTAAATCACTGTCATTATGCTTTATAGGCATTTTTATATTATTTATTCTTAACATATTTCCCTCTTGATTTCTTAATTTATTTTGCCGCATTTTCTCCGGCAATATATCCTGAAGCCCATGCCCACTGCAAGTTAAATCCTCCACACTCTCCGTATACATCAAGAACTTCTCCTGAAAAATAAAGCCCTTTTACTATTTTAGATTCCAAGGTTTCTGTATTGACTTCATCAAGTGAAACTCCTCCTGCAGTTACCTGTGCATTTTTAAAACCTGTCGTTTCCAGTATTTTCACCCTATATTTCTTTAATACCGTACAAAGTTTTCTTATGTCACTGTCACTTAAATCTTTTACAGGTTTTGAAAGTTTTTCAATTCCTGATACTTTTGAAAGAAACTGACCTAATTTTTTATTTATCATTCCATTAAAATAGTTTTCCATTGTCAGATGTGACATTATTTTCTTTCTTTCCTTCAGCATTTCGTACAGTTCATTATAGTCAAATTTTTCCATAAAATCAATTTCAAATTCAACATTCTTATATAAAGGCATAACAAATGAAATATTAAACACTACATTTCCTGAAATTCCATAATCAGTAAAAAGAAGTTCGCCATCATATGTACATATTTTTTTATTATCGCCGTATGCTGTGACTGCCACGTCTGTCTTTATTCCCTGAAGCCCTTTCACCTGATTTTTTTCAGTCTTCAGCTGTACAATTGACGGGCTGAGTTTTGTCACACTATGTCCCAATTCCTTTGCCAGTTCAAACCCTGAACCATTTGATCCAAGTTCGGGATACGATTGGCCACCTGCCGCAAGAATAACTCTGCCTGCTTCAATCTTTTTTCTATCTTCTGAATAAATCTTAAATTTAAATCCATCCTTTTCAATTTTTCTTACATAAAATTCTGTTTCAATTTTTATACCAAGCTTTTCAGCCTCAAATCTTAACGCATCCACCACTGAAGATGCCTGACCGCTTAATGGATAGACTTTCCCTCTGTTCTCCTCATTACATACAATTCCCAAACCATAAAAAAAATCCATTGTATCTTGTGGAGTAAATCTGTTCAATATATTTTCCACAGAAGAAATATTTTTCCCAAAATAATTGGATATATTAGCATTCACATTTGTTATATTACATCTTCCGTTTCCTGTAATTAGTACTTTTTTAAGAATTCTGTCCTTTCTTTCCAGTATTACAACTTCTTTTCCTGATTTTTTTGCAGTAATTGCTGCCATAAGTCCTGATGCTCCTCCGCCTATGACTGCTATTTCAGTTTTCATATATTCTCCTTCAGTTATATCAATTTTTCATTTAAAATTTTCTCATTTTATTTTTTCACACCATTATATAATGAAATTTCTTTAAAATCAAATATAAATCCGTTGTTTTAATGATATTAGTTTAATTTCGCAATTTGATCTGAAATTGTTTTTTGGATTTGGACTTCCCTAATTTTTATCGTAAAAATAAAAAACGAGCCGTGTGCTCGTTTCTTGTATGAAAGAAGTCTAAATGTAGAGATGGGGCGTCTCTCTTAGACAACATAGTTATACCATATTCCTATTTTAATGTCAAGCATTTTTTCAAAAAAAAATGTTTTTTTTAAATTTTTTTCCAAAATTTTCTTTGGCTCTTTCCATGCTTAATATTTCTTTATTTCTATACCTTTTTTTAATATCATTTGATAATATATATCCAATATAGTTTTGATTTTTTTTTACTTTATTATTCTACTTAATTTCAAACAACCATTTTTTAGAAAGTTCATGTTCTCCGGAAATTATTTTTTCAAATTCTGATTTTAGTAATTTATAATATTTTCCAGGTAATGCCTTTGCTGAATAATCAAGCTGTCCTATTGGTCTTCCATCTAGTGATTCTGCATAAACTATTTTCATTGCAGTTCCTGTTACAAGTAACTCATCAGCTGTAAATACCATTGATCTGTCAATTTTTCCCCTTTGAATGTCATATCCATTATATTCAAGTATTTCCAGCATTGATCTTACAGTAATTCCTTCAAGAGCTGCAGAACCTGTATCAGGTATAATTATTTTATCCCTGTAAATCAAAATCAGATTGGCAACCGAAGCCTCTACTACATTTCCTGCATCATCAAACATAAGGGCTTCATCATATCCATTTCTCTGTGCATCACTTGTTGCAAGGAATGAGTTAATATAAGATCCTCCTGCTTTTGCCTTTGTAGGAATTGCGGCATCGTTATATTTTCTGTAAGTGGAACTCATAAATCTCATTCCACCATTATCTGTACTTACATAATCTGCAAGTGGCAGCATATAAATTGCCAGTTCAAAAGTAAGTCCAGCCTTTTTAGGTGATATTCTTGGCTCACTGCAGAATATAAAAGGTCTCATATAGAAATCTTCCTTAATTTCATTCTTTTTAACAAGTTCTGTTACAATATTTTTAAATTCTTCCCAGGTTATATAAAACTCAAATCCAAGCATTTTAGAAGCATTAATCAATCTGATATAGTGGTCTTCAAGCCTGAATATAGATACCTTCCCATTTCTGTAATATCCCCTTACTCCCCCAAAACATGTTGTTCCATACTGAAGACTGTGTGTTGCTATACTTACTGTTGCTTTTTCAAATTCAGTAATTTCATTTTTAAAATAAGCATATTTCATAAATTCCATTTGTTTTACCTCCATACTTTCCTATATTTTTTGATTTCAACTTTTATATTTTATCACTTTCACGTTTATTAGTAAAATTAAAAATGAATATATCATTTATTTATTTTATATATTTACCAATTTCTTATTTTTCATAAGTTCATATATTAAAAATTTATTTTCCCGTTTTTATTTCTCCACCGCCAACTAATTCATCATCCAAATAGAATACAATGTGCTGACCTTCCGAGTTTTCATGCGTTTTCTCATTAAATTTAAAATATAGCGAATTATCCTTTAAAATTAACTTTCCCTTCAATCCTTTTGATGAAAATCTTGGTCTTGCGACAATTTCCCTGTCCAGAAGTTCTTCCACTTCATAATATAGCTTGTAATTAATAACTTCAATTTCATCTATTAACAGCTCTTCAAAATCTCCCACAATAATTTCATTTGTTTTAGGCCGTATTTCCGAGACAAAAAAAGGTCTTCCCAAATTAAGTCCCAGTCCTCGCCGCTGTCCGATAGTATAAAACTGGTATCCCATATGCTGCCCTATTATATTTCCTTCTTTATCAACAAAATTCCCCTTCTTGACTTCGTCTCCGAGAACTTTCTCCAGATAAGGAATATATCCATTCGGAGCAAAGCAGATTCCCTGGCTATCAGGTTTATTATGTGTATGGATTCCATGTTGACGGGCAATTTCCCTGACCTGAGGTTTCTCATACTCTGATAACGGAAAAATAAACCTTTCCACAATATCCTTATCAAGTCTGTAAAGCATATAAGACTGATCTTTCCTATTTTCCTTATCCCACATTAAAAGTCCATTTATACTTTTTTTCGAGTAATGACCTGTTGAAATATACTTTATTCCCATCTTGTCTGCAAATTCCACAAGTCTTTTTATTTTCACCTTTTCATCACAGATTACGCAAGGTGAGGGAGTTTTTCCTTCATTATACATTTTTACAAAATATTCCATTACTTCTTTTTTAAATTCATCTGTAACATTTATAACATAATGGGGAATTCCCAAATTATAGCATGTGTATCTTGCATCATTTATATCATCCAGTGAACAGCATGTCTTACCTGGATTTTCCGACAGTTCATCCGGAAGATGCTTCAATGTAACTCCTATCACTTCATATCCCTGCTGTTGCAGCAATAATGCCGCTACTGAGCTGTCTATCCCACCACTCATTCCTACTACTACTACTTTTTTATTTTCCATTTCTATTCCTTCAATTTCTGTTTTAATTAAAATTCTCTATCTTATTTTATCATATTTATTGATAAATTTCATTTTATAATAATTTAGACAATAAAACATTTGACTTTTTTATTACTATATGGTAATATAATTTTACTATATAGTAATATTTTAAAATAATGCTATCATATAGCAGTAATTTTGTAAAGGAGAGAATCTATGAAATCAAACTCAGGATTTTATATAAGTAGGATAAAACAGATAAATACAAGACTTTTAAATAAACTTCTGGCACAGAAGAACATAACAGCATTTAACGGGGAACAGGGACGAATTTTACATGTACTTTGGGAAAATGACGGAATTAGTAACCAGGAGCTGTCAAAAAGGTCTGGACTTGCCATGAGTTCGCTTACAACAATGCTTGAAAGAATGGAAGAAAAAAACTTACTGATCCGAAAAGGCTGTCCTAAAGATAAACGAAAATGCTTACTTTTTTTGACAGAACATGCAAATTCTTTGAAAAAGGAATATGATGAAATTTCTGATAAAATGACTAAACTGGCTTTTGAAGGAATTTCAGAAGATGAAAGATTGGCTTTTGAAAAAACTTTAGAAAATGTTTTACATAATCTTGAAAAAGCTGAACAGAAATTTAGTAAAAAATAATAAAAAGAATTGAATAAAATGTAAAAGAATTATTCAGTACCTGATTGGAGGTAAATAAATGATAGAATTTATTAATGTTGGAATGACTTATCCATGTAGAAATGTAGGATTAAAAAATATAAATTTAACTATAAATGAATCAGAAGTAACAGTTTTTATTGGTCCGTCTGGAAGCGGAAAGACTACCCTTCTGAAAATGATAAACCGCCTGGAAGACAACACAACCGGCGAAGTGAAAATTAACGGGAAAAATGTAAAAGAATACGATATTCATAAAATGCGTTGGGATATCGGATATGCTTTACAGCAGGTTGCTCTTTTTCCACACATGAATGTTGAAGAAAATATTGCAATTGTACCTGAACTGAAAAAATGGAAAAAAGAAAAAATTAATGTAAGAATTGATGAATTGTTAAATATGGTAGGCCTTGAACCTGAAAAATATCGAAAAAGAAAGCCTTCTGAATTATCTGGGGGTGAGGCACAAAGAGTTGGAATTGCAAGAGCTCTGGCTGCAGATCCGAAAATCATCCTTATGGATGAGCCTTTTAGTGCATTAGATCCAATTACTCGTGCAAGTTTACAGGAAGATGTGAAAAAGCTTCAGAAACAAATTCATAAAACAATCGTTTTTGTAACTCACGATATTGAGGAAGCATTTTTATTAGGGGATAAAATTTGTATTATTCAAGACGGAGAATTAATTCAGTCTGGAACAAAACAGGAAATAATTTCAAATCCTCAAAATGATTTTGTAAGAAGATTTATAACTGTTAAAAATAAAGAAGGTGAAATCCATGAATAAATTAATTTTAACCTTTTTAGAAAGAAAAAATGAGCTTTTAAGCGGAATTACAGAGCATATCCAGATTTCCTTTATTGCACTAATAATTGCTCTAATTATCGCCATTCCCCTTGGGATTTATTTAAGCTATCACAAAAAGCTTGCAAATATTGTTATTACAATTAACGGTGTTATTCAGACTATACCGTCATTGGCAATTTTAGCCCTTTTAATTCCTTTAGTCGGAATTGGGAGAAAACCTGCAATAATCGCATTAATACTTTATGCACTGCTGCCAATTTTACATAACACTTACACTGGTATTACCGGCGTTGATCCAATGTACATGGTAACTTCAAGAGCTTTAGGAATGAATAAATTTCAGCAACTTACAAAAGTACAGCTTCCCCTTGCAATGCCTGTCATAATGACGGGAGTCAGAACAGCAGCTGTTTTAATTATTGGGACTGCCACACTAGCTTCCCTTGTTGGAGCCGGAGGACTTGGAAAGCTGATTTTACTTGGTTTAGATAGAAATAACAACTATTTAATTTTATTAGGGGCTATTCCTGCTGCTTTACTTGCAGTTTTATTTGATTTCGTCTTTAAACAACTGGAAAAACTGAGTATCAGAAAAATACTGATTTTCTTAGTTTTAATTACATTTGTTTGTATTTTTGGTTCAATAAGCAGTTTCAACACTCCAAAAAAAGACAAGCTAATAATTTCAGGAAAACTTGGTTCTGAACCGGAAATTCTTATAAATATGTATAAAATATTAATTGAAGAAAATAGCAATTTAGAAGTTGAACTGAAACCTGGACTTGGAAAAACTTCATTTGTATTCAATGCTTTAAAAAATGGCGATATTGATATTTATCCTGAATTTTCAGGAACTGCAGTTTTCACCTTCCTGAATGAAACTCCTGTAAATAACAATGCTGCTGATGTTTTTACACAGGCTCAGAAAGGTATGGAATCTAAATTTAAGATGATTATGTTAAAGCCTATGAGCTATAATAATACTTATGCAATCGCAGTAAGTAAAAAATTTGCTGATGAGAATAATTTAAAGACAATTTCTGACTTGGTAAAAGTAAAGGATAAGATAAAAGCCGGATTTACGAGAGAGTTTAACGACAGGGAAGACGGATACCTTGGATTGAAAAAACTGTATAATTTTGAAATTCCAGATATTAAGGAATTTGAGCCAAAACTTCGTTATGTTGCTGTCCAAAGTGGAGATATTAATCTGATTGATGCTTATTCTACTGATGCTGAACTCGCTCAATATAATATGGTTGTATTGAAGGATGACAAACATCTATTCCCACCATATCAAGGTTCTCCAATGATGAGGAAAGAAACTCTGAAAAAGTATCCTGAATTGAAAAATATTTTGGAAAAACTGAGTGGTAAAATTTCTGATGAGGAAATGTCATCAATGAATTATCGCGTTTCTGTAAAAGGTGAAAAAGCAGAATATGTTGCGAGAGAATATCTAAAAAATGCAGGGATTATTAAGAAATAGAAAAGGGACTGTCTCAGTTTATTAAATGAAAGTTTATTAATAAATCAATATTTTTAATTAGAGTTTGTTTGAAAACTCTCAAAATGGGGTTGTCTCAAAATAGTAAAAATTAATTATATTTTATCAGTTTTAGCACTATAATAAAAATAGAAATAATCACCAAGGAGGAATTTAATTATGAATAATCAATTAGAAGAAAACAAGTCAAATGCTATAGCATTTTATCAGATGATATTTGATGGAGAACCTGAAAAAGCAATAGAACTATATGTCGGAGATGAATATAGACAGCATAATCCTATGGTTGCAGATGGAAAATCAGGTGTAATAGAGTATTTTACTAGAATGAAAAAAGAATATCCTGTAAAAGAAGTAAAATTTGTTCGTGCGATAGCACAGGGGAATCTAGTTGCTTTACATACTCATCAGATTTGGGGTGAACCAGATAATAAGGAATACGTTACAATGGATTTTTTCCGTTTTGATGAGAATAATAAAATTGTTGAGCATTGGGATTCTATACAGGAAGTTATAAAGGATACAAAATCTGGAAGAACAATGTATTAAAAAAACAGGAAAAATATAAATATACTATATAAAAACTGCACCTTCAGTCTTGTATCCAAGATTTTGGGTGCAGTATAAACCGATATTTTTTCTGTTACAATTTTATCCTAATCCTTTAGTAATTCTAATGCTGCTTTATAAATATGTTCTGCTGTCAGTTCATATTCATTCATTAAAAATTCCAATGTTCCAACTTGACCGTATCTTTCTTTTATTCCGATTCTTCTTAATTTTGCATTTCCATTTTCTGCGATTACTTCAGCAACTGCACTTCCTAATCCATTGTGAATACTGTGATTTTCACAAGTCACTATTTTCCCTGTTTTTTGTGCATATTTTTCAATCAATTCCTTATCTATTGGATTTAAAGTAAACATGTCAATTACAGCAGCACTTTTACCTTCTTTTTCTAAAATTTCTGCTGCCTTCAAGGCTTCTGATACCATAATTCCATTAGCAATTAAAGTAATATCTGAACCATCTTTCAATAAGTTACCTTTCCCTATTTCAAATGTTGAACCTTTCTCATAAATAGTTACTGCATTTTTTCTAATTGTTCTAATCCAATAGAAACCATCTTTTATAGCTAGCTGTTCAAGAATATTTTCAAACATTACAGCATCTGTCATTTCCATCACAACAGTGTCAGCAAGCCCCCTCATGATTCCCATATCTTCAAAGGACATGTGAGTTCCTCCATTGTGAACAGCAGTTACTCCTGCATCAGAAGCAATTATTTTAATATTGTTTTTTTGATATGCTCCTGACATAAACAACTGATCAAAACATCTTCTACTTGCAAATGCTGTAAAAGTGTGTGCAAACGGATATTTCCCGGCAATAGACATTCCTGCCGCAACACCTACCATATTGGCTTCCATTATACCGCAGTTTATAACTCTTTCAGGGTATTTATCCTGCACCTTGTTAGTTGTAATCGCATTCATCAGATCAGCTTCCAGTGCTATAATTTCACTATGTTTTTCCATTAATTCAGCAAGTTTGGAAGAATAAACTTTTCTCATTTCCACTTCATCTTTTTTTGGAGTTCCATTATAAAGATTTAACATTTATTCCACCTCGCTTTCCAAAGCTTTTATTGACTTTTCAATTTCCTGCTTTAACTCATCAGTTAATCTTAAGTGATGAGAATTTTCCATTTTTTCAATGTATTCAACACCTTGTCCTTTTAATGTATCAAGTACTACAAATAATGGTTTTTCATCATTTTTACGTGGCTCTTTTAAAATTTCATACATTTTCTGTATGTCATCTCCTTTTATAGTAACCACATCAAAACCAAATGATTTCATTTTTTCTTCAAAAGAAAATGGTTTAATTATTTCTTCTAAAGTTCCATCTAATTGCTGTTTATTGTAGTCTAAAAATACAGTTAAATTATTTAATTTATGATGAGCAATAAATTGGAATGCTTCCCAGCACTGTCCTTCATTTATTTCTCCATCACCTATAATACAAAACACTCTGTTACTTTTTTTATCTATCTGCAATGCTTTTGCAATTCCTGTAGCAATTGAAATTCCTTGTCCTAGAGATCCTGTTGTGGCGTCAACTCCTTTAGTTCGGAGTCTATCCGGATGACTTGGTAAATTTGTTCCATTTTTATTTAATGTATAAATTTCTTCAAGTGGAAAGAATTCCTTTAATGCCAAAGTTGCATATAATGCAGGCCCTGCATGTCCTTTTGACAGAACAAAATAATCTCTGTCTTCCCAATGTGGATTTTTAGGATCTATATTCATGATTCCACCATACAGTACCGCCAATGTTTCAACGATTGACAAACTTCCCCCATAATGTCCAAATCCTAGATTAGTAAGGGATTTCAATGTATTTATTCTAATATTGGTGGCTAATTTTTTTATTTCTTTCACTTTTTCATTATAATCACTATTCACTTTTGGCTCCTTCCAAATGATAGTTAACTTTTATTCAATTTCAACAATGATTTATTCTGATTTTTTTGAAGGTACAAATCCAAATGCTACTAAAACAGCAGTTATTCCAATAATTATTCCAGAAACTACCATTGGAGATACGTGTTTTGCCATATTTCCCAATACAATTCCAACTGTTACGAAGTCTGCATCAGAGAATGTAGTATTTGCAAATCCTAAATTTCCTAATACCGGTAATAAGATTACAGGTAGGAATGTTAATAATAATCCATTTGCAAAAGCTCCAATTGAAGCTCCTCTTCTTCCACCAGTAGCATTTCCAAATACACCCGCTGTCGCTCCACAGAAGAAGTGAGGTACTACTCCTGGTAAAATAAGTGTCCATTTTAACATACCAAGCATAAATAATCCAACAATTCCTCCTAAAAAGCTACATAAGAATCCTATTAATACAGCATTTGGTGCATAAGGGAATACGATTGGGCAATCTAATGCAGGTTTTGCGTTTGGTACAAGTTTTTCAGAGAATCCTACAAAGGCTGGAACTATTTCTGCAAGAACAAGTCTAACTCCTGATAGGATAATATAAACTCCTGCCGCAAATGTTATAGCCTGAATAACTGCAAATACTAAGTAGTTATCTCCACCACTTAATTCAGTTTCAACATATTCTTTTCCTGCAACTAATGCCAATATCAAGTAAATTATCATCATTGTCAATGAAATTGAAATTGAGCTGTCTCTTAAAAAACTTAAATTTTTAGGTAATTTCATTTCTTCAGTTGATTTTGAACCTTTTCCAACTAAAGATCCTACAAATCCTGATAAAACATATCCTATTGTACTGAAATGACCAAATCCAACATCATCACTTCCAGTAATTTTTCTAACGTAAGGTTGTGCCAAAGCAGGGAATATTGCCATTACAAGTCCTAGTGTCAATGAACCGATGATTATTAATAAAGGTCCTTCAAATCCCCCAACTTTTAATATTATTCCAATCATACATGCCATATATAGAGTATGGTGTCCTGTCAGGAAAATATATTTTAACTTTGTAAATCTTGCTATAAAAATATTCCAGAACATTCCAAGTGCCATTATCAGTGCTGTTACTGTCCCATATTCTTTTAATGCCAGTGAAACAATTGCTTCATTATTAGGCACTATTCCTTGAACATGGAATCCCTGTTCAAACATACCACCCATAGGTGCTAACGAACTTACAACAAGTCCTGCTCCTCCACCTAGTACTAAAAATCCTAAAATTGTTTTAATTGTACCTTTCACTATATCTGTACCAGGTTTTTTCTGAACTAATAACCCAATCATAGCTATTAATCCAACTAAAATTGATGGAACTTTTAAAATATCCACTATAAGAGTTAATAAACTTTTCATTTTGACCTCCTGAATTTTATTTAAATTTTATTTTTATTTTTTGAAATATTCTGTTAATTTTTCTTCCAGTTCAGGCATACTTATAATGCTGTCTAAAACAATTAATTTATCAGCTGGAACTGTTGCACTTTCTGCAATATCTTTTCCCATTACGAATACATCTGCCGCTCCAGGAAGTGCTGATGCCAAGTCAGAATGTTCAACTTCAGCTTCCACACCAATTTTCTTAAGAACCTTCTTAATGTTCATTTCCACCATAAAGCTGCTCCCTAATCCAGATCCGCAAACTGCCATAATTTTCATAACTGTCTCCTCCTAATTTTTATATATTTTTTGTTTTTTAATCTAATATTTTTTTATAATTTCCAATATTTCATCATAATCTTTTGAATTTATAAGTTTTTCAATACTTTCATCATCCTGAAATAATTCCATTAACTGCATAAGAGTTTCCAAATGACTATTTGCATCCTTAGTTGCCAGCACAAATATCAGCTGAACTTTAGAATCCCCATAATACACAGGTTCGTTAAGTTTCAAAAGGCTGACTCCTGTTCCCAATGTTCCGTCTTCAGGTCTTGCATGCGGCATTGCCAAATTTTCTCTTAAAATAACGTAGAAACCTATTTTTTCAATGCTTTCTATCATAGCTTTAATATAATTTTCCGTTATTATATTTTTTTCCAGTAAAGGCTTTCCTGTAATTCTGACACTTTCTTTCCAGTCTGATACTGAATCCATTATTTGTATATTACCCTCAAGTATTTTTTCTAACATACGAGTTCCTTTCTGAAGTATTCTTCCAATTCTTTATAATCTATTATTTTTGATATTTTTTCAATAAAATTATATTTTGTAATTAATTCAAACAAGTCATTTAAAATACCTAAATGTTCTGTATTATTAGTAGTTGCAAAACTTAAGAATATATTTGCTCCTTTTCCATTTGGAAATAACACTTTTTCTTTTACAACTAACAATGAAATTCCGGCTTTTAGAACATTTTCTGAAATAGGTGCATGCGGAATTGCCATTCCTTCCTCAATAACGATATATGCTCCATGTTTTTCAATCAATTTTATCATTTCCTCTATATAATCGTGCCTAATAACATTATTTTTTTCCAATATTTCTCCAGCTTTATTTATTGCTTCCTTCCAGTCTTTAACCTGATCTACAAATTGGACATTATTTCTATTAAGCATTTCTTTTAAAATAATTCCTACTTCTGATAAATCATCAATTATTTTATTTTCCAGCTTATTTTTCAGTTCATTTACAAGTTTATCCTTATCCTTTATAGTTACATTATTTTCTATTATATCCATTATTTGCTTCAAAGAAACTTTTGTTATATTTTTTCGTATCCCATATTTTGATAAAAGAATAAAATCTTCCTCTTTAGGCAATGGATTTATTTTTACAACAGGAATGTCATAATTTTCTTCCAAATCAATAGTAGATAAAATTAAATCAATATTTGCATAATTAGGCATTGAAGTTTTTATCAGGTAGTATGGTAACACGTCTACAATATCCAAGTCATAGTTTTCCTTCAAGCTGTGTTCAAGTACCTTTGAGCTTCCATAACCTAATCCACAAATCAATATTACTTTTTTAGTTTTTCCGCAAGTATTTCTTTCAATGGAAGCCTTTATATGAAACCCCATAAGAGCGATCTCATCTTCAGGAAACTTCACTTCAAAAAGCTCTTCAACTTCCTGTACAGCTTTATTTACCACATCTAAAATAGGATCTTTTTCTATAATCAGTTCCTGAAAAACTGAATTTGTAATTTGAATATTATTTTTAATCCTGTACATAGCAGGCTTTATATGATATAAAAGTCCATTATAAAGTATTTCATCACGTGTCAAGTCTGTTTTCACAATTTTACTTACTTTAGAAATCATCTTTTTTATAATTAGTTCCTCATTTATCCAACCTTCAAATGAATTATTTTTTAAACTGTTTATATTTATTCCCATTATCAAGTCAGTTATTTCAAGTAACATTTCAGATTTTATTTCATTTTTATTCAGAATTTTTTGTAAAATCTTTTCAATTTTTTGATACTCTTCCGTATGAATTAAAAATTTCTTTGCAGTTAAATCCTTTTCATTTTCTTGAAATTTTTCAGAATTTAATAGAAGTAAAACATAAGAAAATATTTTATTGTAACTTTCTTCATTTATATTTAAAAACATTACCTTTTCAATTTCTACAATAAATTTTTTTGCATTTTCTATATTTTTTTGTTTAATATATTTGAAGAAATAACGAAGAACCTGTGTTTTAACTATTTTTGAAGTTTTTTTATTATTAAGGAAATCAAATATCTTCTCTAAAAGTTCAATTTTCTTTATAAGAATTTCTTGAAAGTTGCCCTTAATACGATAACCTTTATTATTTTTATAAACTACTTCAATTCCCTGGTTTTTGTATTTTTCCGACATCTGCTTTAAATCTTTTTTTATCGTTGTTCTGGATATTTCAAGTTCATCACATACTTTTGTAATATTAAGCCCTTCTGTATCAAAAAATAATATTAACTTCAAAATAGTTATTCTATCTTTAATAGATAATTTATGAATATTTTCCAAAATGTCAAACAGATTTTTGAAATCCTGATCAGTGTCAAGAGAAATACTATTTTTATCCTTTTCGGTAATTTTGTAATCAAGTAATCGTAAAATGCTGTCAATATTATTAATATAATATCTGGCAGCCCGATCTGAAACACTATATTTCTCAGATATTAATTTGAAAGTATATTTTTTCCCTTTAATAAGATTATTTAATATCTCAGTTTCCCTGTAATTCAACATATTCTTCACCTTTCTATAATAATGATACCTTAATAAATTGAAATAATCAATTTAAATAACATTTCAAAGATATTTGAAAAAATGTTACCCCCCTTTTTTCTTTTCCTGTTTTTCTTAACTGGGAGGAATCCAGATAATATATTCATCCTTATTTATGTGAAGATTCATAACAAAAAAAGAGGCTGTCTCAAAATTGAAAAAATACACAAAACATATTTATTCATTTACTAGAATTTCACTTATACAAAACAGTCATTCATAAAGAAAAAGTCAAAATACACCTGAAAAATCAGGTTGTTGACTTTTTCTAAATTCATTTCCAGTTTTGCATTGTGAAATTCTAAATAATTCATAAATATAGTTTTTACAGTATTTTTTAATTTTTGAGACAGCTCCCTTTCATTATTTAGTCAAATTAATAATTATTTTTATCCTTTTACCACAATATTTACCAATTTATTTGGCACAACAATTACTTTTACAATTTCTTTTCCTTCTACAGCTTTCTTTATCTTTTCCGAATCAAAAGCCAGTTTTTCATATTCCTCTTTTGGAAGTCCTATTTTTGCCGGTATTGTTTCACGGATTTTTCCATTTATCTGAACAACAAGATTCATTTTATGTTCCTTTGTCAGTTCTTCCTCAAATGTAGGCCATTCTTCCTCAAAAGTAAACGTTGTATTCCCTATAATTTCCCACAGTTCATCAGCAATATGAGGGGCAAAAGGTGCAATTAGAAGTATAACCTTGTCCAGTACTTCCTTCCATATTTTTCTTGATTCTGTAGAAACATCATTTTTATCGATTACTTCCTGTTTGTAAGTAGTCATATCATTCAGAAGTTCCATAACAGCTGCAATCGCAGTATTAAAGTGGAAGTCATCCTCTATGCTTTCAGTAACCTTCTTAACTGTCTGATGTAATTTTTTCTGTATTTCTTCATCTTTTTCACTTCTTTTGCTTAAATCAATTCCGTAATTATTTTCTTTTCCAGCATTTTTATCAGCAAATTCAAACGAATCGGAAATAATCAGGAATAATCTGTTTATAAATCTGTAAGCTCCTGCCAGCCCATTTACATTCCATTCAAGTTCTTTTTCAGGCGGTGCAGCAAATAATGTAAAGACTCTTGCAGGATCTGCTCCATATTCTTTTACAATTTCTTCAGGATCTACCCCATTATTTTTAGACTTACTCATTTTTTCAACTTTTACAGTAAGTTCCTCTCCAGTTGATTTAGAGAATGCTTTTGTATCCTTTATTTCAACATCTTTAGGGAAATAGAACTTTCTTTCATTTTGCGAATAATATGAAGGCCCTAAAACCATTCCTTGTGTAAGCAGTCTCTTAAACGGCTCATTTGTTTCCACAAGTCCCATATCTCTCAATGCTTTATGGAAGAATCTCGCATAAAGAAGGTGCATTACCGCATGTTCTATTCCACCGATATACTGATCCACAGGAGTCCAGCTGTCTGCATTTTCTTTTTCAAAAGGTTTTTCAGCATTATGTGAATCCAGATATCTCAGATAGTACCACGAAGAATCAACGAAAGTATCCATTGTATCAGTTTCCCTTCTACCTTTTTTCCCGTTTGGCAGAGTAACATTTTTAAATTCTTCAGAAGTTTCAAGCGGATTTCCTTTTCCGTTAAATTCAATATCAGTTGGCAATTTTACAGGTAAGTTTTCCTTTTCTTCCAAGTGAATATTTCCGTCTTCATCGTAAATTACAGGAATAGGAGTTCCCCAGTATCTCTGTCTGCTTATTAACCAGTCGTGAAGTCTGTAATTTACAGTTTTCTTTCCTTTTCCTTCTTTTTCAAGTTTTTCAGTTATTTTTATTTTTGCTTCTGTATTTTTTGTCCCATCAAATTCATCTGAATTAACTAGAATTCCATTTAAAGTGTATGCCCCTTCCATGTCTTCAACAACTATCTTTTCAGGATTTCCGTCTTTATCAACTGGATTTATAACTATTCTTATAGGAAGGTTATATTTTTTTGCAAAGAAAAAGTCTCTTTCATCATGTGCAGGAACCGCCATAACTGCCCCTGTTCCATAATCCATTAATACATAGTTTCCTATCCATAAAGGTACTTTTTCATTATTTACAGGATTTATAACATAAAGTCCTGTAAACATTCCTTCTTTTTCCTTGTCTTCTGCTGTACGGTTTATTTTGTCTTCGTTTATCATTTTATCAACAGTAGCTTTTAATGAAGGATTTTCTTTTAAGACAATTTCTTCAACAATTGGATGTTCAGGTGCAATTACAGCATAAGTTACACCAAACAGAGTGTCTGCCCTTGTTGTAAATACAGGAATTATAACTTCTCCATTATTTCCTATGTTCAGATTACTTTCTTTATCCTGACTGTTACTGTCAAATTTGTAATCAAGTACAAAATTTATTTCGCTTCCTGTAGACTTTCCAATCCAGTTTTTCTGCATTGCAAGAACTTTATCCGGCCAGTGCCCCTTCAGTTCTTCATGTCCCTGAAGCAGTTCTTCTGCATAGTCAGTTATTTTCAAATACCATTGTGAAAGTTCTTTCTGTATTACATCTGTTTTACTGTGTCTCCAACATTTTCCATCTTCAACCTGCTCATTTGCTAAAACTGTATTACAGTCAGGACACCAGTTTACATAAGATCTCTTTTTGTAAACAAGTCCTTTTTTATACATTTCTATAAAGAACAGCTGATTCCATTTATAGTATTCAGGAGTGTATGTGCTTATTTCCCTGTCCCAGTCATATGAAAGCCCCATTAGTTTAAGCTGTCTTCTCATATTGTCAATATTAGCTTTTGTCCACTGGCCAGGGTGTGCTCCATTATCAATTGCGGCATTTTCAGCGGGAAGTCCAAAACTGTCCCATCCGAATGGGTGCAATACATTAAAACCTTTCATTTTCTTATATCTTGCAATGGCATCTCCTATGGCGTAGTTTCTTAAATGCCCCACATGCAGCTTTCCAGAAGGATAAGCAAACATTTCAAGAGTATAGTAGTTCTGTTTTCCCTCTACTTTATTTTCACTTTTAAAAACATTCTTTTCCTGCCATTTTTCCTGCCACTTTTTTTCAATTTCCGACGGTTTGTATTCTTTTACCATTTGTATTCACGACTATAAAAGTCTTTTCTCCTTTCATTTCATATATACTTCCAGTTTTAATTTAACATATCTTAATAACTCTATATTTGTTATACAGTATAACATTTCAAGGTTAATTTTTCAATGATTGTTGGGCTATTTAATTAAATCTTTTAAACCATCAACTGTTTTACATACTTCATAATCAATTTCTTCAGAAATAGCTTTAAAATGCTTTATACCACAGTTAATTTTACCATTTTCATTTCCTCTTCTGTCACTTTCATTTTTTGAACCTTTAGTTTCTATTACAAAGAAAAGCTTCTCTTCTTCTTTATTCATATCTGGTTTAGCAAGTATAGCCCAGTCAGGATTATAATTTCCCAATGGAGTAGCTATTTTAAACCATGATGGAAGTTTTGCATAAACAATAACATTTCCATATTTTTCTAAATTTTCAGCAAATTTACTTTCTATTTCTGAATCTACGACAATACTATTGTAAGGTGTTTTTTTAGTTTCAATCATATTACCTTTTGAAATTTCATTTTTTAAATACCCGTATATTTCACTATTTTCAAACAACTCTTGTGAATAATACTCTGTATCTCCTATTTTTTCATATTTTATACCATCAAGTATGAAATTTTTCATAGTATTTTTAATTATCTCGCCAGCTTGTTCTAAATAACGCTGAGGATTTTTCTTAAAACTTTCTAAAGTTTTAGATTTTGTCAAAATTTTTACTATACTTCTTCTTGTAAGGTTTGTTTCATTCTGTAAATAAGTAATTATGTCAGGTAGTTTAAATTTATTGTAGGTTTTTATGTCTTCGCTTATTTCACTTTCATTCTCTGATTCAATTCCACCTTTTGTGATAGATAATCTTTTTTTATCATATAAAAACTTTTCAGATGGTATATAAATTCCGTCATCCAGACCTTTTATACATTCTTTTATTAGTTCTTCTTCTTTAAAATTAACCTGATATGTGGTTTTATATTTTATTTTATCCCATAATTTTTTAAATTCATCACTTAAAAATACTTCTCTATTTATTTCTATTTTCTTTTTATCATCTGCATTTTTAATAACTAACTTTCTGGAAATAGGTTCAAGTTTTTTTATAATTGATTCTTTTATATTTTCGAATTCTTCAGGTATTTCTAAAATTCCTTTTCCTAAATCTATTTTCAGTTTTTCTTTTGAATTTCCATTTTCATCAATATAATTTCTTTTGATTAAATCTTGATATATTTCTTTTGATTTTTCATGACCAAGAAACTTTTCTTTTCTATTTTCATCAGTAACTACAATATTTGCAAAAATGAAGTCTTCTACAATTCCAAATTTTATATTTTCTTCTTTTTCCATTTCTTTCTGTAAAGATTCTACAAACTGTTCATAAGATTCATTTGCCATTACTGTCAGTGTATTTACATTGAAACCTCTGACTCTTTCTCCATCTTGGTTTACAGCTATTCTAAGTCCTCTACCTATTTCCTGTCTTTTCTTCATTTCAGAAACTGTCTCATTCAAAGTACAAATTTGAAATACATTAGGATTATCCCAACCTTCTTTCAATGCAGAATGTGAGAAAATAAATGCCAGAGGCTCATCAAAACTTAAAAGTTTTTCCTTATCTTTCATTATTTTGTTAAATGTATCATTATCAGCATTTGTATTACCTTTTGTATCTTTAATTTCAAAATATTCTAGTCCACTTTTAGATTTTTTCTTATCTGCTGAAAAATACCCATCATGTACTTCAGACGCTTTACCCATTGAGGAATATTTTTTTAATTGTATAAGTTCATTATATTCTTCTTCAAACATTAAAGCGTATTTCCCTTTTTTAGCTTCTCCTGTCTCTGAGTCATATATTCTATAATTTGCAACTTTATCTATAAAGAAAAGTGATAAAACTTTTATTCCTTTACTTTTTAAATCCAACTGTTTATCAAAATGCTCCTGTATTGTTTTTCTTATTTGTAATCTTTTTATTAAATCCGGGTCCTGTCCTCCATTTACCTGCCCTAAAGTTAAGATTACCTTTCCAAAATCTATAAAAGATCTGGAAGGATCAAGTTCATTATATGTAATTTCATTTACTATATAACCGTCATAGATATCTCTTTTTGCCTTTTCACTTAATATATCTCCATGTTTTATACTAATTTCTTTCCTAGTTACCCCTGATTTACTTTTTATATCAAGTTCTATTTTTGCTGTAATACCAGATTTAACAGCCTTTATACTTGTGACTTTTATATATTCTGTATTTGAATTTTTAGTAATACCGACAGTAGCAACTTCTATTTGTTTTACAAGCTGTTTTTCGTAAGCATCTATTGAATCCAGTTTAAATACAGAATTATATTTCTCTTTATGGGTTGCTGAATATCTTAATGTACATAGAGGATTTAACTCTTTTATAGCTTTTTTTGCTATATTAGTTTCCATATTTTGTGGCTCATCAACTATTACTATTGGATTACATTGACTTATGTATTCTATCGGTTTATAACCATTTGCCTGATCTCTTTCAAGATTAATGACATTTGTATCTTTATTAAAAGAATCTATATTAATAATCAAAATCTGTATATTGTCATTTACAGCAAAATTTCTTATCATATTTAGTTTTTTAGAATCATAAATAAAATAATCATAAGGAATATTTTCATATATACTTTTAAAATGTTCTTCTGTAATTTGAAGTGTTTTATATACCCCTTCTTTTATTGCTATTGAAGGTACAACTATAATAAATTTTGTAAATCCATATTTTTTATTTAACTCCATTATTGTTCTTAAATATACATAAGTTTTCCCTGTACCTGTTTCCATTTCAACAGAAAAATTATAGTCTTCTTTTTTTAATACTGATGTTTTACCTAGACCATTTCTAGTTTGAATATTATTCAAATTTTCTGAGATTTCTTCTGGAAATAATAAAAGTTTATTTCCTGTTCCTAAATCATTTTCGTCATTTATTATTCTTAATTGAGGATCATTTGTTTTTTCTACTGTAAATACCGTTCTACTTATTTCCTGTCCTGAAAATATGTCAGTTATAGAATTTATAGCTTCTAACTGATATTCTAAATCTTCTTCAAATCTAATCTTCATAGTTTCTCCCTATATACTTCTGATTTCACTTATTCCAATTATTTTAGTTTTCACTTTTTTATTATCTGCTTTTGTCTAACCATTTATCTGCTACAAATTTTATTTCAATACTATTTTTTTCTTCTAACCATTGTTCAATAATTTTAGGATTATTGCTATTTGGTTTCTTTGTAATATTATTTATTCTTACTTGACTAGGAATCCTTACTGCTTCTCCCATAATAATTGCATGCTGTTGTGGTAAAATTGGTAATTGATTCAGTAATTCTTCATTAGCCGTTGAAACTATTTGTCTAATATACCTTTGATCTTCTGGATTTTGTAATTTATGAACAATAAAAGTATTACATTGAGATAATATTGTCTTTGATAATTCTGAAGGTCTTTGTGATGAAACTATTAATGATACTCCAAATTTTCTTCCTTCACGAGCTATTCTCTCAAATACTTTTTTTGTTATTGATTTTTTTCCATTTTTATCTACTTCTGGAATATAGTTTTGTGCTTCTTCTAAAATTAAAGCTATTGGATATTCTCCTCTTTTAGCCTTATACTTTTCGACCTTATTAATTCTTTGAGTAAACTCTAAAATTAATCTTCCTATAAGCCCTGTTATTGTTTCTAAAAGTTCAAATGGTAATAATGATAAATCTAAAATTATAATCTGATTTTTATTTTTATTATTTACTTTTTCTTTTTTAAATAGAGAAAATGGATTGTCAGAATCGGTAATTTCTATACCAAAAATATATTCTAAATAATTCAATAACTGATATTCTTCACTATCAAACATCAAAGGTTCTGCTTTTCTTAAATCGCTAGAAAAGCTAGACAATCTCATCTTTAATCCAGATAAATAATCTTTATTTCTTGAATTATTTTCTCCTAATTCTTCTAATGCTCTATCTAAATCACTAGAAATTAATTTTTTAAAATCAAAATATCTTGGAATATCTATATTAGAATCTACTAATATACTATTACAGTTTACCAAATTCTCAATTTCAGTTACTAAGTCATCATAGCTTTTCTCTATTATCCCATACTCTATTTTTTCCCCTTCTTTAATTTTTATTCCATATTTTTCTTCCAATTTTTCCTTTATCAAATATACATCATTTAATACCTTACATATCTTTTTATGTTCAGGATACTTCTCAGAAAAACTTTCTTTTAAACTTTCTAATCTATTATAGATATAGTTTAATAAATCTTTGTTATTTAATTCTAAAAGTTTTTTTAATTCTATCAATTGGTTAAAATATGTAATATGAATTTTTTCTTTTAGCCCATCATTTTTTTTAGTTGAAATTTTTGAAAGTCCTAAAGCTTTCTTTAATATTGGAGCTTGAGTTCCAGCTGAAGGTTCAAAAAGATATTCAAAATCTTCATAATTCATAAACCAATAAGGTACTTTCATACCTTCTTCGGAAATTGTAAAAGCATTTATATTTTCGTATCCTTCAAAAGCACTTTTATACTCGCCATTTGTATCAAATATGATTATTGTTGCACTTTTTAATTTATCTTCTTTATCACTTTCCTTTGAGTAATTATAATTAAAAAGTGATTGTAATATAGAGGTTACCGTACAAGATTTTCCAGAACCTGTATTCCCTAAAATAGCAGAATGCTTTGTAAAAAATTTATCTGGATTAATCTTTATATCATAATCTTTAAAACTATCATTTTTTCCTATTGGAAGATAAAAATCTTTTTGAAAATTAATATCTTTATTAGAAGAACTATCAAAAATTTTTTCTAAATCTTCTTTTATTATATACCAAACAGGATTATCTAAAACAGGATAGTTATATATTCCTTCCTCATACTTATTTTCCTCTGTAATAGTTCCTAGCATTGTAGCAATTAAATGTCTTTTAGACTTTGAGAGTCTTATTCCACCTGTTGATTTTTCTATTTCAGAATCCTCAAATGTCTTTACCCTTGTTATTAAAGCAACTATTTTATCACTTCCAATTGGAACAATTACATAAGAATTAACTTTTGCTACTTCATATATATCGTAGTATCCACTTTTATGAGTTCCTTTTATATTTTCATCAAGTTCTATCATAATTTTAAAACTATCTACACTTATAACTCTTCCAATTTCTCTACTGAACATCTTATCCTGTTACACCTCGCTTTTTTCATCATCTTCTTTTGGATATAATTTTTCTATACTACTCATAACTTTTGCTCTTGTGTCCTCTTGATCCATAGTAGATAGTAATTCTTTTGAAAAATATTTAAAATCTCCCAGTTCTTCACCTTGACATATAATAATTCTTGGGTCTTTTAAATCATTTAATCTTTTGATTTCTCCTCCACTTTGGGTTCCATTAAAATCTACTATAATAAGTGTAAATGAAGGATTAGCTAATGCTTGATATATAATGTCATTTATATGTTCATCATAAAAACTATACCCAACAACAAATAAAACAGCTTCAGGTTGTTGAAGTCTATCAGCAAATTTTCTAAATAATTCTGAATATGGAAAATTTAATGTATATTCTTTTTTAGAAGAAGTCGGATAAATCATTATATCTCCTAAATTATTTGTTTTATTTGTTAATTTCATCCTAACTAATTCAATTGGAATTTCATATAACCCATATGGATTATTTTTATTCTGATTCTTATAAACCCAGTTTAATGAACCATGTAATTTATAATATTTAATAACTCTTTCAATTCTTCTTACTTTTCCTTCAGTTGTATCTCCAGGAAAAAAGAAATCATAGTTATATACCTCTGGTCTAAAATTTCTTTCATTAAATCCAACAAATCCATTAATATATTCTATTCCTAATTCATCACAAGCATATTCAAAAGCTAAGTCATAATTTAAAGTAAAAATATTCACTCTTCTAAGATTTAGTGGTCTTTGAAGAAGAGAAATCAAAAGACTTTTATGATATGTATATCTTCCTTCTTTTTCCATTTTATCTTTTATTTCTTTATTCTCTTCTTTCTTAAGAAAATGATTATCATCAAAAGAAATTCTATCAATATCACACATTTCAAATATTGCTTTCTTTATAGCTTCTATTAGTTGTTCTAATTTCTCTATATCTATTTCTAATTCATTTTTTGATATTAAACCTTCTGATTGTTCCATCAAATACCTTAAAGCATACAAATAGTTTAAAAAATCTTCTAATTTTACTTCTACTCCTAATTTATAAATTTTTTCTTTTTCATCATCATTAAAATTTTTATTTCTTACAATTTCTTTTAAATTTATTTTATTATCTTCATTAATTAGATTTAATAAATCTAATTTTATTTTAATGTTTTTAGTAATATTTTTTAAAATTTCATCTGCTTCATCTAAGTTTATATTATATTTTTTTATATTATCATTAGCAAATATAGTTTTTATAATATCCTTTGAGTCTATATTTTTACTATTTTCTTTTAATTCTTCTTCTATGTCTTTTTTAAATTTTATTTTTTTTATCTCATCTTCTTCATATATTTTTAATTTTTCTTTCAAATTATCAAATATTTTATCTATAATTGGATTTAATACTTTATCTTCCCAAATAAAAAAGTCATTTCCTTTTTTTATTTCTTCTTTTATATCTAAAAATTTCCTATCTTCATATTTTTCTTTTAATTTTTTAAATAAATTATTAACATCATCATTTTTTTCTATCTTCTCACTTATTTGTTTTGGAATTCCTTGAATACTTTCTGCACCTAAATGAATAGAACTCCCTGTTCCAAACAGAAAATTAACATTATCCAATAGTAGATACTTTTTTAAAAATAATTTTATTTTACTTTTCTTATCTTTATCTATTTTTTCATTTTCTATCCATCTTTCTTCTCCAACAAAAAAACAATTACTAGATTTTTTTTCATTATTCTGATCTTTTTCTGAATTTTTATTTTCTATCACTTCTTTTTGATTATCCAATACACTTCCTCCCTAAATCTTTTTTACTTACATTTTTTTATTTTTATATACTTCTAATTTCATTTATTCCAACTTGCTCTAATTTCTTTATTGCATTTGTTTTATCTACATCATTTTTAAATGAATTATCTCTCAATATCACTGTTGTTTTAAAGTCTTTATCTATTTCTAATAAGTTTCTATATTCTTCACATATTGAATTTATTACTTCATCATTAATTTTTTTGTTTAAACTTACTAATAGACTTCCTCCACCTATTGAATAGAAATCTTTATTTTCTTCTATTGCTATATTTAAGTCTAACCCATATTTTAATAGAATTTCATACAGAATATCTAATGAATTTCTATCTGCCTTTATATTTTCCATTGAATCTAACAATGTTTGTTGTAAATCTTTTGTATCTGTATCCCATTCTTTTATATTTGTTGAATCTAACTTAAATACTTTAAAACCTATATCTAATTTTTCTCTATTTTCTAATGGTAGGCTTTCGTCTGACTTTATTTTCTCTCCTGCTCTTCTTATTCTTTCTTTTCCTATTTCACATATATTTTTATAGCCTAATACACTAATATTCCTATCTTTAGATATTTTTTGTGGTAATTGAACTAATATAAATTTTTTATTTTGTTCTTCTTCTACATTTAGTTGCATTACAGCATGTGCTGTTGTAGCTGATCCTGAGAAAAAATCTAAAATATATCCGTCATCAACCATAGAAATAAATTCTTTTACTGTATATAAACTTTTAGGATAATCAAAAATCTTTTCTTGATTAAATAATTTTATCAATAAATTTGTACCATATGAAACATTACTATATACATCCTCATTCCATAATGAAGCTGGTGTCCTCATTTCTTCAGAAGGAATTTTTATTTGATTCCCGTCATAAATGTAAGTTTCATACTCTTCTAGTACTCTTTCAAATGTTCTTTGCCATACTTTCTTTTCACCATTTTTAGCTATTGGAAAAATAACTAAATTCCCTTCTTCTTCATACTTCTTTCTTAATTTTTCTATATACTCTTCATTGAATCCTTCTTCTTTTGAATATATTTTTTGATATTCTTCAATTGTTATCATTTTTACTTTATCATTTTTTACTAATATCGGATAAAATCTTTTAGGTCTCTCTTCTTTTCTTGAATTTGTTCCACTTCTCAACAAGTTAGAAAAACTTTCTTCTGTATATTTCTTTTTCTTTATTTTTAATTCTTTCATATTTTCTATACTTTTAGAATAAACTAAATGATATTCATGAACTGGATCTATATTTTTCTTACCTCGTCCTTGAGGATTACATCTAGTCACTATTGTTCCAATAAAATTATACTCTCCAAAAATTTCATCACACATCATTCTTAATCTTGATTGTTCATAATCATCAATCGCAATTACTATTATTCCATCATTTGATAATAAATTTCTTCCTAACTTTAATACAGGGAACATCATTGATAGCCAATCTGAATGATATCTTCCAGAAGTATCTGAATTTGTTGTTAAAACAAAATTCTCATCTGATATTTCTCCAATAAATCTTTTATAATATTCTAAAGGAATAATAAAATTATTTTTATATAAAATATCATTTCCTGTATTGTATGGAGGATCTATATATATCATTTTTATCTTTTCATGATATGATTTCTGTAATAATTTTAGTACTTCTAAATTATCTCCTTCTATATAGATATTTTCTGTATCATTCCAGTTTTTCGATTCTTCTTTTGAAGGCCTTAATGTTCCTGTACTTACTTCTTGTGCTATTTGTCTTGCTTTTGATTTTCCATTCCAGTTTAGAGAATATCTTTCTTTAGAACTTTCTATTTTCCCTCCAAAAATTTCTTTCAATACATCAAAATCTATATTTCCTTCCACAAATACTTCTGGAAAAATTTCTTTCAATTTTTTTATATTTTCTTGAACCAAATTCATACTTGTTCCATTCATTTTTTCCATTACTATTTCCTCCTAAAAAATTCTCTTTTAGTTCCCATATTACTTTTTTTCTAATATTTTATTTCTTTCTTCTATTTTTTTTAACAATTTAGTTTGAATTTCAGCCATTCTATTAGTCTGTGTTTCTTTTTTTCTTAAAGCTTTTAGTTCTTCTATTTCCTTATTTAATTTTTCTAATAAGCTTATATTTTTACTTTCAATGCCTTCTTTAGAATTCAATTTTATACTCAGATTTATAATTCTGACTTTTTCTATAATACTCTCATAGAATAGTTTTAAATTTACTGAATTCAATTTTTTATAATCTAACTCTTCTGATATTTTATTCTCTACATCTATCCAGTTACTGTTAAAAACTTCTTCTATAATTATCCTTTCTTTATCAATTCTTTTATTACTTGTAGATATTAAAATTTCATTTTTAAACTCTAATAAAATAACAGTACTTTTTGGAATAAGATGATGAAATAATTCTGATATTATGTTTTCTTTACCTTTTTCTCTAAGAATAATTTTAATAAAATCAATCTCTTCAAATCTTTCTTTATCACTTATATAACTTTGTATATTTGAATTAGAAAAGTTTAATAAATACATAAATCTTATTTTTTCAACATTATCTATAAAAATTCTTTTTAGTTTTTCATTGGCTTCAGCATTTTTATATATCACTTCTTTTGGTATATTTTTATCAATTTTACATTCATTAGGCAGATTAAATATTTCCATAATTTCACCTACTTTATTACCAAGAATGATATCAATTCAAAGTCATCCATACTTTGTACTGATTTATTTAATGTAGTCTTATCAAGGCTAAATAAACTTTCAATTCCCTTTTCTTCTTCTTTTCCTACTATATTTTCAACTGTTTTTTCTAAAAATTTTGTAAATTTACTCATATTCCTAGCATTATTAGTTTCTTCGTTAAATTCCTTTATTAACTCTGGGTACAGTTTATTTTCTCCACTACATATTTTTTTATATATATCCAATATTTTTTTACTTTGAATGAAATTAAATAAAATTTCTCCATCATCTTTTATATAAACAAAAAAATATGGATTTAAAGTATTATATTCACTCGGATTTATATTCTTATTTATTTGTTTAAGACAGAATATTACACCTTTTACAGCTTCATCAATATTACTTTTAGCCACTGCATACATTCCAGAAGGTGCTTTTTCTAAAAATTCTTTATTATTTTTCATATAATTTACTAAATCCATTTTAAAATCATTGAATGATAAATCTGTTATAGAAATACTTCCGTTAATATCTTCTATATCAGGGACTTGTTCCTGAAGCTGTATAAGCTGTTTTTTTCTATATTCCAAATCATTCATTGTTGTTGTTTCTTCTATTATATTTTCTTCACCGGTGGCAGACATATCCAGCATGACCATTCTTCCACTTACTCTTGATTCCAGATGTATATACTCATCCAATTCCATATTAGGCCAAAAATTCACAAGCTGAATAACTTCATTCTGAGAACCTATTCTATCTATTCTTCCAAATCTCTGAATTATTCTAACTGGATTCCAGTGAATATCATAATTTATCAAATAATCACAGTCCTGTAAATTTTGTCCTTCTGATATACAGTCAGTTGCTATTAAAATATCTATCTCTGGTCTATCCTTTTCCCTTCTCTCTTTTGATTTAGGAGAAAAATTTATAAGAATATCGTTAAAATCTGTCTTTATATTTTTTAAATTAGTTTTTGGATTATCACTTCCTGTAACTATTGCCGAATACAAACCTAGCTCATCTAGAATATATTTTGAAATATTCTCATATAAATATTTAGCTGTATCAGCAAAAGCAGTAAAGATAATAATTTTCTTATTCCCCTTATTTATCGGATTTTCTACTTTTTTCTTTATTATCTCTTGTAGTTCTATTAACTTCTTATCTCTATTGACAGTTATTTTACTTGCCTCGTTTAAAACTTTCTCAAGTATTAATTTATCTGCTTCTAATTCAGACTTCCACCTTATTTTATCTATATCTTTTAAAAGAACCTTAACTTTTTTACTTCCAATTAAAATATTATCCAACCTGTTATCTTCAATATCCAGTTCTTCAATATTAAAATCTTCTTCAATATCTTCAAAATTATTCAATTTTTCTAAAGCCGTATCTATATTTTTTAAAATTTTTGAAATTGTTATTCCAAAAGAATAAATCGAACTTTCCATTCTTTTTAAAATGTTAATTCTCATTAGATGAATTAAACTTTCTTCTCTATCGACTTGCTTAAATGTTGAATTCCCTGTTTCAGTATCATATTTTTTACTATATTCATTAATCTTACTCGGCAAAACATATTTTATAGGAGAATAAATTGCTAGATTTAAACTTCTTATTAATTTATTTAATTCTGAAAGTTTTATAAAGTCATCTTGTATATCAACATCAACTTTCACATTTATAGGCTTTAGTCTTTTAGGAAACTTCCCAATGTCATTCATATTATAGTATTTTTGTATATGTTTTCTTGATCTTGCAATGGTTAACATGTCTAAAAGTTTGAAATAATCAACTTCTAGCATCTCTAATAAAGTTTCAACATTCTTGTCATCTTCATGTAATTCATTCCACCTATTAAAAGACATTTGTGCTTTTCTTAAAGTTTGTTCTATACTTCTTATTCCATGCTCAGATAAAGCACTATCTTTTCCTTCTGTTGCAAAGGCAATCTGATTTTTCAAATCATTCATTCTATTATTTACAGGTGTTGCTGAAAGCATTAATACTTTTGTTTTTGTACCTTTTTTTATTATTTGATTTAATAATCTAGAATATCTAGTTTCCTTATTTTCTTTTGTATTATTATTTCTAAAGTTATGTGATTCGTCTATTACTATTAAATCATAGTTTTCCCAGTAAATTTCTTTTAAATTAATTTCTCCACTGTATCCACTGTATCTTGAAAGATCTGTATGATTTAATACATCATAATTTAATCTATCCTTTTCCAAGATATTATCTTTTCTATTCCCCTTATAAGTTAACCAGTTTTCCCTCAATTTTTTAGGACACAATACCAATACTCTATAATTTCTTAATTCGTAATATTTTATAACAGCCAGTGCTTCAAACGTTTTTCCAAGACCAACAGAATCAGCCAGTATGCACCCATTATATTTTTCCAGTTTGTCAACAGCTCCTAATACTCCGTCTTTTTGGAAATTGTACAATTTACTCCATACTACACTATCTTTAAATCCTGTTTTACTTCTTATTATTTCTTCTTCTGTCAATTCATTTAAGTATTCTTTAAAAATATTATACAACGTAACAAAATAAATAAATTCAGCTGTATTTTCCTTATATACTATTTTTAAACTATCAAGCAATTCCTCTTTTACATCTTTTACTTTTTCATTATTACTCCAAAGCATATTAAACTGCTCTAACATCATTTTAGTATATTTTTCTTCTTTTACATAATTATTCATTTCTATTTTGTTAGAAGAAACTATTCCTAACCCACTTGAAGTAAAATCTGAACTTCCTGTAATACAAGAATTTTCTTCTTCTTTCTGTTCCATTATATACATTTTTTGAGGTAAGGCATATTCCTCATCATAAGCCTTTACCTCTACTTTTTTCTTTATCCATTCTGCACATTCTTTCGCTATTTCAGATTGCTTAAGTTCATTTTTTAATTTCATTTCATATCTGTCACCAGCAAGCCCTCTTTCATAACTTCCACTTAATTTAAACTCTCTATTTATATCTTTTTTATTTTTTACAAAAGTTGGTTCTGAAAATAATAGTCTTAAGTTATCTATCTTATTTAATTCCTTTTTTAATTCTTCATATGCATATATAGTAAAGTATGCTGAAATAATTGATAACTTTGTCCCTGGTTTCAAATCATCTCTTAGTTTGTCTATTACTTTTCCTTGTGTTTTATTGTCCAAAGCTTGTATTTCCATTTTTTCTCCAATTCACTACTTAATTTTTTATATACTTTAAAATTAATTCTAGAAAGTTCTTTATAAAAGTCCTACTTCGCCATTTCAGCCAATATTATTCCACCAGCAACTGATACATTCAGAGAATTTATATGTCCTTTAAGGTGTATCTTAACTACTTTGTCACAATGCTCCTTAACTTTCTTTCTCATTCCGTTTCCTTCACTTCCAAGAACAAGGCAGACTTTATCAGGATAATCTTCCTCATAATAGAAGTTTCCCCCGTCAGCTTCCGCTCCGTAGACTTTGTATCCGTATTTCTTGAATTTATCAATTGTATCTGAAATATTTGTAACCTTTACAATATTAACATGTTCTATTGCTCCAGTAGATGATTTTACAACTGTTTCAGTAACCTTTACATTGTTTCTGTCCTGAATTACAATTCCGTCAGCTCCAAAACATTCAGCACTTCTTATTATTGCTCCAAAATTTCTTGGATCCTGTATCTGATCTAAAATTACTACTATCGACTTGTCCTTTGACAATATTTTACCAAGAAAATCAGCTAAATCCACATAATAATCAAATTCTGAAACCAAGGCAACTACTCCTTGGGAATTTTCAGTTCTTCTGTCTGTATAAAATATTTTTATATTTCTTTTACTTGCTAAATTTAAAATTTCTTTTATCGTATCTTTTTTTGTACCTTTATACACTTCAATTTTTTCTACTGTCTTATCTGATCTTAATATCTCCAGAACTGGATTTATCCCTATAATTTTTTCCATTTTTCTTTCCAAATTATATCGTATAAATAATTTACGATATATTTGCTCCTTTCTTTGGTTTTTTATCCTTTAACTTTCCATCCGTCGCTTGTTTTTACTACTTTTAACTTACCATTTAAGAAATTATAGTTAACTTTTTTATTTCTTATGTTATTTTTTATTACTTCTTTTGCGACAGAATCTAATCTGTCCATCACTTTTTTCTGTTCAGCTTTTGAAGAATTTTTTACCTTTGAAATGTCAGGCATTTCTCCATATTTTTTTATATATTCTCCACCAACTATTTTCTCTATATTTTTTTCAAAAAGACCACCTTCTTCATCTAACACTTCCGCTGTTTTTATTTTAATTTCCACATCCGCTTCCTTATTTGATAAAAAAGTTACTTTTGTAACTGTCGTTTCCCTATTTTCAATTATTATTCCCATTATATCCCTTATCATTTCCAGAACACGACTTTGAAGGTAGTTTTCTCCTTCTCCTATTTTTCTTTTCATATCCTCTTTTACTTCTCTTATTGTTGATTGCTTAACTTCATCCATATCTAAAAATTTTAAAAGTTCCACTATTTCAGCTGCATTTTTATCCATTTCCTGCTGTGACATTTTTACATTTTTCGCTTTTGTTGTACTGTATTGTGCTGTAAAACCCAGAGAAAAAACCAATAAAAATAAAATTGCAATTCTTTTTTTAAGCATTCCTGCCTCCTTTAATATTTTTATTTTATTATAATCTATTTACTACTTTTTTTCTACTTTATTTCTAAAAAATTAATTTTTTTCAGTTTATTTTCATTTTTCCATGTTATTATACAAATAACAAAAAATCAGGAGGTTATTATGAAAAAATATATTTACTTATTATTATTTGCTTTATGCTTTTCAATGTTCGGTGCGAATGCAAAGGAAGGACTTAACAACGAAATTACATCAAAAGTAAGTTTCTTCATGACTAAAAAACAGCTGGAAGATTCAATTAAAAGAACACCAGTAGACAGTGTAGATAACAAAGACACTCAAATATACGTTTATACAGATGTGAATGACATGCTAAACAAAGAGAATAAATTTTCAAGTTTCATGTTTGCTGATGATATGCTAATTTCTTCTGTATTTATGACTCCTTCTACAGAAGCAGAACATAAAAGTATTTTAAATTCTTATATGAATTTTTTCAAAACTACACCGGAAAGTAAACTGAAAAAAGTGGAAAACAAAAAGGTAAATGCAGTTCTTTACTACAACAATGCAATGCTTCTTCTTGTATACTATGATAAAAGTACTAATTCAACTGTTGCTGTAACTCAATTGGCAAATGATGAACTTATAAATATGAGAATTGACGAAATCAAGAATGCAGAGTAACAAAGTCTTTTTACTATTCTAAATTTTTATGAAAGGACATATTCCTGAAAATCCAGTAATTTCAGAACAAAGTCAATAAATGGGAAATAATAGGTATGAAACTATTAAATGAATAATATAAAAATAGGACTACCCTAAAAAATTAAAAATGCTGTAAAAAAGCTGTATCAAAAAGAAAACTTAAAAAATCATCTGAAAACTATATTTTTGAATTATTTAAAATTTTACAATGTAAAACAGGAAATGAAAAAATATAGTTTTTTTTATATATCATATTTACATTTTTCTATATTAAGACAGTCCCTTTTACTTTTTTAATTTTTAGATAGTCCTTTTATATTATATTTTCTTTAGTTCCTTTATATATAATTTTCCATTTTCCACATAATGCTGACCATTTTCCTTTATATGCTCTTTTTCTTCTTCAGTCAGTTTTCTTACAACTTTAGCCGGACTTCCTAAAATAAGAACTCCTTCCTCATAAGGAATTTTATGTGTTACAAGAGCTCCTGCTCCTACCATGCAGTTAGGTGCTATTTTTGCTCCATTTAAGATTGTACTTCCCATTCCAACAATGACATTATCTCCTATTTCACAGCTGTGAAGTATGGCGTTATGACCTACCGTCACATTTTCTCCAACTATACATGGAAGTCCAAAATCCGTGTGTACAGTGGCATTATCCTGTACGTTGCTGTTCTTTCCTATTGTTATTTTCTCCACATCTCCTCTTATAACTGCACCAAACCATACATTTACACCATCATGAAGTTCCACGTCACCTATTACATCTGCACTTTCTGCAATAAAAACTTCACCTGTAATTTCAGGCTTTTTATCTCCAAGCTGATAAATCATTTCTATTCCTCCTGTCAATCTTTCTGTAATTTTCCCAGAATAGTTTCATTAGTTAATATTACTGTATTATTTATTCTTTTTCTTCATTAATTTAAGATACATTTTCTTAAATTCTTCATCTTCAGAAAGTTTTTTCTCCATAAGATCCGGCCTATTTTCAGTAGTCTTTTCAATGGATTTCAATAATCTATACTCATCTATTTTTGCATGGTTCCCACTTCTTAATACCTCTGGAACTTCATACCCTTCTATTTCAGGTGGACGTGTATACTGAGGAAATCCTAAAAGTCCATTATAAAAAGAATCTGTTTCAAAAGACTCTTTTTTTATAACCCCTTCTTTTATCCTTGTTACCGAATCCATAAGTACAAGGGAAGGCAAATCTCCACTACTCAGGACATAATCTCCTATTGATATTTCTTCATCAACAAACTTGTCAATAACCCTCTGATCAAGACCTTCATATCTTCCGGAAATCAGTACTATTTCCTTTTTTTTAGCCAGTTCTGTTACCTTCTGATGATCAAGTCTTTTTCCTTGTGGAGAAACAAATACTGTATATGGCTTTTCCCTGTTGCTGTATTTTTCCTTAAAAAAATTCCAGTAGGCTTCAGGTTTTAAAACCATTCCTGCTCCTCCTCCAAATGGAATATCATCCATCTGGCTATGCTTATTTCCGCTATAATCTCTTATATTTACAATATTGTAATCTATTATTTCCGCATCAACTGCCCTCTGGATAATTGTCTGTGACAAATATAGCTCAAACAGTTCTGGAAATAAAGTTAAAACAGTAAATTTCATTTATTCTCTCATTCCTTCTATTAATTCTACTTCTATCCTGTTATTTTTAAAATCAATCTTTTTCACAAACTCATCTACTAAAGGCACCATTATTTCCTTTTTGCTCAAAATATCTTCGATTATAAGTATATCATGGGCTGCAGTTTCCATTACATCAGTAATTTCACCTATTTTTTCATTATCGGAAAAAACTTCAACTCCAAGAAGATCCTTTATGTAAAACTCGTCCTCATTTTTTTCAGGCAGCAAATCTCTTCTTATTTTCATTTGAAATCCGTTCAGTTCCTTAGCCTGATCAATATTACCAATTTCTTCAAAGTCTACAATCAGTTTCTTGTCATTCAATCTTTTAATATTTTTTATTGTAAGAAGTTTTCTTTTATCCTCTTTTTCAAGTAGAATTCTTTCACCTATAATTAACTCAGTTTCTGTAAAAATTGAATTCATTTTTACACTTCCAAGTAAGTGGTGAGTTCCTATAATTGTTCCTATATTTATTAAATTTTCCATTCCCATTCCTTTTCTATTTTTTTATTTTTTTGAAATTTCTGCTTCCTTCGGCTATTTCTTTTAATTCAGAAAGAGTCATTTCATCAAAGTTGGCGGCAACAGCAGATATAATTCCTTCAACTAGAGGTGCATCTGCAATTTCAACTTTAACTTCCCCTTGAAGATCTTCTACTGCCTTTGTTGCATTAAATATGGAGCTTCCCATATCTACAAATACTAAAACTCCTTGACCTTCATCTGCTCTTTTTATGGCATCTTTAATTGTTTCCACAGTTGCTCCATAAACTTCCTGATTTATATTTCCTCCATTTTCAATTCTGAAATCCTCCTGCTGAAGTAATTTTGCAAAATTAATAACTTCCTCTGCTAATTTATTGCTATGGCTCACTGCAACAAGCCCTACTAATCCATTTCCTTTAATTTCCATTATTTCTAAAATTCTCCCTTCTGTTGTCATAATTTTTCTGATCAGTTTTTAAATAACAGTTCTTTATTTTCTATTTTCCACCAAATTTTCCTTCTAGTTTTCCCCTAAAAGTCTGTCAAGTATTATTGACACTGCACTTCTTACAGATAAGTGGTTATATTTTGTCTTTCCTCTTACCGGCTCTAAAATTTTATACGACATATCCATTATGTCATTTGTCAGTCCCCATCCAGTACCAAACAGTATAAGATAAGGTGTTTCATCCTCTACCATTTCTTTTCCAAGAGCATCGTATGACACTGTATTTGAAAATATTTTAGCTGACGTCGTTATTACCTTCGGAGTCTTTCCTTCAATTTCAGCTATTGCAGCTGCTGCTGATTCTACTGAATCTGATAAATCTGTATTTTCAAAGGCTTCCTTCCTGTTTTTATTAAATTCTATCCCGTCTCCTTCAGTCCAGTAGTTAATTATTCTGTTTGTAAGTTCCTGCTGGGCATCCACAGGAGTTATTATAAAGTATTTTTTTATATCATATGTTCTGCATGTTCTTGATATATCATGAATATCAAAGTTTGTGACAGATGTAGCCACAACATTACTATTTCTGTTATAAACAGGATAGTGTACAAGTCCAACGTAAATATTATCTCTCATTAGTCTTCAGAATTTTCCTTTCCTTTAGCTTTTTTATTTTCCTTATCCTTAATATATATTTCTTTTCCTGTTTTAAGTTCCACACAGGCTATAATTCCATTTTTATATGATCCTGTATCAATACAGTGTACATCATTTACATAATGTTTTATCTTACCGTCCTTGCTGGGAGTATGTCCAAAGTATATAGCCTTTCCTGTCTTGTTATTTGTCCAGAAATCATTTCTGTCCCATATAAGAAATCTATGTTCCTGTTCATCTTCACCTTTAGTAGTGTCAAATGCCGCATGGACAAATAAGCTTTTTTTACCTGAAATCATTATTGGAATTCTGTCAAGCCAGTCTACAAACCATTTTACACTTTTTATTCCTTCACGTTCCAGCCATTCTTCAAAAGTTAATGTATCTTTACTTTCTGAATTATTGTAAAAGGATTTCTGGGTTTTTTCTCCACCATTACGGTACCAGTGTTCATTATCTCCTGATTCCATTGCCTTTATAAGCATATCCTCATGATTTCCTCTCAAATGCTTTATATTATACCCTTCTTTTTCCAGGTCATTGTACTTTTTATATAATTCATATGTCTGAGATCCCCTGTCACACGAATCTCCCAATATAATAAGCAAATCCTTCTTTGTAAGCTTTATTTTATCTAGCAAAGTCTCAAACATCGGATAATGACCATGTATATCACTTGTTAGAAATATTCTGTCATAGTCATTTTCATTTATCTTTTCTATCTTCAAATTTATTCACCTTTTCATTTTATTGCTTAAATTCTACCTTTTTTGACTTCCATTGTCAATCAAATTTATACAGTTTTTTCAAAAATTTTCTTTACTATCCCTGGATTTTTATATATAATACTAAACAAGAGGTGATTGTATTGAAAGTGTCAATAAAGGAATATATGAAGAGTCATAATGTATCAAGACAGACTATTTACAACCGTATAGAAAAGGGACTTCTAAAAACTGTAAAGGAAGGAAATAAAATTTACATTGTAAAAGAATTTTCAAATAGTCAGAAAGCTTCCAAATCAAAATCTGAAAAATTTGATTTCAGTGAAATAGCAGAATATCTGGAATTAATAAAAAGTTCCAATGAAATACTGAAAAATTTTGATTACAGTTTTCTTCGTAACCGTCTTTCCTCAATTGAAAAGGCTCTTATTGACTTCAGAATGGATATAAATAAATCTAATGAAATTTTATCTCAGAAATTTCAGCATTTTTCAGAAGATATTTCTGAAAAAATTCAAAATGTTGAAACTAAAATTGACAATCTTGAAAATAGACTGGAAAAATATTTTTCTTCTGATGATGAATACCATGAAAATATAAAAAATCATTTTGATGAAAAACTTCTATCTGTATCTGAAAACAAATCAAAACTTGAAACTATAGAAGACAGAGTATCACAATTGGATGAAAAACTTGAAGAAATTTTAAAAAGAACCGATAATAACAAGAAATCATTAAATATTTTTAAGAGATAAAATAAAAATTTTTAAATTTTTTTATATTTTTCTCTTCTATCTATTGCATTTATGATATTTTATGGGTAAAATATATAATATAAATTCTAAACTAAGGAGGAATATTTATGAATTTTATGATACTAATTGGTATCGTCATTATCGTTGTTGGTTTCTCTCTGAAACTGGACGTTCTTGCTGTTGTTCTTACTGCCGGGATTGCTACAGGACTTGCAGCAAAAATGGATATTTTAAGTATCCTTGAAATTATTGGTAAAGCTTTTGTGGACAACAGACTTATGTCTATTTTCCTAATCAGCCTTCCAGTTATTGCAGTGCTTGAAAGATATGGATTAAGAGAAAGAAGTGCAACGTTAATTGCAAATCTTAGAAATGCCACTGCAGGTAAAATTTTAGGACTTTACATGATTATCCGTTCTGTTGCCAGTGCCTTGTCAATCAGAATAGGTGGACACATACAGTTTATCAGACCTCTTATTTTCCCAATGGCTGAAGCTGCTGCAAAATCTCACAAGCAGAATGAGTTAACTGAAAAAGAAACTGAAGATCTGAAAAGTCTAAGTGCCGCTATTGAAAACTACGGTAACTTCTTTGCTCAGAATATTTTTATAGGAGCATCTGGACTGCTTCTAATTCAGGGAACTCTACAAGAAAGTGGATATAATGTTTCGCTTAAGGATCTTTCGTTATTTTCAATTCCAATGGGAATTGTTGCCATAATACTTACTATTGCTCAGGCATATATCTACGACAAAAAAATCATGTCAAATAAAGGAGGTAATAAATAATGGACTTAAAAGCTTTTTTTACAACTTTATCAGAAATTATTTATATCCTTTGCGGACTTGTCAGCATTAGCGTGGCAATTAGGGGACTAAAAAATGAAAAAGCAAAAATCGGAACATTTTTATTCTGGTTTATTTTAGGGGTTATATTTATTCTTGGAAAAACTATCCCATATGCAGTTACAGGTGGACTACTTGTAGTTTTAGGATTAATTACCGTAACAAATCAGTTACAGGTAGGTACATTTAAAGAAGTTACACACGAATTTAAAGTAGCTCAAAGTGAGAAATTTAAAAATAAAATATTTATTCCTGCTGCATTAATTGGAATTTCAGCTTTCCTTATACTACAATTTAAAATTGGAAAAGTTACTATTCCATCAGCAGTTGGTATAGGTGGAGGGGCATTAATAGCACTTCTTGTGGCTTCACTTATTATAAAACCTAAGTTCAGCGAAACATATGAAGATACTTCAAGATTATTAATGCAAATTGGAGCAACTGCTCTTTTACCTCAACTTCTTGCGGCTCTAGGAGCTGTCTTTACAAAAGCCGGAGTTGGAAAGGTAATAGCTCAAAGCATTTCATCAGTAGTACCTTCAGGTAATATTGTTGTAGGAATTATTATTTATGCAATTGGTATGGCATTATTTACTATGATTATGGGAAATGCATTTGCGGCATTCTCTGTAATAACTGTTGGTATTGGAGTTCCGTTCATATTAAAACATGGAGGAAATCCTGCCGCTATCGGTGCATTAGGAATGACTGCAGGTTACTGTGGAACTCTTATGACTCCTATGGCTGCAAACTTTAATATTGTTCCTGCTTCCATCCTTGAAATTAAGGATAAAAATAGAATTATTAAAACCCAGTTACCTATGGGACTTGCAATGCTGGTTATACACATTATATTTATGATACTGTTATTTAAAGCATAACTGTAGCCAAGAAAGGAAATATTATGAAAATACTTGTTACAGGTTTTGATCCTTTTGGAGGGGAACCTATAAATCCTGCTATTGAATCAGTAAAAAGACTTCCTGACAATATTGCAGGGGCAGAAATTATCAAGCTGGAAATACCTACAGTTAGAAAGAAATCTTTGGAAAAAATAGAAGAAGCTATAAATGAACATAATCCTGATGTTATTCTTTCAATTGGACAGGCAGGAGGAAGATTTGATATTTCAATTGAACGTGTTGGAATTAATCTTGATGACTTCCGTATCCCTGACAATGAAGGAAATCAGACAATAGATGAACCTATTTTCCCTGACGGAGAAAATGCTTATTTAGTTAAGCTACCTGTAAAGGCGATGGTTCAAAATGTACAGAAAAACAATATTCCTGCTTCTGTTTCCTACACTGCCGGAACTTTTGTATGTAACCATGTTTTATATGGTGTTCTGTATCTTATTGAAAAAAAATACAATGGCAAAAAATCAGGATTTATTCACATTCCATTCTTACCTGAACAGGTTGTGGATAAAAGAAATACACCTTCAATGGAATTAAACACAATAGTGAAAGGACTTACTGCAGCTATTGAAGCAATTGTTAAAAATGATGAAGATATTAAGGAAGTTGGAGGAACAGTATGTTAGTTTCTAACATACTGACTTTACATTATAAACTGGGAGAATAAAATGACAAAATTATTTGTATACGGTTCTTTAAGAAAAGGATGTTTTAATCACCATTATCTCGAAGGAATTGCTGAATATAAAGGATTATTTTATGTAAAAGGAGATAATTTTACTCTTACAAATCAAAAATATCCTGCCTTAATCCTATCTGATCAGAATACAGAAGGAAAACCTGAAGATTTTACAATAGGAGAGCTATATGAACTTTCTGACAAGTCTTCAGATTTAGACAAAGTATTTAAGGATATGGATGAAATGGAAGGATATTATGGAGAAAATGTTGAAAAAAATCATTATGACAGACTTCTTCTTGATATATATGACAGTGATTATAAAAAAGCTGACAAAGCTTATGTCTATGTATATAATCTTAATAATCCTGAGCTTAAAGATACTTTAGGTGAAAAAATTAAAGATAATGATTTTCTTAATTTTTATACTCCTCAAAAATAAATAATTTAACTTGATTATAAACAAAAAGCCCCAAATATACTAAACCATAAGGCCAGTATAATTAGGGCTTTTCTTATTTATAAAACACTATTTTTCTCACTAAATATCCAACTTAACTCTTCTTATGTCAGCACCTACGCCATTAAGTTTTTCTTCAAGCTTATCGTATCCACGGTCTATGTGGTACACTCTGTTAAGAGTTGTTTCTCCATCAGCTGCAAGTCCTGCTAATACTAGTGCCGCTCCTGCCCTCAAGTCTGAAGACATAACTTCGGCACCTGTTAACGGCAATCCTCCATTTATCATGGCAACTCCATGTCTTATTATTATATCTGCTCCCATTCTGTTAAATTCAGGTACATGCATAAATCTATTTTCAAATACTGTTTCTTCCATTGAACTTGGACCATTTACAAGTGTTTGAAGAAGCATCATTTGTGGCTGCATATCTGTAGGAAAACCTGGATGTGGCATTGTTCTTATTTTTGAAGGTTTCAATTCTTTAAGGTTTCCTATTACTGATAGAATATTTCCTTCCTGTTCAAATTTTACTCCCATTGATTCCAGCTCTGATTTAAATACTCCTAGATCATCTAAATTTGCATTTTCTATTTTCAAATCTCCTTCAGTGATCAATGAAGCTATTACATAAGTTCCCGCTTCAATTCTATCAGGCATTATTGAATACTCCACTCCATGTAATTCTTCAACACCTTCTATTTCAATGTTAGGTGTTCCAAGTCCTGTTATTTTTGCACCCATTTTGTTCAGGAAATTTCCTAAATCTACGATTTCAGGTTCTCTTGCCGCATTTGAAATAACAGTTTTCCCAGGAATTTTAACTGCTGCCATCATTAAGTTTTGTGTAGCACCTACACTTGGAAATCCTAGAGGTATTTCAGCACCTTTAAGTTTATCAGACTTCGCATGAATATATCCATGAACTCTTGTTATTTCAGCTCCTAGTGCTTCAAATCCTTTTATATGTAAATCTACCGGTCTAGAACCTATTGCACATCCTCCTGGAAGTGAAACAACTGATTCTTCAAGATTTGCAATCATAGGACCCATTACAAGAAAAGAAGCCCTCATTTGTTTAACTATTTCATAACTTGCTTCATTTCTTTTAAATCCGTTATTCACTATTTTATATGTAGAGTCATCCAGTTTCTGAGTTTCCATTCCCAAATCTTCAAGAAGTTTCATTAATATTCTTATATCTCTAAGGTTTGGCACATTTTTCAATGTATATTCCCCTTTTGAAACTAATGTTGCTATTATTATTGGAAGAGCCGCATTTTTAGCTCCACTTACTCTTATTATTCCATTCAAAGGTGTTTTTCCTTTAATTTTAAATCCATCAACCACGTTTTTTTCCTCCTAATTTTTGACATATAGGACATTTTGTTCCAAAAAGACTGTCCATAAATTCTATTTTTCCATAATAATTTATATATTCGGGTATTTCCTTCTCTATTATATCTGAATGGAATTTACATATTTTATTTCCCATCGCCTTATAATATATATCCGGTAAATTCTTTTCCCTTATTTTTTCAAGTTTTGATTCTACAATCGGATTTTCTACCGGGTGGCTCAATGCATCATCTGAAGCCACTACCAGACATACTTCACCTGTATTTAAAAGATTATCCATCATTTTACATGACACATGTTTACTTTTTGCCATATCAAGATATTTTTTTATGTACTTAAAATCTACTTCCCTCGATACTATCATTTTTTTTGCTTCCTTATCTTCAAGTGCTTTTTCTATCTCATTATATGTTCCTTTTTCTTCTATTTCATCAAAGGTAAGTGCCGCAAGTACTCTTTCTTTATATTCCCCTAAAAAACTATTTCTTTCAATTGTAGTTGCCAACGCCCTATCTTTTATTTTTTCTATGTTTTTCATTACATCTACATTTACTTTTTTATTATCTCTATTATCCATTTTTGTCTCCATTCACAAAAGAGATTTTATCATAAATTTGAATATTTTTAAATAGGTAATTTTAAAAAATTATCCATGTTAATACAAAAATCACTTTTATTAATGTATATAGCCCTATAAACTGGTATATTTTCTTAAGTTCAACTTTTCCTTCATCTATTGTTATTAAATATGTTAAAATCCCCAATCCAAGAAAATATACAAAAATATTTTTTAAACTAAAAGCCATCATGAAAAAATGCATTATTTCAAGTACCATAAATATATATATTTTAAAAGTAGTCCTTTTACTCGTAAAAAATATATTAGTTACATTAAAATCCAGATACATATATAGGAAAATTAATACAATCGCTCCTATATATGAATTAATGATATCTGCTTTTTTTAATGCAAAAACAGCAAAATATCCTATAATTGTACTTATAAGTAAAACGAGCCTATCTTTACCTTCACTTACATTTTCAGTTTTTTTAAAGTACATTTTTCCTCCTGATTCATTTTTCTATAATTATTAACTCTGATTTATTGGGTACGATTTATATCTTATGTCTATTCATCTCCCAATTTTATATTATTATAAATATTTTTCAGTTTTGATTTCTCCACATGCGTATATATTTCTGTAGTACTTATATTGGAGTGTCCAAGTATTTCCTGAACTATCCTTATGTCTGCTCCGTTACTTAAAAGTACTGTTGCCAATGAATGTCTGAATATATGCGGATAAATATTTTTTTCAATTCCTGCATTTTTTGCAATAACCTTCAATCTTTTCCAAAAATTCTCACGTCTTGTTCCAGGAAATAAATTAAAAGTTTCAGATGCACCTTTCAGTTCAGGCCTATAATCATTTATATACTCCTTTATTTCCTTTTCCAGGCTGTCATAAATCGGTATAACCCGATATTTTGAACCTTTTCCAAGAACTTTTATAAATTCATAGTTCTGATTTTCCACATCACTGATTTTTAAGTTTAAAATCTCAGAAATTCTTGCTCCTGTTGCGATTAAAAATTTAATAATAAGCCTGTCTCTCATTCCACCAGGTGTATGCTTGCAGTTATCTATTATTTTCTTAACTTCTTCAAGTGAAAGAACTTCCGGTAGACGTTTTTCCCTTTTCATGGATTTTATCATACCTGTGGGATCTTCCTTAACAATTTTATTAAGATAACAGAATTTATAAAAATTTCTAATTGTTGCAACTTTCCTCAATACAGAATTTTTCTTCAACTTATCATTTATTTCTTTGATATAATCATAAATATCTTCTTCTGTAACTTCTATCAGATTTTTATTTACATATTCGGAAAATATTCGCAAATCTCTTTCATATCCTGCAATGGTATTGCTGGAATTTCCTTTTTCAAAAGCAAGATAAGAAAGGAATTCCTTAATATACAGATTATTTTCCCTATCAATTCCTGTTTCTTTCCTCTTTACATTTTTTAAAGTTATTTTTTCTTCATCCTTATTCATTTATTTTCCATAACTCCTATTTCTATAGTTTCATTATTTCTTTTGCATGCTTTATGGATGTTTCTGTTATATTATCTCCTGAAATTATTCTTGCTATTTCCCTTATTCTTTCATCTGTATTAAGCTCTCTTACCTTTGTTTCAGTTACATTATTTTCAATTTCCTTTTTTATAAAAAATTGCTGATTTGATTTCCCTGCAATTTGAGGAGAATGCGTAACACATATAACCTGAACTATTCCAGAAAGTTCCTTCAGCTTTTCTGCAACCTTTCTTACTGTTTCTCCGGAAATTCCAGTGTCTATTTCATCAAATATAAGTACAGAAATATTATCAACAGATGAAAATACTATTTTTAAGGCAAGCATAATTCTTGAAATTTCCCCACCTGAAGCAATTTTTGCAAGTGGTTTATAATTTTCACCAAGATTGGTAACCATCATAAATTCAACATCATCCATACCTCTTGAAGAAATTACAGTTTTTTCTGAGAAGTCAACCTTAAACTTGGAATTTGCCATATTCAAGTCCTTTAACTGAACATTGATTGTCTTTTCAAGTTTTTCAGCAACTTTTTTTCTTATTTCACGTAATTTCTGACTATTTTCAAAATAAAGTTTGGCCTTTGCTTCTTTTTCTTTTTTCAAAACTTCCAGCTCGTTATTTTCAAACTTTATGAGGGAAAGCTTTTTTTCATTTTCTTCCCTGAATGCCAGTATTTCTTCTATTGTTGAACCATACTTCAGCTTCAGCTTGTTTATTTCATCTATTCTGCTTATTATTTTTTCAAGCCTGACATCATCACTTTCCACATTTTCAACCATATCTTCAAGAGAATACCCTATATCATCCACTTCATAAATGATATTCTCAATTTTTTCCTTCAGTTCTGAATATGTTTCAGATATATCAGAAAGCTGTTCCAGGTTTTTCTTTATTTTCCCAAGTGAATTTATAACTGAATATTCACCTTCTTTTAGTCTTTGAATTGAATTTTCAAGTTTTTCACTTATTTTTCCTGCATTAAAAAGAATTTTATATTCTTCCTCAAGGTCATTATCTTCATTCTCCTTAAGGCCTAAACTTGCTATTTCATTAGATTGGAACTCCAGAATATCTTTTTTTTCCATTATTCTGAATTTTTCAGTTTCTATCTCTTCTATTTTCTTATTTATCGTTTTCAGGGATGACACATTATTTCTAATTTCCTTTGCAAGTTCCTGGCCATTTTTATCAAGGAATCTATCCAGTAGCCCTAAATGATAGTTTTTATTTAAAAGATACTGGTGCTCATGCTGCCCTACAAGATCCAGAACATTTCTCATAAGTTCCTTTAGCTTCGATACTGTCATTCTCATTCCGTTAACTGTTATTTTTGATTTTGAATTTCTATAAAAATATCTTGAAATAATCAGCTCATCATCTTCTATTTCAAAGCCAAGCTTATTAAGCTTTTCCTTCTGAACTTCACTTAAATCAAAAACTCCTTCTGCAAAAAGGCTTTCCTCACCTGTTCTTATCATTTCAAGATTAGACCTTTCCCCGATAAGAAGTGAAATTCCATCTAGTATAATGGACTTTCCTGCGCCCGTTTCTCCTGTCAGTGAAATCAATCCTTCGTTAAATTCCAAATCCAAATTTTTTATTATTGCCAAATTATTTAATCTTAATTCTCTCAGCATTTTATTTTCCTCTCACCTTTTCTGTTTATTTCCCCTTATTTTTTATTTTACTGATGATTCTCCCCATCTAAGTTTTTCTCTTAATATACCATAATAATCACTTTTCCCACTTCTTATTATTTTTACTTTTCTATTTGACATTACTGCTGAAATTTTATCCTCCTCTTTTATCCGAAAATTTATCCTTCCATCAATATTCAAGTGGGTATCATTATCCCGTGAGCAGACTTTAAAACTCAGCATTTCATTACCATCTATTATAATAGGTCTTGCTGTAAGACTCTGAGGCGATAACGGAGTTATACTTAAGGCTCTTAAATTAGGATGAACTATCGATCCTCCAGCTGAAAGTGAATATGCAGTAGATCCGGTAGGAGTGGCTATAATTATTCCATCTGCCCTGTACTTATTTACAAATGTTCCATTAGCATAAACTTCCACATTAATTATCTGGGAAGCTATACCTCCCTTGCTTATAACAAGATCATTTAAAGCATAATACTCTTTTTCATTATACTTTACCTTCAGGAATGTTCTCTCATCTACGATATATTGATTTTTTTTATATTTTTCCAACATATGAATTACATCCTTAGGAGAAATGTCTGCTAAATATCCTAATGTCCCCATATTTACAGCCATTACAGGAATATCCTTCCTTAAAGTTTCCTTTGCTGCAACAAGTAATGTACCATCTCCTCCAAATGAAATAATTAAATCTGCCTTTTCAGTATCTTCCGTTTCTTCTATTTTATTTAGTTTCATGTAATCATAAAAATGAACAAGTTTATCTTCTTCCAAATATTCCTTTTTTATAATTTTTATCCTATTTATTTGATTTACTATTTCTTCTTGGCTACTATTTTTTAAAACTTCCATTTTATTTTCCATATTCGCCTCTTAATTCAATTTATTTATTACAATTGTAACATTTTTAGATATTTTTTTCTACTAAATATTTTTTTAATATTAAAAGAAGAGTGCCCAAAAACACTCTTGCTATAAAATCAATACTTTATTTTTTCTATAAGTTCTTTATATTTTTTAACAGTTTTATTTAAAAGGTCTCGGCATAAGCCGGATTCTGTATTTGCCAATCATTTATCTAAACAAGCAGTTACCTGCCGGTTTGAGCGAATTACCCATTAAGTGAAGACGGGCAGCCTCTTAACCACTTTCTACTTATTCTTGCTTCGGGAGGGGTTTACCCGGCTGACTTAATTTCTTAAATCACCGGTAGTCTCTTACACTACCATTTCACCCTTACCTGAATTTCAGGCGGTATATTTTCTGTGGCACTTTCCTTAGAATTTCTTCCAACAGCCATTAGCTGTCTCCCTTGCCCTGCGAAGTCCGGACTTTCCTCCCGAAATATTCAGGCGATTGACTCCGAAACCTTTTACTCTTTATTATAGCATATTTTTATTTTCCTGTACATCTCGATGTTGTACCACAGTAATATCCAACTCCGGCTCCTACTCCTGCCGCCGCTACTGCTACACATGAATTTACAGTTAAAACTATAATTCCCAATAAAATTAACATTTTTTTCTTTGTCATAATCTTACCTCTTTTGTATTTTATTATATGATATTATATCTTTAGAAATTTTTTTTTCAATTAGTTATCTCTTTATTTTATATTGTCTACAATCAGATCCCTAATAATCATTTTAGCCTTGTAAAGTTTATCCCAGCTTAAATACAGGTTCTCCAAAATGTTTTATTATTTTACCTTTAAAAAACTGTGAAACTTGAAGTTCCATTAATTCAGCAAACAGATATTCACTTTCATAATGTCCTATATCTACTAGTATTCCACCTTCTTCAAGTGTATCAAGTGCTTCATGATATCTCAAGTCTCCTGTTAAAAAAACATCAATTTTTTCTTTTACACTATGCATAAAAGAACTTCCACTACCTGTAACAAGTCCTATTTTACGGATTTTTCTATTTCCTCCAACATATCTTACAAATTCAAGTCCAAGTTTTTCCTTTATTACCCTGATTAAATCTGCTAATTCTATTTCATGATCAAGGGTTTTTATTCTGACACTTCCACCTTTTACATTTTCATTTTTATGTTTTATAAAATTATAGTCTTCATATTCAAATTCATTACATATTTCTAATTTCCCGTTTAAATCAAGCTTGTAAAATATATAATCATTTAATCCGTTTATTCCAAAATCCACATTTGTATGACCTGAATACACTGTTATTTTATTTTCTATAATTTTCAGTATTTTTCTACCATGTACAGTTTCACTCGTAATTCTTTTTAATCCGCTAAATATGAAAGGATGGTGTGAAATTATTAAATCTACATTTTCTTTTACTGCCCTGTCTACAACTTCTTCAGTGATATCAAGGCATAAAAGTACCGTATTCACTTCTGAATTTTCATTTCCTACAAGAAGGCCTACATTATCCCACTCTTCTGCCAGTTTTGGATTATAAATTGTATGTAATTCTCCTACTATATCTTTTACCTGCATTTTTCCTGTAAGATAAATATTTCTGTATATTTATCTATAAACCCTCCTTCCTTTTTTATTATTTTCATTAATTCACTGTATAATCTGTTTCTTCACTGTTCTTCATAAATTCATTTTTCAAAAGGTCAATTGACAGTTTATTCAGTGCCTTTTCCTTTAGTATATTCACATTATGCTTTGCTATGTTAAGTGACTTCGCAATTTCATTTTCTGAATAAATTTTATCATCAAGACCATAAGACATGACTAAAATTCTTTCATCAATATAGCTCAGTTTTTTAGGAATATTTTCCAGTATGTACATTTGTGTTATTTTATTTGCTTTTTCAAGTATCTGACCGCTTTCCAGCATTTCATCCAGTTCGACATCATCAAATAATTTTTCCAGCTTTTCAATATATTCCTTAGTTACATTCATGCGTTTACTTATTTCATCCACTGTATGACCTAATTCCTTGTCTACCTTAACTTTAAGATATAAAATATAGGAAAGCTCTGAAGCCTTTATATCCTTTAAAAGATCCTTCTGAAATTCAAGTATGTACTTTACTGCAAAATTTTTAATGAAAAATTCCATTTCTTCAGTCATCAATAATATTTTTTCATAATAATTTAAAGCTGTTATTACTCCTAAAGTTGCTTCCTGTACCATATCTAAAAATGAAAAACCATATTTGGAATAAAGCAGACTTTCCCTCACTGCAATTTTCAAATATTTCTCTACCATTTCAGTCCTATTTTCATCTGTAATTACAGTTTTCTCTTCGAATCCTGCCATTTCTTTATTTTTTTCCTTCACATTTTCAAGATAGGCTTTTATTGTTTCCTTCTCTTCAACATAGTAATTTTCATCTTCCAGAACAATAAAATCTTTACCATCAACAGATGTTCTGACTTCCGGAATATTATCCTGATAAACAAACTTTAAGAATTCAAAAAACTCATCATCAGAAAGATTATTATTCTCAATTATCTTTTCAAAACTGAAACTTCCTTTTTTTCTTATGTCTTCCACTATTCTTTCAATCATTTTTTTCCCCTTATTTTTTTATCTATTTATTATTAAAGGAGCCAATTTTTACTTAGCTCCTGTAATCTTCCAATTTTTTTCTTCTACTTGGATGTCTTAATTTTCTCAATGCTTTAACTTCTATCTGTCTGATACGTTCCCTTGTTACATTGAAAATTTTTCCAACTTCTTCAAGTGTTTTTTGTGAACCGTCATCAAGACCATATCTATACCTCAGAACCATTTCTTCTCTTTCATTAAGTGTTTTCAGCACCTCATCCAGCTGTTCCTTCAATAATACTCTTGTTGTAGCATCATAAGGATTTGCAAACTTGTCATCTTCAACAAAATCTCCAAGTTCACTGTCTTCTTCACTTCCAACAGGTGTTTCCAGTGAAATTGGATCCTGATTCATTTCCAGTATATTTTTTACTTTATCCACAGGTATTTCAAGTTTTTTTGCCAATTCTTCAGCAGTAGGTTCCTTACCTGTTTCCTGAAGTATGATTCTGCTTTCCTTCTTTATTTTATTTATAGTTTCTATCATGTGTACCGGTATTCTTATAGTTCTTCCCTGATCGGCTATTGCACGTGTTATGGCTTGTCTTATCCACCATGTAGCATATGTAGAAAATTTAAATCCTTTTTCATACTCAAATTTTTCTACAGCTTTCATTAATCCCATATTACCTTCCTGAATCAAATCCAGCATTTTCAACCCTCTATTTGTATGTTTCTTAGCTATACTTACTACCAGCCTCAAGTTTGACTCTATCAGTTTCTGTTTTGCTTCCTCGTCACCTTTAAGAACCCTCTGTGCATATTCTATTTCTTCATCATAACTAAGTAGAGGTATCTGACCTATTTCCCTCAAATACATTTTAATAGGCTCATCTACATCCATGCTTTCTGCCATTTTTAACAAATCTGTCTGAAGAAGTTTATCTACTTCTGATTCATCTATTTCACTTTCAACAAACTCATCATCAATATCCATCTCAGAAATATCAATTTCTCCATTTTCCAATTCTTCAAGCAGTTCTACACTTTCTATTAAATCCTGCTTATCTTTTAGTGTATCTACTATCTGAACTCCGACATCTATCAATTTTTTTATTAGTTTTTCTGTTTTTTCAACAGAAAAATCATCTGATAGAATTGAATTAATTTCTTCATAGCTGACAATTTTATCTTCTTTAGCTTTTTTTATAAAATTAGCAAGATTACTTCTTAGGTTTTCATTTTTCTCAGACATAATCTGATCTCCTTATCAACTTAAATTCTTTATACATTTGTTCTATTTCCTCAATGTTATGAATTATTTTCAATTCGGATTCCAACCGTCTTAAAATTACATACATCTTATTTCTTCTGTCAATAACTTCACGCATATGATCAATTTCTCTTAAAAACCATCCTACAAAAATATCTTTATAATGTCTTCCTTCATTTTCGATATCTGCTTCTGCTCTTAACTTCATAGTCGTTATTAATTCCCTCTCTTCTTCCTCCAGTGGCAGGGTATCGAGTTTTTCCATTTCAAAGTTTATTGTTTTCAGTTTTTCCATTATATCCCTGTATATGACATTTTCAAATACTTTATCATAAAATTTTTCACAGTGTTCCTGCTTTTCTGAAGAAAGATTATTTTTATATCTTAACAGAAACTTTAAAGTTTCTATTTCAAGGGAATTATAAAATTCATCTTTTTTTGCTTTACTTATAACTTTTTCTTCTTTTCTTAAGTTTTTCCTATACTTTCCCTTAATATTGGAAAAGCTCCCAAACTCTCCCAAAAGAACTTCCTTATCTATCCCCAGTTCTACAGAAAGTTTGCTTATATACAGATTTCTTTCTGTATTGTTTGTTACATTGGTAAAAAAACTTCTGAATTTTTCAATCATTTTTCTTTTTCCGGTTATTTCATTCAAATTCAGTTCTTTAGAATATTCATCAAAGAGATAATCAAAAACTCCTTTTGAAGTTTTCAATATTTCTAAAAAATTCTTTCTACCATATTTTCTTAAATACTCATCGGGATCCTTTACTTCTCCTTCAATTGACAGACATCGTATATTAAAATCATCTCTTTTCAGTATATCTGCAGCTTTTATTACTGCCTCCTTACCTGCACTGTCATTATCATAGGCTATTATTATATTATTCGTATACTTTTTCAGAAGTTTTGCCTGTCCCTCAGTAAAAGCCGTTCCCAAACTGGCCACCGCATTGGAAAAATTATTTTTATGAGCTGACAGCACATCTAAATATCCTTCCATCAGTATAGCTAGTCCTTTTTTCTTTATGTTTTCCCCTCTGTTGTATAAACCGAATAGTTCATTTCCTTTTTTAAAGATTTTAGAATCAGGTGAGTTTAAATATTTAGGGGAATTATCATTACTTATAATAATTCTTCCTCCAAATCCAACAGGTTTCATTGTTTCATTATATATTGGAAACATGATTCTATTTCTAAAATAGTCAAAAATATTTCCCCTGTCATTCTTTCTTATAAGTCCCAATTCCAGCATATCCTCTTCTGAATATCCCTTTTCCTTAAGTGCATTCAGTAAGCTATCCCATGTATCCAGTGAAAATCCTATCCCATACTTTTTTATTTCTTCCAGTGAAAAACCTCGATTCTCCATATATTTCAATGCCTGCTCTGATTTCAGAATATTTTTGCTGAAAATCTCCTGAGCCTCTCTCATTATTTCGTAGTATTTTTCATTCTGAAAAGAATTTTTTTTACTCATATTCAATTTTCTTATGGGTACATTATATTTTACTGATAATTCCTCTACAGCTTCATAAAAAGTGATATTATTTATTTTCATGTAAAAGGATATAGCATTTCCGCCTATTCCTGTACTAAAGTCCTTAAATATATTTTTTGTGGGACTCACAACAAAAGATGGCGTTCTTTCTTCTTTAAATGGTGAAAACCCTTTATAATTAGCACCTGTCTTTTTTAATGTTACATATTCCCCTATGACCTGTACTATATCGAGATTTTCAAGAAACTGTTCTATTTCTTCATCTTTATACATAAATCACCTCAATCATTTATCCCACTATAAGTATATTTTATATTTCTAAATAGTCAATATCATTAATCAAAATTTGTTTATTCTTTAATTTCTATTTCATCATTCATAATGTCCTCAAATACATTATCCATGATCATAAATTTTTCGTTACCTTTCATAAACTCTTTTTTTGCTACTTTTCCTGCAACTATTGCCAACTCATATTTATTAGGTATTTTTGATAATAAATCATCAAATGTTATCTTTTCTTTTTTCATTTTTCCTCCATTCAGGGAATAATTCAAAGTTTATCCTTCTATTATATTTATTAATTCCTGTATTGAATCATCCAAATTTTCATTTATAATTGTGTAATTATATTTATCTTCATACTTCAGCTCAGTTTCAGCATTTTTCAATCTTGTCTGTATTATTTCTTCTGAATCTGTTTTTCTGTCACGCAGTCTTTTTTCAAGGATGTCCATATCTTTTGTCCTAAAAAATACTAAAATAGCATCCTTCTTTTTTTCCTTGGCTATAAGTGCTCCCTGAACATCAATTTCCAATATTACATTAAGACCTTTATCAAGATTTTCCTCTACTGTTTTTTTCAGTGTACCGTAATAATTTCCATGAACCTCTGCATATTCATAAAATTCATCATTGTCAATTTTATTTTTAAATTCTTCTTTAGACAGAAAAAAATAATCCTTTCCGTCAATTTCCCCGTCTCTTGGATTTCTTGTAGTCGCAGAAATTGAAAGAGGAATATTAAGTTTATCTTTTACAATTTTAGTTACTGTTGATTTACCTGAACCGCTAGGTCCTGATACTATAATTAGTTTTCCTCTCATGTCAACCTCTTTTTAGAGAATGAAAGGCTGGAAAAATTTATATTCTCAATTAATTCAGCCTTCCTCTCCTATCTTATTATTTTTTATTCTTTAACTACCATAATTTCTTCTGCTGTTTCTTCTGTAGGAATTTCATCTTCCAGCACTTCATTTTTCAGTGTTACTTTTATGTGCTTATAATCTTTAAATCCTGTTCCACTTGGTATTTTCTTACCTATAATTACATTTTCCTTCAATCCTTCAAGCTTATCTATTTTTCCTTCAACAGCGGCATTTGCAAGAACCTTTGTTGTTTCCTGGAATGATGATGCTGAAATAAAGCTTTCTGTATTTACTGCGGCTTTAGTTATACCTTGTATTACAGGTTCATATGTTGCAGGTGTTTTTCCTTTTTCAACTAACTTAGCATTTTCTCTTTCTACTATTTTCTTGTCGATTAATTCATCTTCAAGGAATAATGTATCTCCCGCTTCTTTTATTTTAACCTTCTGGAACATTTGTTTAACGATTATTTCAATGTGTTTATCATTTATTGGAACGCCTTGTTCCCTATACACTTGCTGTACTGATTCCAGTATAAACTGCTGGGCAGCTACAAGTCCTTTTATTTTCAGTATATCATGTGGTGATACAGGTCCATCAGTAATTTTTGCACCTTTTTCAATAAGCATTTCATTTGTTACTACAAGGTGTTCCCCTACTGGCACTGTATATTCCTTAATGATTTTTCCTGATTCAGGATCTTCAATTGTTATAAGTCTCATACCTTTTCTCTTCTTATCTGAGAATACAACACGTCCTGCTACTTCTGTCAGAGTTGCCTTTCCTTTTGGATTACGTGCTTCAAATAATTCCTGTACTCTTGGAAGACCTCCCGTAATATCCTTGTTTCCTTCTCCTGTTTTTAGGATTTTTGTTATAATCTGACCTTTTTTAACTGTGTCCCCTTCTTTAACCATTAAATATGCTCCATATGGCACACTGTATTCAGCAACTTTCTTATTTTTGCTGTAAATTATGATTCTAGGGTTTACATCGCTACTTTCCACAGGTTTTATAGCTATTCTTTCTGTAACTCCATATTTAATATCTATATTTTCTCTTACATAGATATCTCTAAATTCTACTTTTCCTGCTTCAGAAGTAATTATAGGTATTTGATAAGGATCAAATTCAACTAAAAGCTGATCTCTTTTTACACTTTCCCCATCTTTTACTTTAAGAACTGATCCTGAAGGTACTTCATATCTATGTTTTCCTATAATTATTCTTCCTGTTTGTGAAACTACTACTTCTATTCCCTTATCATTTTCAAGAGTTTTAATATCTTTAAGTTTTACTTTTCCTGCTACTTCAGCTTTATAGTTAGATTGAACTTCTGCAGCTGTTGCAACTCCTCCTGTATGGAATGTACGCATTGTAAGCTGTGTACCAGGCTCTCCTATTGACTGTGCCGCAACAACTCCTACAGCTTCTCCCTTAAGTATTTCTTTATGGTTGGACAGATCCACTCCATAACATTTTTTACATACTCCCTTTTCAAGCTTACATGTTAATGGAGTTCTTATTTTTACTTCCCTGATTTCAAGTTCTTCGATTTTCTTTACTAAGTCTTCCATTATCAGAGTATTTCTAGTAGCAATCACTTCTCCATTATGTACAAGATCTTCAGCAAGGGTTCTTCCATATATTCTTTCTCCAAGCTTTTCTATTACTTTTCCTGCATCAACAAGATCAGAAACTACTATTCCACCATCGCAACCGCAATCATCATGGTTAACTATAACTTCGTGAGAAATATCAACTAGTCTACGAGTAAGATATCCTGAATCCGCCGTTCTTAATGCCGTATCTGCAAGACCTTTTCTAGCACCATGTGATGACATGAAGAATTCTAATATATTAAGTCCTTCCCTGAAGTTCGCCTTTATAGGTACCTCTATAATACGTCCCTGCGTATCTGACATCAGTCCACGCATTCCTCCAAGCTGTCTCATCTGCTTAATAGATCCTCTGGCTCCTGAGTTCGCCATCATGTAAACTGGGTTGAATTCATCAAGGTTATCCATCATTTCATTTGTAATTTTCTCTACTGCTTCATCCCATATAGCAACTGTTCTTCTGTATCTTTCAATATCTATTATTTCTCCCGCCTTGTACTGCTGTTCAACTTCTGTAACATCAGCTTCAGCTTTTTCAAGTATAGCCTTCTTAGTTTCAGGAATTTCCAAATCTTCTATTCCTACTGTAATTCCAGCCATTGTTCCATAATGGAATCCAAAATCCTTTATTTTATCTATTAATTCTGAAGTTTTTGTAAATCCAAATCTTTTGTAAAGATCAGCAATAAGTTTTCCAAGTTCCCCTTTTCCAAAAGTCTTTGAATAATCTCTTACTTCTTTAGGAAGCATTGTATTAAACATTAATCTTCCTGGTGTTGTTTCTATTAATTCCCCATCAATTCTAACTTTTACAAGTGCATGTGTATCCACTTGTTTAGACTGATGTGCTGTGATTAACTGATTTTTATTTGAGAAGATTTTTCCTTCTCCTTTTTCTCCTTTTCTTTCCTTAGTCATGTAGTAACATCCCATTACCATATCCTGTGAAGGTACTGCAATTGGTTTCCCACTTGAAGGGGCAAGAATATTGTTTGTTGCCAGCATTAAAAGTTTAGCTTCCATTTGTGCTTCATTTGAAAGTACAAGATGGACTGCCATCTGGTCACCATCGAAATCGGCGTTGAAGGCAGAACATACTAACGGATGTAGTCTTATTGCTTTACCTTCTATCAGAATTGGCTCAAATGCCTGTATTGAAAGTCTATGTAATGTTGGGGCACGGTTTAACAGTACCGGATGATTTTTTATGATTTCTTCAATCAGTTCCCATACATTTTCATCTTCTTCTTCTACCATTTTCTTTGCAATTTTAATATTTGAAGCTAACTCCCTCTTTACAAGTTCTCTCATAAGGAAAGGTTTGTATAGCTCAAGTGCCATTTTCTTAGGAAGTCCGCACTGGTTCATTTTCAGACTAGGTCCAACTACGATAACTGATCTTCCTGAGTAGTCTACCCTTTTTCCCAATAAGTTCTGTCTAAATCTTCCCTGTTTCCCTTTAAGCATATCAGACAGTGACTTAAGTTCTCTGTTATTCTGAGTTACTACCGGTTTTCCTCTTCTACCGTTATCAATTAATGCATCTACAGCTTCCTGAAGCATTCTTTTTTCATTTTTTATTACTATTTCAGGAGCTTTTATTGACATAAGTTTTTGTAATCTTATATTTCTGTTAATAACTCTTCTATATAAATCATTTAAATCTGAAGTTGCAAATCTTCCTCCATCCAGCTGAACCATAGGTCTTAAATCTGCCGGAATAACAGGCAATACTGTCAGAATCATCCATTCAGGTCTGTTTCCTGCCAGTATTAAATCTCTTACTATTTTTAATCTCTTAATAATTTTCTTTCTTTTCTGTGAAGAACTTACTGTTTCCATTTCATTTTCAAGTTCTTTTTCAAGAACATTCAAATCAATTTCTTCCAATAGTTTTAGAATTCCTTCTGCTCCCATTTTAGCAGTAAATCCATTTTTATGCTGACTTTCATGTAACTTGTATTCCCTATCTGTTAAAATTTGTCCTTTTTCAAGTTCTGTTTCTCCTGGATCAGTTACTATATATCTTGAAAAATACAGTACAGATTCAAGTTCTTTAGTACTTATTCCTAATAATAAGCTCATTTTATTAGGAGTACCTTTTGAATACCATATATGTGCGATTGGTGTTGCAAGTTTAATATGACCCATTCTTTCTCTTCTTACTTTGGAAGTCGTTACTTCAACTCCACATTTTTCACAGGTCATTCCTTTGTATCTCATTCTCTTATATTTCCCACACGAACATTCGTAATCCTTTGATGGTCCGAATATCTTTTCACAGAATAATCCGTCCATTTCAGGTTTTAACGTTCTGTAGTTTATTGTTTCGGCCTTTGTAATTTCACCATAAGACCATTCTAGTATCTTCTCAGGTGAAGCTAATTTAATTTGAATACTGTCAAAATCTCTTATACTCATTAAGAAAGAGCCTCCTTAATATATATTTCAGCTTTTTAAAAGCTGACAAACTCAATATTTCCATATTTCATAATTTTATATTTTATTGTTTATTTATTATCTTTATTATTTCATTCCAAATTCTATTCCCGTAATTTTCAGTAAAATAATCACAGATAATTTTTTCCCTGTCTTTGTCTTTCATGTCAGCCTTTTCCAGAACAAACTTCCTATACTGTTCCTTTTCAAGCTCAAAGTGAACTGCTGAAAGAAGATAATTTCCTTTTTCAACTTTTCCCTTAATTACAGCAGGGGTGTTATCTTCATATTTTGCTATTATCCTGTATTTGTGATTTATTATTGAATCCGGTATGAATACAGGACCTCCATGATAGTAAAAATAGTCCTTTGATAATTTTTCCTTAAATTTCAGTGAAATCATTGCCTTAGATTCTACTCCGTTATCGCTGAAATAATTTCCATCTGTCAGAAATGGCAGCGAACCTTCAGCTGTACCTTCAAAAAGTCCAAGTTCCCTTTCTCCACTGACATCATAGTCTTTTCCTTTAAAATTTATTCTTCTGCAGGCATAGTAGGCACCAGCACATATTCCTATGTAAAAACCACCATCTTCAATAAATTTTCTTATCTTTTTATTTCCGATTCCATTAAGCTTTTTACAATAGGGTAAATCTGCACCTCCAGGCATTACAAATATATTTTTCCCTTGTAATACTCCGTCTAAAATATCCTCAGACTTTATATACTTGTAAGGAAGCTTCAATCTTTTCCTGCAATTTTCTTCGATTGAAGCTATCCCTGCCTTATCTGTTCCTTCATCAGAATAAATAAACACACATTTACTCATTTTACCTCTGTATTATAAATCTACATTTTTATCAAGTTCTATAGGATTTTCATCTTTGTCATACAATGTAACATCTAATCCTAAAGACTGGAATTCCTTAATCAATACCCTGAATGATTCAGGTGCGTCTGCTTCAGGCATAGGCTGTCCTTTTACTATTGCTTCATACGTTTTTGTTCTTCCGCCTATATCATCTGATTTTACTGTAAGCATTTCCTGTAGTATATTTGATGCTCCGTATGCTTCAAGAGCCCATACTTCCATTTCTCCCAATCTTTGTCCACCGAACTGTGCTTTACCTCCAAGAGGCTGCTGTGTAACAAGTGAATATGGTCCGATTGCTCTGGCGTGCATTTTATCCTCAACCAGATGGTGAAGTTTAAGCATGTACATTCTTCCTACAGTTACAGGATTATCAAATGGTTCTCCTGTTCTTCCGTCTATAAGCTTAACTTTTCCTGTTCTACTATATCCGGCATCTTCAAGGAAATCTTTTACATCTTCTTCGCTGGCTCCATCAAATACAGGTGTTGCAATATATTTGTCCATATCTCCAATTGCAAGTCCTAAGTGAACTTCCAATACCTGTCCGATATTCATACGCGATGGAACCCCTAGTGGGTTAAGACATATATCGATTGGAGTACCATTTTCCAAATGTGGCATATCTTCGATAGGAAGTACTCTTGAAATAACCCCTTTATTTCCATGTCTTCCTGACATTTTATCTCCAACCATTATTTTTCTTTTTTCTGCAATATATATTCTTACAAGCTGATTTACTCCTGCTTTCAGGTCATCTCCATTTTCCTTAGATAACACAAGTACGTCAACTACTGTTCCTTTTACTCCATGAGGTAATCTTAATGAAGTATCTCTGACATCTTTAGCTTTCTCTCCGAAAATTGCTCTTAGAAGTTTTTCTTCTGCAGGTGGTTCACTTTCTCCTTTAGGTGTTACTTTTCCAACAAGTATATCATCTGGAGTAACGTGTGCCCCTATTCTTATAATTCCATTTTCATCGAGATTTTTAAGTGCTTCTTCAGAAACATTAGGTATTTCCCTAGTTATTTCTTCATCTCCAAGTTTTGTTGTTCTTGCTTCAATATCAAACTCTTCAATGTGTAATGATGTAAATACATCATCTTTTCTAAGTCTTTCTGATATTAGAATTCCATCCTCGAAATTGTATCCTTCCCAAGGCATGAATGCCAGCAGGATATTTTTTCCAAGTGCCAGATCTCCACCAGCTGTTGAAGGTCCGTCGGCTATAATATCACCTTTTTTAACTTTTTCATCTAAATCTACTATTGGTTTCTGATGTAGACACATTGACTGGTTTGACTTTTCAAAGTTAAGCAGTCTATGATTATATTCCACACCATTTTTATCCGTTACAGTTATTCTGTTTGCATCAACATAAGTTACTTTTCCTGTTGCTTTTGAAGTTATAACTGCTCCTGAATCTATCGCAACTTTTCTCTCAAGTCCAGTTCCTACATAAGGAGCCTGTGTTTTCAATAATGGTACCGCCTGACGCTGCATGTTTGATCCCATAAGCGCACGGTTGGCATCATCATGTTCAAGAAACGGTATTAATCCTGCTGAAACAGATACAAGCTGTTTTGGTGATACATCAAGTAAATCAACTTTTGATTTATCTATATTTACTATTTCCTCACCATAACGACATACTACTTCATCTGTAAGGAAGTTTCCATTTTCATCTATTAATGTATCTGCCTGGGCAATAAATTTTCCTTCTTCTTCATCTGCACCAAGGTACTCTATATCTTCAAAATCTGCTTTACCTTCTTTTATTTTAACAAATGGAGTTTCTATAAATCCATATTTATTAACTTTTCCATAAGTAGATAATGATCCTATCAATCCTATATTTGGTCCTTCCGGAGTTTCTATAGGACATATTCTTCCATAATGCGAGTTATGTACGTCACGCACTTCGAATCCTGCTCTTTCCCTTGAAAGTCCTCCAGGTCCCAGTGCAGATATTCTTCTTTTATGTGTCAATTCAGCAAGTGGATTTGACTGATCCATAAACTGTGACAACTGTCCACTTCCAAAGAATTCAAGTATCAGTGCATTTAACGGCTTAGTGTTAAGTAAGCTTTGAGGTGTTAAAGTTGTTATGTCCTGTACTGTCATTTTTTCCCTTACCATTTTTGACATTTTCAGCATTCCACCTTTAACTTGGATTGAAAGTAATTCTCCAACTCCTCTTACCCTTCTGTTTGAAAGGTTATCTATATCATCTGTAAATCCTTCACCATTAACAAGTTTTTTAACATAATCTATTGTTTGTAATACATCTTCCTTTGTTAACACTATTATATCTTCAGGTACATCCTGTTTTAGTCTTTTATTGATTTTATATCTTCCAACATCTGCCAGGTCATATCTCTGAGGATTGAAGAACATTTGTTTTACAAGTGATCTTGCACTTTCCACAGTTACTAAATCTCCTGGTCTTAATTTTTTGAATACTTCAATAACAGCTTCATCATTTGTCTTTGTATTATCATGTATTAATGAATTTGCTATTATTCTGTCTTCAGGTTTTACTTCCCAGATTTTTACTGCAGGAATAGTATTTTCTCTAATTTTTTCTATTACTATGTTATCAATTAATTCCTGAGATTCTGCTATAAATTCTCCTGTTTCTTCATCCAAAATGTCTTCATTAATAAAGCTTCCTTCAAGTTTAGTTCTTAACACTTCATCAAGTTCATCACCTTTATATTTTTTATAAAGTGAAGACAGTTCAACTTCTTTTACCTCAAAGAATTCATTCATAATTTCTTCATTAGTCATGAAAAAGTCAACTGCTTTTAAAAATACTGTTGACAAAACTTTCTTTCTTCTATCAATTTTTACATTTAAAATATCATTTTTATCAGTTTCAAATTCGAGCCATGTCCCTTTATAAGGAATTATTTTTCCAATAAACACATCTTTACCAGTTTGAATATTCAATTCTTTATTAAATGTAATACCCGGTGATCTGTGTAATTGTGAAACAACAACCCTCTCAGCACCGTTTATAACGAATGTTGCTTTATCCGTCATCAATGGAATATCACCAAAATGAACTAATGTTTCCTGTATTTCCTGAGTTTTTTTATTAGTCAGTTTCAATCTTACTTTTAATTGTCCTGAATACGTTTTCCCTCTTTTTTTACATTCCAGTTCATCATTTAAAGGGACATCATTGTCGTGTATTTCATACCATAAATACTCAAGTTTTAATAACCCGTTACTGGATTCAATCGGAAAAATTTCATTGAAAATTGCTTCAAATCCTTTATTTTCTCTTTTTTGAGGTGCTACTTTCGCTTGCAGAAAATCTTCATAAGAATTTATCTGAAATTCAAGAAAATGTGGCATTGTTCCTCTGTCTACTATTTTTCCGAAACTGTATCTTTCAATAAGTTTGCTCATTTAAAAAATTCCTCCCTATATCAAAGAACATATCTTTAATTATATATATTCTGTGCAATTTTTATGTTTCAACTTCTTAATTACAGTCTATAAATTCCAATTTGCACTTTTATATTTTTTACAGCTCTGTTAAGTGTATATAAAAATTAATACAATAAAGAATGTTCAAAAAAATCAAAACGCAATAAAATCAAGCTTTCCAGCCTTTTTTTCTTCTTTCATAAACTTTATAGTGGAAAAAGACACTCTCCAACCTAAGAGTGTCTTCACTATCAATGCTGTATATTATTATTTTAATTCTACAGTTGCTCCTGCACCTTCTAATTGTGCTTTTAAAGCTTCAGCTTCGTCTTTAGAAATACCTTCTTTTACAGCTTTTCCTCCTGCTTCAACTAATTCTTTAGCTTCTTTCAGTCCTAATCCAGTGATTCCTCTTACTTCTTTAATAACTGCTAATTTTGCAGCTCCTGCAGAAACAAGAATTACATCAAATTCAGTTTTTTCTTCAGCTGCTGCTCCACCTGCTGCTGCTCCACCTGCAACTGCTACTGGTTGTGCAGATACTCCAAAAGTTTCTTCAATTGCTTCTACTACTTCTTTTAATTCTAATACGCTCATAGCTTTTAAATCTTCTATGAATTGTTCTTTATTAAATGCCATTATTTTTTCCTCCTAATTTTTCTTTTAATTTTTTATTTTTATTTTCTATTATTCTGCTGATACACCTTCAGCTTGTTTATCAGCTAAATTCGATAATCCTACTGCTAACATTCTTACTGGTGACAGTAATCCGTAAGCTATTTGTCCTAACAGTTCGTCTCTTGAAGGTAATTTAGCTAATGCTTCTACAGTAGCTGCATCAACTCTATCTCCACCAAGCATTCCACCTTTGATAACTAATTTATCTTTTGTTTTCTTTCCAAAATCAAAAATTAATTTTGAAGGGGCAACACCATCTTCATATCCTACTGCGAAAGATGTAGTACCTTCTAATAAATCATCAAAGTTTGTTTCAACACCAACTGATTTTAGAGCTATTTTCATTAATCTGTTTTTAGCTACAAAATATTCAACTCCTGCTTCTCTTGCAGTCTTTCTTAATTCTGTATCTTCGTTAACGCTGATTCCTTTGTAATCAACAAACACCATTGCTTTAGCTTCTTTCAATTTGGCAGTTAAATTTTCTACTGCTTCTATTTTTGATTGTGCTGGCAATTTGTTCACCTCCTCATATTAAAAACCTCTGAAACAAAAACAATAAGCCCAGAGGTATGTATTAACGAATTCTTTATATTATATAGATTATTCATTTACTATTACCTCGGTAGGGTTTATGGAATTTCCACCTACTGTCTTTGGTTATCATTTTGAAACGCATTTATTCATTTCAAAAATTATTATACACTATTTTTTTATTAAAATCAAGAATTATTTTCCAACAAAAGCTGCTACTAATATCGGATCAACTTTAATTCCAGGTCCCATTGTTAAAGAGATAGCTACTGATCTTAAATATTGACCTTTTGAAGCTGCCGGTTTTAATTTAATAATTTGTTCCATAGCAACTTTAAAGTTTTCAGTTACTGCTTCTTTAGTGAAGTTTACTTTACCTAATGGTAAGTGTAAAGATCCTAATTTATCAACTTTAAATGCAACTTTACCTTTTTTGAATTCTTCTACAGTTTGTTCAACATTTGTAGTTACTGTTCCTGATTTAGGGTTAGGCATTAATCCTTTTGTTCCTAAGATTTTTCCTAATTTTCCTAATTTAGGCATCATGTCTGGAGTAGCGATAACTAAATCAAAATCCATCCATCCACCTTGTATTTTTGTTATATATTCATCATCACCAGCATAATCTGATCCAGCATCTAATGCTTTCTGGATATTTTCTCCTGATGTTATTGTTAATATTTTTACATTTTTCCCTGTACCATTTGGTAATACTACAGTTCCTCTTACTTGCTGATCAGCATGTCTTGGGTCTACTCCAAGTCTTATTGCTAATTCTACAGTTTCCACAAATTTAGCACTTTTAGTTTCAAATACTAATTCCAAAGCTTCCTCTGGAGTGTAAACTTTTGTTTTATCTACTTTCTGAGAAATTTCATTATATCTTTTTCCTCTTTTTGCCATTTATTATTTCCTCCTCTGTGGTCATTGGTTTTTTATAACCTTCCACTTAATCTGATAATTATTCTGCGATTTTCATTTTCTACTTGAAATTTAGACTTCTAATTCATTAACTTTTATTAATCTGTTATTTTGATTCCCATGCTTCTTGCAGTTCCTGCTATTGTGTTCATAGCTGCTTCTACGCTTCCAGCATTCAAATCAGGTAATTTTGTTTCAGCTATTTCTTTTAACTGAGCTTTTGTTATTGTTCCTGCAGTTTCTTTTATAGAATTTCCTGCTCCTTTTTGAACTTTAGCTGCTTTTTTCAATAAATCTGATGCAGGTGGTGTTTTCAGAACGAAAGTGAAACTTCTATCTGCGTATACTGATATTTCTACTGGTATAACAAATCCTGCTTTATCTTGAGTTTGTGCGTTGAACGCTTTACAGAATTCAGGTATGTTTACTCCGTGCTGTCCTAATGCTGGTCCTACTGGTGGAGCCGGATTAGCTTTCCCTGCTTCTAATTGTAATTTAATCTTTCCGATTACTTCTTTAGCCATTTTTCCTCCTCTGTGGTAACTGAATTTTTTAAATCTCCCACTTTTTCTTAAATTAAAATTTCGCTAACGTTATTCTTCTAATACTTAATCTTTGTGTTTTAATTTCTAATACTCACTTTTTTCCACTTCATTATATTCAAGCTCAACCGGAGTCAATCTTCCAAAAACTTCAAGCATGACAGTTACTCTACCATGTTCATAATCAATATCAGATATTTCACCTGTCTGATCATAAAAAGAATCTTTCTTAACCACAACACGTTCTCCTATCTTAAAGTCAATATTGAATCTGTTTTCATTTTCGCTTGCTTCCACTCCTATTTTAGCCAGTAAATCTGAAGCTTCTTCATCTGACAGCGGTATCGGGTCACTTCCTACACCTACAAACCCTGTCACTCCGTTGGTATTTCTAATTACGTACCACGCATCACTATCTACACGGTATCCTAATCCCAACTCATTTTCTTCTCTGACAGATAGCATCTCAATCATTACATAACTAGGAAACAGTTTTCTTGGAACCTTTACCATTTTTCCTCTTTTTTCTTCAAGGACTTCTTCTTCCGGAACAAGAATTCTGAAAACTCTATCTGTAAGATTTAATGATTCTATTCTTTTTTCAAGATCTGCCGCAACTTTTTTTTCGTATCCGGAATATGTGTGGATTATATACCATTTTTTTTCGTATACGATTCCATCTTCCGTTACTTCTTCTACATTAAAATCTTCCGTCACTTTACGCTCCTCCTAAAAAGCTTTTTAAAGTATTAGTTAATTTCAATAATATAAAGTTAAATCCTGTATCAAAGATAACAGTATAAATTGCTATAAATAAAGTTATTAACAATACTATTACAGTAACATGAAAAACTTCTGCTTTTCCTGCCCAGTATATCTTTCTATATTCTTCACGTAAATTTCCGAAAGCTTTTCCTAAATTAAATTTACTCATAAAACATCTCCATAAAAATAAAATGGCAGGCCAGACAGGAATCGAACCCGTAACCCTCGGTTTTGGAGACCGATGCTCTACCAATTGAGCTACTGACCTATTTATATAATGTACTATTTAACTTCTCTATAAAGAGAATGTCTTTTAAGCACCGGATTATATTTTCTCATTTCTAATCTTTCAGGATGAGTTTTTTTGTTTTTAGTTGTAACAT
>CALEXX010000011.1 GCA_937925095.1 uncultured Leptotrichia sp.
TCTCCTTTCTGGGAAAAATATAAAAAGCGTAATGTACCTGATTTGAAAAATCCAGATCATATAGAATTGAAAAGAAAAATTTTTAAAGCCTTTGGACTTGATGCAGATAAAACTTATGAGGAGAATTTAAAAATGGTGGAGGTTAAATAATGTTTTTCTTAGGATATTTAGTTTTTTATTCAGCATTATCACTTTTGATAGATGTATCAATATTTTTTTCAATACTTTCCTTTATATTAGGAGGAACACTATATTTTAATAGCGACTTTCCCTTACAAGGAATAGCAATTTGTGCTTTTGGACTGTTAAATCTAATTTCAAGCCTATGTTATCATAGTAAAAAAATGCATACTGGAGGCAGTTCATTTATTAATTACAATACAAGCTATAATTTTCTTTCAATCTCCATAGCAACAGTTATCTTTGCTATTCCTGTTTGGTATATTATTATTAAAACAGACATAATAGAAATAGGAGGTTCACCCTTATATATTTTTATACCAAGCCTTCTTATATCTTGGGCTATACTTTTTAAAATAGTAGACAGAATTTTGATACACAATAGAGAAACTCAAGAAGTAGTTTTAGGAGATTATTTTACTATTCACAGAAGTAGAAGAGATCTTACACATATCTATATTTTTAAATTTAAAAATTCTCCAGATTTATATTCGACTGGAATGTTTAGACAGAGAATTTTTATAAATAAGATTGGTTCTAAATTTATTTGTACTTTTGGAAAAGGAATTTTTGGGACAAGTTATATAACAAGTATAAAATTAATTGAAGATGCAGGAGTAAATGCTCATATTAGAAAAAAATAAAATCCGGAGGATATTATAATGGAAAAAAATCGTAAATGGGGATATGTTTTTGATGAAAAATTAAATATGTATATTCCTGACTTACCAAGACAAAGAAAAATTGCAAAAGTGCTGCTAGTTTTATCAGCAATCTCTTTTATTGCCGCTTCAGTACAGGGATTTTTCTTAGATAAAACTTCTTATGAACAGATATCGTTCCTAATTTACAGCATAGTAGCAATATTTCTTTTTTTATCTTTATATGCCGTCATAAAAATAAATATACGCCTTATCGAAAAAAGATTAAAATTAATTGGAGAAGTCAAAAAAATAGATTCATCTGAAAAATTCGAAGTTCGGCCTTTAAGAAAAAATAGATATCTTTTTTTCTGTATAATTGCCTTTATCATGATGATTTTTGCATTATCTTTTCAGATAAATAAATTATTAGAAGATTTTTCATTTGAATTTATCATCTATCTCCTTTTTCTTATTGGAATAATGATATTCAGCTATATTAATTTTCTGAAGGAGCTTAAAAATAGAAAATATTCCCTGCTTATAGACAGACAAATTATAAAAATATACTATGAAAATGATGAAATGGAATATATAAAAACAAATAATATAGACTATGTCAGATTTTATTCAATCAGACACGGAAGGAAAGCAAGAAGGGAAAAATATCCTACTTTACAAATTTTTGACATTGAAGAAAAAAAACTTGCTGAAATGACTATAAATTTAAATGATTACTATTTATTAAAGAAATATTTTGCAGAAAATAACGTGGCAATAAACGACCAGTATGAAGATTTTTAACAGGAAAAGGGGAAGAACTGTGGAGTTATCAGAAAAAGATGAGAAATATGTTATTTCCTTACTCAAGCAAGGAAAAAAAGTAGAGGCTATTGCCTTTGTTAAAGATAAAACAGGAATGACTTTAAAAGAGGCTAAAGATTATATTGATAAAAAAAACGATAATGAATATTATGATAAAAATGTTTCTATTTCTGAAGAAGATGAACAATACTTATCTTCTCTGATTAATGAAAATAAAGAACTAGAGGCAGTTATTTTTCTTCATAAAAATAAGGATATGTCTTTATTGGAAGCAAAAAATTATACAGATAGGTTAATTTTAAAGAAAAATATTGAAACTAAAAAGGAAAGTAGCCGTAAATGGAACAGTGTTTATGATGAAAGATTGAATACTTTTATTCCTAATTTAGCCAGACAAAAGAAAGCACTAAAAATAATGAAAGGTGTTTTCCTGATACTTCTGCTTATTTCTTTAGTTCAGCTGATTTTTTTGGATAGAAGCTCAGATATAAAAATGATAATTTTTAGCTTTTCTATCTTAGGTATTCTAGTTTTGATGATAACTTTACCTTTAGGTAGCTTAAGTATCCGCTATATAGAGAATAAATTGAAAAAACTTGAAAATTTAGAAGTTTCAAATCAATTTGAAGTCAAAGCTTTCATCAGTAATTTTGATTTGTTTTTACAAGTCCTGGGAATTCTTATATTTATTATTATAATCCCTATTCTTTTTATTAAAAACTATAAGGAAGTAGACTATAAAAACTACAAGGAAATTTTTTATTTCTTTGGGTTGATTGCAATCACAGCTGCCGGTATTTATGAACTTTTAAAAATGTTAAAGAATAAAAAATATTCTTTAAATATAGACAGCAGGGAAATTACTCTGTTATACAATAAAAATGAAATGAAATCTATAAAAATTGAAAAAATAAATTTTATCAAATTTTATGATAAAAAAGTTAAGAGAGGGGTAAGGACTAACATTCCCATCATAGAAATTTTTGATATGGAAAAAAATGTATTTACTAAAATGGAAGTAAAAATAAGTGACTATATTCTGTTAAAAAAGTATTTTGAAAGACATAAAATAATGGTGGATGATAATTTTAAAATGCTTTAATTCAGAGAAATTAGAAATGGCTATTTATGAAGCTTTTTATGAAAATAAAAAATAATAAGGAAGGTTTAAAAAGGAGGAAAAATTAATGATTATTATGATGATGTTTCTTAATATGTTAATACTTGTTATATGCGGTGTAACTCTCATATATTTAATAAGCAGAAAAAAAACAATGGAATGTTTTTATGTAGAAGAGGAAAACTTATATCTTAATTCCTTACCTGCAGTAAAAATTCCACTTTCTGATATTGATTATGTGGAATTTTATTATACCCGTATCCGTATCTCTTACAGGGGACAAATAAAAGTTCATAAGAAAAATGGAAAAGTGGTTAAACGTTTTTTTCAGACAAGTAAAATTTCACTCTCTGTTACTGAGCAGATGATTTTAGATGAAATAGATAAATTAACACCATTTTTTAAGAAATATTACATACCTTATACTATTCAAGATAATTAAAGAATAAAAATCTATGAATATGAAATTATTGCAGAAACAGATATTTTTTACTGGAAAGGAAGTGTTTTAAATGGAAGATTTTGCCCAGATGATGTTTATCCCTGTTACCTTTATTGTATTAATATTTATTGCCATAATCACAAAAAAAAGAGGGATGGAAAAAATTGTATTTTTAGAAAGTAATGATAAACTTGAAGATTTAAATCCCAGGGATTTTTTCTATAATATTTTAAAAATGGAGAGGGGATCAAAAATAATTTACTGGACAGAAATTATTTTACTAATTGTGGATACTGCATATATTTTAGTTGGTGGATATCTTCAATATCTTAAGGAAATGGAATTTTTAAAAGAATTTCCCGATTTTCCTATAAGCCCTGTTTCATCCCTATTTGTAAAATTCTTTATTCCTATTTTTATGTGGTTTATTCTAGTTTTTCTATTGGTGTTTGCTTATTTTATGCAAAAGAAGGAAAATAAAAGAATTACTAAAATGTTAGATGATTTAGACAACTATAACCTTTTAACTTATGCAAAAGAAGATTTTTTTAAATCTGACAGAATAGTTGATACGGGAATAATAGCACAAAGCGACTTAAAACTTGGAAACGACTATTTATTCTGTGTTTATCCGGCATATATAATCCCCTATTCATGGATTAGTGATATAAAAGTTGATAAAATTTATAGTCGTGGAGGAAACTATTATTCTTTAAATTTTACCCTTAAAAACTCTTCTAATTTTATCAAGATATTTTTTTCTAAAGAGAGTGCAGCTGAAAAAGTTAGGGAGCTTATCTTAAAGGATAGACAGGAACTATATGGAAGGGAAGGATTTTAAATGGTAATGTCAGGAATAATCGGGAATATTCTCTTTATTCCCTCACTCTTTATTTTATCTATGTTTCTTGCTTTTTTCTTTAGAAAAAGAATAGTTAGAAAAATTTTATTTTTAGAATTTGATGAAAATGTAAAGAACTTAGCTCCCAGAGATTTTTTTTACAGTATTTTAAAAATGGAAAAATCAATAAAATCTTTTTATTTGGCAGAAATTTTATTTTTAATAGCTGATACCGTATTTATTCTATTTGGTGGATATGCAATATATCTTGAAAGACTGGAATTTTCAAAGAAATATTCATATCTTCTCACAAGTCCTATGTCTTTTGTTGTTGAGCGTTTAACAGCACCATTTATTTTATGGATTTGCATGCTTTTCTTATTATTTCTTACATTGTTTATGATAAAAAAAGAAAAGAAAAGAGTTTCTGACATGCTGGATTATTTAAATAAATACAATATTTTAAATAGTGCAAAAATAGATTTCTTTAACTCAGATAAAATAATTAAAAGTGAAGTAATATTACAAAGTGATATAAAACTTGGAGATAAATATTTATTTTCCATCTATACTGCATATATACTCCCCTACTCATGGATTAAAGATGTGAAAATTGAGAAAGTTCATGGTCGTGGTGGTAATGGAGGTTTTTATTATTTAAATTTTACTTTAAACAAATCTTTTAACCCTGTGAGAATATTTTTTTCTAAAAAGGAAACTGCCGAACAAGTTAGAAAATTTCTTTTGAAAAAAGCTTTTTATTAAAAAAATGCCTCAAAACTCTTTATAACAAGATGTGGGGCATTTTATTTTACAATTTATCAATTTAAAATTTATTTGAATTGATCAAAATAAATCCTTTATTCTTTCCGGCAGGCTTACCTTCGCAGTTTCATCTCCTGTTTTTATACTTCAAATTTTTTATTAAAATAATCATAAAACGAATCTGGAATACAATTTCCCTTTGATATTCCCTTCTGTGTTAATTTATGAACGTTTGTTTTTTCTGTAATTTTTTTAAGTTCCATTTCAGAAAATTTGTCATTCCATTTACTGAAAAGAATATGAGGTAATGTGTCATCTACAACTTCACATTTTTCTTCAGGCATATACTTTCCTGCCATTTCATTATAAAGTATCTGAAAAAAGAAATAATGTGGTATCTCACTTTCATTTTTCCAGAAAATGAGCATTAACTCCAGCAGGGAATGTATCATCTTATTGTTTTTTTCTGAAAATATAATACTATTTAATACTCTGACTTTATTTCTTTCATCCCATGAAAAATAATCACTGTTCAGCTTTTCCCAGAATTCTTTATTTTCAGTATTATCTGAACGTTGAAACATAAAATATCCTTTATTTTCAATTTCTTCAGAAGAAAAATACTCAGATAATGAACCTGTCATTAAAATTGAAGCATCAATCCAGACTCCACCATAGTTATCAAGTAGAGCCAATCTCAGTAAATCACTGAAGTGAGTATATCCCATGCTCCCACTTTCAATCTTTTCCATAATAAATTCAGGAAATTCAATATATTCCTTCAAATTTTCATTATCCAGCCTTATAATCTCATAGTTTCCTTTGTATTTATCAGCCGACTTATAACACAGTTTCACAATATCAGGCAGTTTTTCGTATTCCCATCCTGTTCCCCAGTACTGCCAGATTATTTTTCTTCCAGCAAGATTTTTTTTTGGAAAAACTTTAATTTTCTCAGTTTCTCCCTCAAAATATACTTCTATTATTCTATCCCAGCTTTCAGCTACAGCCTCCTGCTGTAAAAAGTCCACTTTTCTCTGTATACGCTTATAAAGAGATTTTGGCATCAGTTCCTTGTATATATACTTCCATGGCTTTTTATTCAGTATTCTGTTTATTTCGTAAAATTTTGAATTTGAAAACTTTATTCTATTATTTTCCATTTTTCTCTTCCAATCTCTTTACTACCTCTCCATACACCCTGTCAACTGTTATTCCAGGTATCCCTTTATAATATTCCTTTGAGTATTCATGCTGTTTTTCAGGAATGGCAGTTATGCTATTTTCATAAAATTCATTGTCTTCTATGACATTACTTTTTTCTGTCCATGGAAAAAATCCCAGCCCTCTTTTTCCCGGTCCAAAAATTCCTATAACAAATGGTTTTTCAAAGGCACTTCCTATATGAATAGGGGCACTGTCATTGCTTATTACTATATCTGATTTTGAAAGGAGTGCCGCAAATTCAAGTAAAGAAATTTCTCCTCTTAAATCTATCACATTTTCAGCGTTTATAGAATCTAACTTCAAGCTTTTTTCAGCTTTTCCACCTGTTATTGCAATAAGATTTTCCTTATTTTCAGTAAGTCTTTTTATCAGTTCATCATATTTTTCCATTGGCCATATTTTTTCAGGTCTCTGGCTTCCAGGGGCAACTGTTATCAGATTCCGGTATTGCCTTCCGTTTAATATTTCATTTATTTTCTTATAGTCTTCTTCTGAAGGATATATTCCTAAAGGTACTCTTTCCCCATTATAATCAACAAGGTCAAGCAGCCTTTCCACTTCATGCTTTTTCATGTCATAGTGTCTCACATCAGTCAGAAGAAAAGATCCTGTTGCCACATCAAACCCAATTATTTTCTTTATTCCTGCCATTTTTGCAAGCATTATCGATCTTATAAATCTGTGCGGAATAATTGCCAAATCATATTTATTATTTTTCACAATTTTCAGAATTCTGAAAAATCCCTTTATTCCCCTGTCTGAACCCTTTTTGTCATAAAGTATTATTTCCCTCAGATTTGGATTGTTACTTATAATACTTTTATTTCCTGGCAATGTAAGATAATCTATCTCAGACTCAGGATAAATATCCCTTATTTTCTGTATTAACGGCGTTGATAGGACAATATCCCCTATAAATGCCGTATGAATTATTAATATTCTCATTTCATTTCCTCTACTTTTTATTTATTTTTTTAACTGTCATTTTAAAATATTATACCACAATTCACATTTTCATTAAAATGAAAAATTTCTTTTTCATAACTTCCTTTATCTGAAAATTCTCCCATAAAATAGCCCTCAACTGTTTTTCCTTTATTTTTTTACTATTATATTGTATAATTTAAAATATTAAAACTGTATTTAAAGGAGGAAATATGGAAGAAATTTTAAATGAAAATATGGGGAATGTTGCATCAAACAAAACTGGATATGTTTTTGAATGTAGAAATCTGTCAAAAAGTTATGGATATGAAACTGCCCTCAACAGCATTAATCTTTCTCTTGAAAGAGGAAAAATCATAGGGCTCCTTGGACCAAACGGAAGTGGAAAAACAACTCTTATAAAACTTGCAAACAATCTTCTGATGCCTTCTTCAGGACTTGTTCTTATAAATGGGAATAAACCTGGAGTGGAAACAAAAAAAGTTGTTTCGTATCTGCCTGACAAAAATTATCTTGATGATTCACAGAACATCAATTCAATATTGAGGCTTTTTAAGGATTTCTATGCAGATTTCAACGAAGAGAAAGCTCTCTCAATGCTTTCAGACCTTAAAATCGACCCTAGAAGAAGATTCAAACACCTTTCAAAAGGAAATAAGGAAAAGGTTCAGCTTATTCTTGTAATGAGCAGAGATGCCGATCTTTATCTTCTGGATGAACCTATTGCAGGAGTCGATCCGGTTGCAAGGGAATATATACTTGACACTATCATTAAAAATTACAACAGAAGAGGAACTATAATAATTTCAACACACTTAATTGCAGATGTTGAGAGGGTTCTGGATGAAGTTATTTTTATTAATAAGGGAGACATTCTCCTGCATGAAAGTACAGAGCACATTAAATCTGCTCACAATAAAAGCATCGATGAATATTTCAGGGAGGTTTTCAAATGATACTAAAATTATTTAAATACGATTTTATGAATATAGGAAAAAAATTAATACCTTTTTATATTGCGGCTCTTGTCATTGGAATTATTAACAGATTTCTTCTTCTTACAACGGATATTTCACGTATGGAAAGGGAAAATAATTTCTTAGCAATGTTCGGATCTCCACTTTTATATTTTGCATACTTTGTTGTAGTTTTTGGAATTTTCTGTATGACAGTATTTGTCATAATCACGAGATACAGCTCTTCAATATACGGAAATGAAGGATATCTTACAAATACTCTCCCATTAAAACCATCACAGATAATATGGGCAAAACTGATAAATTTTCTTATATGGATATTTATAAGCTACTTTATTATTTTTGTTTCTTTATTTATCCTTTTTCCATTTGATTTTTTTATAAGAAATATCATCAGGGATCCTGAATTTTACCAAAATCTAAATATTGCAGTAAAAACAATATTAAGTTCTAAATATCTTTTTATATTTATTTTACAGTTTATTTATAATTTTCTTTCACATATACAGAATATTCTTATGATATTTTTAAGTATTGCAATAGCAAATTTATTTAAAAGCTACAAAGTAGTTGCAGGTGTTATTGCTTTTTTCCTAATTTCACTTATTTTTTCATTCATAGGTACATCAATTTCGTATTCTACAATTGGAAATTTAAATTTAGCTGATATATATGATGAATTTGACCCAATTATATTTAATTCATTAAAAAATGGAAATATAATTTCTATAATATATTCCCTTGTTTCTTCAGTGTTACTATTTTTCGGGGTACATTATTTACACACACATAATCTGAATCTTGAGTAGATATTATCGAAAAAGTTATTTATTTAGAAAATGTATTAAAATTGAAATTTATTAATTTTTTATAAATAAAGTCTTGACTTTTTTTATAAATCAAGTATAATATTATTAGAGATGACATGTTCGTAGTATGGCGAACAGGATAATCAAAAAAAACATACAATGAGGATGACATGTTCGTAGTATGGCGAACAGGATAATCAAAAAAAACGTACAATGAGATGAAAATTTATATAGAAGCTATTTGAAAATGAAAATTTTAAAAATAGCTTCTTTTTTATTTTCTCTCTTATATTTAAAATATATTTACTTAACTTTAATTTTCTTATTAGTTATAATTATTAAAAAATTAAAATATGAAAGGATATAAAAATGAACTTCTTTTTATTAGAAAATAACTTCTATAAAGATTATTCCAATTGTAGTGAAATACTAAAAAAAACTAACAGACCATATGCCGTTTTTTTAATAAAACTTAATAACTTAACATTTGCTGTACCTGTAAGAAGTCATATAACTCATAAATATTCTATAAAAACTATAGGAAATAAGGGACTTGATTTTTCTAAAGCTGTTGTCATAAATGATATACAGAGATATATTTCAAAAAAGCATGCATATATAGACAATCACGAATATCAAATTATTATGGAGCAAAAATGGAAGATTATTAAAAAAATGGAGGATTACACAAAGAAATACAAGAAGGCACTAAAAAATCCCTCTATTCCAGCAAATAGAATTTTATGTAATTCCAGTTGCCTTCAATATTTTCACACGGAATTAGGTATTAAATAATTTGAAATAAATAAAAAAAAATGTCCTACTACCAAGACATTTATTAATAGATTATTTAAAAAATGTGGCTGGGCTGAATGGATTCGAACCATTGCATGCTGGAGTCAAAGTCCAGTGCCTTACCGCTTGGCGACAGCCCAATCTAAATCTTAATTACTTAAGACAATAAACATTATATATAATTTTTTATATTTTGTCAACTACTTTTTACAATTTTTATATATTTTTTTGATAAAAATTTTTCGAGGTATTTTCCTGACTTCCAACCTTCATTTAAATACCTCTATTTTCAAGCTTTCATCACATTTTTGAATATTTTCTATTTTTTGTTATATTTATTCATTAATTTTGAAATATCCATATCATTTTTTATGTCATCTATGAGATTAAACATTTTTTCAAGTGATTCTTTTATTGTCTCCTTTTCTTCTGGAGAAAATTTACCAAGAACATGGCCTATTGTCTCTTCCTTTGATTTTGCCTTTCCTATTCCATATTTTATCCTTACGAATTCTTCCCCCACATGCTGTATTATGGATTTTATTCCATTATGCCCAGCAGATCTTCCGTCCTTTCTGATTTTTATCTTTCCAAACTCCATATCCATGTCGTCGTATATTACAAAAAGGTCAGTAGCAGGATCCATTTTAAAAAATCTTATTGCCTGGCCTACTGCTTCACCACTTAAATTCATGAAAGTCAGGGGTTTCTGGTAAAAAACCTTTTCCCCCTTATAATCTGTCTGGACAAACTCTGATTTGTATTTTTCCCTTATATCTGTTATATTGTTTTTCCTGAGATATTCATCTATAAATATAAAACCTACATTATGTCTCGTAAGCTTATACTGTTCTCCCGGATTTCCAAGTCCTACAATTAACTTCATCTCTTTTCTTTTTTCCTTTCGTTATAAATCCCGTCTTTATTTCTGCTTTTCCTTTAACATTGCTATAAGCAGTGCAATATCATTATAAGTAACTCCGCTTATTCTGCTTGCCTGACCTATTGTCGCCGGTTTTCCATACATAAGTCCTGAAATTGCTATATTACTTAATCCCTGTATGCTTTCATAGTCAATATCTTCCGGTATTTCCATTTTTTCAAGCTTTTCAAATTTTTCAATCTGAGCCTTCTCCCTTTCAATAAACACATTATATTTTGCATTTATTTCAACCTGTTCCTTTGCCAGAGGGGAAAGATCCACAGTTTCTACAAACTCTGAAAGGTTGTCGTAGCTTATTTCCTTTCTCGCCAGAAATTCAAAAGCTGAAACAGGATTATTTGCACTTTTTGTGGAAATATCTTCACTTCCATTTTTAATGTTAAATTCTTTTCCTATTCTTTCAAGTTTCTCGTTTGTTTCCTTTGTTGGATAAACAGTTATTCCCTTCAGTCTTTCTATTTCTGCTTCTATTTCATTTCTGACATTTTCAAGTTCTTTAAGCTTTTCACTGTTTAAAAGACCTATCTCCTTAGATTTTTCAAGCAGCCTTATAAATATGTTGTCCTGTCTCAGTGTAAGCCTGTATTCAGCCCTTGACGGTAATACCCTGTATGGCTCTGGTGTCTTCTTGTTTATTATGTCATCTATAAGGACTCCTATATATCCTTCACTTCTTTCGATTATTATTTCCCTTTTCCCAAGGATTTTCCTTGCGGCATTTACTCCTGCAATAAATCCCTGGCATGCAGCTTCCTCATAACCGCTTGTACCGTTTATTGTACCTGCAGTATAAAGTCCATTAAGCACTTTTGTTTCCAGTGTCAGATTCAGCTGATATGCAGGAATGAAATCATATTCCACAGCATATCCATATCTTACTATTTTGGCATTTTCAAGCCCTGCAATTGTTTTAAGCATTGCTTCCTGTGCAAATGGTGGCATTGCTGTAGTAAATCCGTTTATATATATTTCATTGGATTCTATAGATTCCTGCTCCAGAAAAATCTGATGATTTGTCTTTTCAGGAAAATTCATTATTTTTCTATCCAGCGAAGGACAGTGTCTCGGTCCCTTCGTACTTACAACTCCTGTTACAATTGGAGAATATTTAAGCATTTCCTTTCCTGTTTCTATTGTTTTTTCAGTTGTAAATGTAAGCCATGTTGGCAATGTCTGATTATATTCCTTTTCTGTTTCATATGAAAAATATCTCGGCTTGTCTTCCCCCTTCAGCTCTTCCATTTTTGAAAAATCAATACTTTTTTTATCCACTCTCGGTGGAGTTGCAGTCTGATATCTGTCAAGTTCAAATCCATATTTTACAAGATTGTCAGGTAGTTCATCACTTGAAGGCTCTCCCTGTCTTCCTGCAGAGTATTTTACATCCCCCATTATAAACTGACCTTTTAAAAACGTTCCTGTACAAAGTACAACAGCCTTTGCAAAATATTCCACTCCCAGATTGTCAATTACACCTTTTACACTTCCATTTTCAACAATAAGATCATTTACTATTCCCTGAACAAGATACAGATTTTCTTCTGTTTCGACTATTTCCCTCATTTTTACCCTGTACCAGTATTTGTCAGCCTGTGCCCTTGTTATTCTTGAAGCCAGCCCCTTTGTATGATTCAGATTTTTCAGCTGAAGGTTGTAGTTGTCTATATGTCTTGCCATTTCTCCGCCAAGCATTCCAAGCTCTGATACAAGATGGCTTTTTCCCGGTCCTCCCACTGAAGGATTACACGACATCATGGCTATACTGTCTAAATATATTGTAAACAGTGCCGTTTTCAGTCCCATTCTAGCCGATGCAAGGGCAGCTTCCACTCCTGCATGCCCTGCCCCTACAACAATTATATCGTAATTTTTATCCATTTCTTTTTTCCCTTTCATTTCCCTTTACTTCAGAACTATCTTTTCTTTCTTTTAAAGAAATATCTGAAGGTTCTTGTGTTGTCCTTTACTGCAACATAAATTTTATGCCTGTTTATATAACCGTAAAGTTTGTCATATACTTCATTATAAGATTTTTTATAAAGTTCTGAATAATATTTTGAAAATATTTCCACATATTCCTTATCCTCCATCATTCTTGATACATTTTTCATTCTCGCATTAAAATCAAGACTTTTACGGAATGTCATTCTGTTAAGATCTATCAGATAAAATCCATATCTGTCAGAATCTTCCTTTCTTATAAGAACATTTCCCGGCGAATAATCATCAAATTCAACCCCTTTTTCATGCAAATCAAAGGTAAATTCTGCAAACTGGGCTATTATCTTTTCCCTGTCCCTGTCAAATATTTCCTTCACTTCAGGCTTTAATTTTTCCCGCCATAAAAGCTCCCTACATGTAAACTGGTATTTTAAATCCTCGCTTATGTAAAAGTGTCTCTTTTCTCCTGCAGACTCATCATAATATTCATCAAAATACGCTATTGGCTCAGGTGTATTTATACCAAGTTCTACAAGCCTTCTTCCATACAGATATGATCTTTTCCCTTTTGAGCCTTTAAAATATTTGTACACAAACTGTATAAGCGGACTTTTTTTACTGAAACATTTTACGTTTATTTCCTTTTCCCTGCCATTATGTTCTATTTTAAATCTTTTTATCCTGTTTCTTTCTTCATTTACTGATTCCCCTGTCTTATCAAAGTTTCTTAAAACCTCCAGAAGAACCTCCTTGTCATAACCTTCCGTTATTTCATAATTTATTTTTTCAGACATATAATCCTCTTTATTTTTATTTATAAAATTCAATCTTTAGATTTTATCATAATTTTTCTTTTTAATCAAACAGGCATCAGTATCTTAAGCATATTTTCCTGGATTATTTTCCATTATTCTTAAGATATTTTTCCTTCGCCTTTTTTATTCTCTTTCTTGCTTCTTTTAGAACTTCCTTGTCACTTATATACTTTTCCGCTTTTTTTATAAATTCAAGCGCCTCATCAAATTTATTCCGCATTTCTGCAATATATGCCGAATTAAAATAATGAAGCGGATTATCAGGCTCAAGCATAAGCAGTTTATCGCACACCTTCTTTGCCCTCTCAAAATCCTTTATTGCAGAAGCATACCTTCCTTCCATGTTAAGTACCTTTTCCCTTGGATGACCGCTATTTGCAAAGTTTATAAGAAGAAGTTCTATCTCTTCATATTTTTCAGCCTTAATTAGCATCTCATAAAAATTTTCAAAGACGAAGTCCTCAGCTTTACTGAAATTTATGGCAATATTATAATATTTTATTGCCTCATCAATATTTCCGGCCGCATTTTTCAGGTCTCCCATCCTCATGTAAATATAATATTCCTCTACGTTATTTTCCTTATCTGCAAGCCTTTCCTCATATATCTGCATTGCCCTGTCAAACTGGTTCATTCTTATCAGGCATTCAGCCTTATCCATGTATCCTTCAGTATTTGAAGGTTCTTTTTTGATTGCCTTTTCCAGCATTTCAAGAGCCTTTCTGTAATACTTCAGTTCCATGTAGCAGAGTCCCATATTAAGCATGACATGGTAATTGCTTTCTGTTTCAGAATATTTCTCATAATAGGAAAGCGCCTTCTTATATTTTCCTATTGCCTGACTGAGATATCCCATGTTAAATATCACTTCAGGATTTTCACTATATTTTTTATATGCTATTTCACTGTATTTTATAGCTTCCTTATAAAAGCCTGTATCCACGTATATTTTTGAAATCATTTTCAATGCCTGGTAATTTCCCTCTTCCATTTCAAGCACCGTTTCCAGATAGATTAGAGCGTCATAAGCTTTACCTTCTGTATAAGATTCAAAAGCTTCCTTTAATAATTCCTCTACATTCATTTTTTAAATCTCCTGTCATTATTCAGCTTTTTTAACAATTTTTTCCTTTCCTTTGAAAAAATTTCCATATTATCCGTACCTATTTTCAAATCTATATAGTTTTTTACGTAAATTTCAAAATCCACAATTGTTTCTTTTCTTATTTCGTCCCTCCATTCTTCATTTCCCTGTATCTGGAGGTTCTTTTCCATACAGAAATAAAATAAATCGCTGTAAACCCTCTGGGCCAGCATATCCCTCACCTTATAATAGGTGTACGCATCTGTTCCTGTCCTTCTAACTGCATCCCTTTCCCCAATAAGAGGCATTTCAGTAAGCAGCTTTGCCATTGCCTCTATTTTTCCGCTTTCTTTCCTGTCATAGCAGTTAAAACATATTTTTTCATTTCCTCCAGGATAAAATATCTTTCCACATTCACTGCACTGGATAAAACCGCTGCTTAAAAGGTATTTTTCCCTTTTCCTGTTATTTTCCGCTATTTCCTTAAGCCTTATGGCAAAATTTTCATATTTTTTATCTATTTTATCAATATTTTCCTTTATTTTTTCCTTTTCTTCGGTAGACAGTTCCATATCCTTTTCCTGAAGAGAATTTTTTTTCTCAGCTGTTTCAATTGTTTTCAACGTATTTTCAGTTTTTTTCTGTTTCCTTAAATCCAGTATATCTCTTCTGGAATTTCTATTTATTTTCCTAACCTCAACTTTTTCCACAACATTTCCCTGAAAAAACTCATTAATTTTTTTCATTATTATGGAAGAGTATGAAACAATGCTATGATGAATAACAGGATCATGTACATTTATTGTCAGTTCCCTCATATAAAGGTTTTTAGGCTCCGATTTTTCAGCAATTATATTTCCTGCAATAACTTCCCAGTTTTTTCTCAGTTTCCACAGGATATAGCCTTCACCTTTAAATGCAGAACATTTCAGCTCAAATATATTTTTATCCAGTTTCTTTATTTCCTTACTCATAAGCCTTCACTTTCCCTTTTTCCACAATAAATCTTTTCCCTTTTATATTTAAATCTTCAGTTGAAGTTATAAAACATTGAATCTTCTTATTTACAAAATACTCAAGTATGCTCTTTTTTCTTACTTCATCAAAGTATGAGGCAATGTCATCCATTATAAATACAGGATATTCATTTTTTTCCTTCACAAGCATGTCTATTTCAGAAATTTTAAGAGAAAATATGATTGATTTCTTTTCTCCCTGGGATGAAAAGGATTTTGCATTTTTTCCATTCAGTTCAAATATAAAGTCATCCTTTTGAGGTCCAATAAGACTATATCCCAGAAATCTTTCCCTTTCTGCTTTTCTTATACAAAGCTCCCTAAACTTTTCAGTTAGTTCTTCCCTGGACTTTTTTTCAGTTTCTCCTAAAAAACATTCATATTTCAGCTTCAGCTCAGATTTTTCATCAAAAAGTTTTCTATAATTGAGATTCAGAAGAATCGAAATATTTCTTATAAATTCCCTTCTGTGAACTATTATATTCACTCCCTCTTCTATAAATCTGTCATTGTATATCCTATATATTTCTTCTCCTGTTTTCTTTTCCTTTATCAGCTTGTTACGCACCTTCAGTATTTTTTCAAAATCCACAATTGACTTCAGATAATCTTTTCTTGCCTGAGATATTTCATAATTGAAAAAGTTTCTTCTTACTGAAGGATTTCCTATAATTATTTCAATATCTTCAGGAATAAATGATATTATATTTAAAATTCCCACATAGTCTATATATTTATTCTTATTCCTGTTAATGTAGAAATCCTTCCTGTCTTCATTTACATCGATAGCCATTGTATTTTCTTCATTATTTTTTCCTGTATATTTTCCAAAAACTATAACCCTGTTCCTGTTGTATCTGAAAAGTTCCTTCAGTTTCTTTGTCCTGAAGCTTTTCCCAGTTGCTAAAAAATGAACAGCCTCTATGAAAGAAGTTTTTCCCTGTCCATTTTTACCATATATTAAGTTGAAATTCCTGTCCAGGTCTATTTTTCCATCTTCAAGACAGCGAAAATTGCTATAACTTATCTGGTTCAGATACATATGTTATCCCCTCTGTGTTTTTCTATATTTTTAGACAGTTATTCTGTAGGAGCCTTAGGAGCCTTAACTTTTATCTTTTCCCCATTAAATTCCACAACATATCCGTCGTATATTTTCTTTCCCCTTCTTGTTTCAACTTCTCCGTTTACCTTCACTTCCCCATTCAGTATGAACATTTTTGATTCAACTCCTGAAGCAGTGAAGTTTGCCCATTTTAAAAGCTGGTCAAGCTTTATAAATTCTGTATTTATTTCTACAATTTCTATTTCATCATTTTTCTTTTTCATCTTTTTTCCCTTCTGCCAGTTTGACAATTCTCTAATCTTATAAGTTTTCAAGACTTTCTGACTTCTTTATCCATTATTTTGAAATATTCTGTTTCAGCCTGTCTATTTCCCCTTTAAATACCTTGCTTTCTTCCATTTTACCTTCAACTTTTCTTATGCTGCTTATAACAGTGCTGTGATCTTTTCCTCCAAAAAGCCCTCCAATTGTAGTCAGGTTAAGGTCAAGCCTGTTCTTCAGAAGAAACATCGCAATCTGTCTTGCATTTACTATTTTCTTCTGTCTTTTCTTTGATTTCATATCTGTGACAGGTACGTCATACTCCACAGATACTGTTTCTATTATTTTTTCAGCAGTTATTTCAGCTCTCTGCCTTCTTATCCTGTTAGCCAGCTCATCCTGAACCTGCTGTAAAGTTATCTTTTCGTTAAGAAGTTTTGATCTGGCACTCATGGAAGTAAGCATACCTTCCATTTCCCTTACATTCGTATCAACAGTATCAGCTATATATTCAAGTATATTTTCATCAATTTCAATATTTCTTTCAACAGCATATCTTTTCAGAATAGCCACCCTTGTTTCAAATCCCGGCTGCTGTATTTCCACAGAAAGTCCTGACAGAAATCTTGATTCCATTCTCTTTGAAAGATTTTTTATATCCTTAGGGTATCTGTCACTTATCATAATTATCTGTTTTCCAAGTTCCTGCAATTTATTGAATGTATGAAAAAATTCCTCCTCGATAGTTCCTCCACCTTTTCCAAAAACCTTCTCAAAAAACTGTATATCATCCAGAAGAAGTACATCAAGGCTTCTGAAAGTATCCCTGAACTCCTGTATTTCCCCCTTCTGAAGCATCTGGAAAAAAGTGTTTGAAAATTCTTCCGAAGTGGAATAAAAAACCTTCTTGTAAGGATATTTTTTTACTATGGAATTTCCCGTAGCCTGAAGCAGATGGGTTTTTCCAAGACCTGAACCACCGTATATAAGAAGTGGATTATAAACAGGAATTTCATTTTCTATAACTGCCTGACAGGCATTATATGCAAGCCTGCTGTTGTCACCTACCACAAAATTGTCAATATTGTTTTTTTCATTAAGGCCTGTATTTATTCTATCGCTTCTGTCTGCCCTGTTTTCTGAAAATCTGTAGCTGCTGTTCTGTACAGGTTCCTGAACCTTCACTTCAAAAACTACCTTCATTTCCTCATCAGTTATTATTTCAATAATTTCTTCTATCTGTTCCTTATATTTCTCTATGTTCTTTTTTACAAGATTTGTGCTGCAAATCAGCTTTAATGTGTCATCAGAGATTTCTTCCGCCTCTACGTTTTTAAAAAAAGTATTGAATTCTACTTCATTCACTCTTTTTTTTATAATTTTTAAAATTTTTTCCCATAGCTTTGAGGCACTCATTTCCATATATTTACAACTCCTTTTACGTTATTTCATATTGAATATAACATAAAAAATATAATTAATCAAGGAAGCCAGTTTTCAACTTTCCAACAGTAATATCCACATTTTTTTATAGATTTTTTATAGGACTTTTTCATTTTTCAACATTTTAACGTATTTTTCCACACTATCTTGAAGTACTGTTTTTTTGGGAAACTAACTTTTTTTACACAATAAAATTTTTTTTATTTTTTTTTCAAGATTCTATGTTAGAAAGCATGTTAAAAATTGTGTTATAATCTTTTATCAACAATTTACACTTTTCTTTTCAACATCTTTTCCCTTTAAAACTTTCCCTATTTTACTGACTTCCAACAAATACATCCCCCTATAATAATACTAATATAAAATGAATATATATATTTTTAATATTATAGCAGAGTGGAAAATATTTTTTTCAGATTTTTAAAAACAGGAATAAATCCCCTTATATTATATCAGAAAAAACGTTATTTATTAATAAAAAAGAAAATTAATGCAAATATTCCTTGACTTTTTCGTAAAATTTGTTTATCATAATATGTAAACTACTTGAAAAAAAGACTTACACTTAAATAACTCAGAAAGGAAAGAAAATGACTAAAAGAACATACCAACCAAATAAAAGAAAAAGAAAAAAAGATCATGGATTCAGAAAAAGAATGCAAACTAAAAGCGGTAGAAATGTTTTAAAAAGAAGAAGAAATAAAGGAAGAGCAAAACTATCAGCATAACCCGGTGACTTTAAAACAACACCGGGTTTTTAACAAAATATCAGAAAGTTTATGAAAATGATTGATAAATTAAAAAGAAGCAGAGACTTCACGACAATTTACAACAAATCCAGGAAGGTGTACACTAGGTATGCCATTGTTTTTGTGTCTGAAAATAAAAATAATATGCAGCGTTTTGGATTTGTGGCAAGTAAAAAGACAGGAAACGCAGTTCAGAGAAACAGGATAAAAAGACTTTTTAGGGAATTTGTAAAAAACAACAAGGAAAAATTTAAACAAGGTACAGACTATATTTTTGTAGGAAAGGCAGTTCTGAAGGAAAAACTGGCTACCTTAAAATATGAAGATATTGAAAAGGATATGTTAAAGGTGGTAAAAAAATGAAACATATGCTTCTATTTTTGATAAAAATATATCAGAAATTTTTTTCAGGTGCATTTGGAAGAAGATGTAGGTTTTATCCCACATGTTCAGAATATTCAAGACAGGCCATTACAAAATATGGTGCCATAAAGGGAGCGTGCCTCAGTATAAAAAGGATTTTAAAATGTCATCCCTTCAATAAGGGAGGATATGACCCGTTAAAATAAAAAATAATATAATGGAGGAAAAAGATAAATGTTCAGAATAAAAATACTTGAAGAAGCCGTTGTTTTTCTTTTGGAAAAAATAGCGGAAGCAGTAGGTCATCTGGGAATACCAGGTAAATTTGGTATAGCAATAATTATAATAACAATTTTAATGAGAATAATAGTTTTCCCGTTGACATTGAAACAGGAAAAATCAATGAAAAAAATGAGGGAATTACAGCCTGAACTGGATAAAATAAAGGAAAAATATAAGGATAATCCGCAGGAATATCAAAAAAGAACAGCTGAAATATACAAAGCAAACAATGTAAATCCTTTAGGGGGATGTTTACCTCTTTTAATTCAGTTGCCAGTTTTCGTAGCACTATATTATGCATTCAGCGGAAAGACAATTCCAAATGATGCGACATTCCTATGGTTTAACTTGAAGCAGCCTGACAGACTGTTTATGTTTGGAAATTTTGCATTTAACCTGCTTCCTATTTTAAATACAGGAGTAACTTACCTGCAGCAGAAAATTATGTCTGGAGCTACTAAAGGACAGGATGGAAATAACCAGCTTCAGTCAATGATGTATACAATGCCTCTTATGATGCTGTTCCTTTTCTACAGAATGCCTTCAGGAGTAACATTATATTATTTAGTTTCAGGAGCTCTTTCGCTTGCACAACAGTATATCATTATGAAAGGAAGAAGTGATGATGGAAAAGATAGTATTAAAAGCTAAAAATAGAGAAGAATTGGACAATATGGTAAAAAGAAGCCTTACACTGGGTGAGGATGAAGAATTCAGGATAACAGTCCTGAAGGAACCTAAAAAAATACTTTTCTTCAATGTAAATGGTGAATATGAAATAGAAATTGTAAAAAAAGGTGAAAAAAGGGAAAAACCAAAAGTAAAACCTGCTGAAAACAGAGCTGGTTCAGGGAAAAATGAAGCAAAACCTGAAAATAGGAAAAATGAATTTAGAAATTCAGGAAATAACCATAAAGAGAATAGAAAAAATAACGGAAAAAATAAAAAAGACAATGTAAAACAAGGAAGAAAAAACTGGAATGACCAAAATTCCGATAACAAGGAAAAATATCAGAAAAATGAGCGTTCAAACAATGAAAATGTAAGAGTTCAAAAGGAAGAAAATAAAAAAGTGGAAGTTGAAGCTGAAAATTCAGATGATCCTAATTTTGACAGAATAAGAAGCTTCATGAAGGAATTTATTGTAAATTCAAAACTTAGCCTAAAAATAGTAGATATATCAAAAGAAGGCGAAAGATATGTTGTAAACGTTGACGGTAAGGATATAAGATATCTTATAGGAGAAAAAGGAAGTGCATTAAATGCCATCGAATATCTTCTTACTTCTGTAAAAACTTTAAAAAATATAAAAGTAGTTATAGATTCTAATAATTATAAAGATAAAAGGGAAGAAGCGTTAAGGGATCTTGCAAGAAAAAAAGGGAAAAAAGTTCTTGATTCAGGAAGAAATGTAAAACTTAATCCTATGTCTGCAAGGGAAAGAAAAATTATACACGAAGAAATTTCCTTTATAAAGGGACTTAAGACAGAAAGTGTAGGAGAAGAACCTAAGAGATATCTTGTTATAAAAAGAACAAAAGACTAGTAAAAAAATGAGGTATAAAAATGTTATTTGATACAATAGCCGCAATTTCAACTCCAAGAGGTGAAGGCGGAATAGGAATAATAAGAATATCAGGGGATAAATCATTTGAAATACTGGATAGAATATTTAATACTAAAAACCCAAACAGAGATTTGGGTTTTTATAAGTTTAATTACGGATTTATTCATGATAATGGAAAAATAATAGATGAAGTAATGGCTGTAAGAATGAAAGCGCCTAAAACATATACTTGTGAAGATGTTGTTGAAATAAACTGTCATGGTGGTCATCTTATAAGTGAAAAGGTTCTGGAGCTTGTTCTGAAAAACGGTGCCAGACACGCTGAGCAGGGGGAATTTACAAAAAGGGCATTTATGAATGGAAGAATAGATCTCTCACAGGCAGAGGCGGTAATGGATATTATTCATGGAAAGACTGAAAAAAGTATCTCATTGTCACTGGAACAGCTTAGAGGAGATTTGAGGGATAAAATAGCAAGTTTCAAGAAGGCGCTGCTTGATGTAACGGCACATGTAAATGTTGTGCTTGACTATCCTGAAGAGGGGATAGACGATCCGCTTCCTTCAAATTTGAGGGAAAATCTTGAAAATGTATATGCAGAAGCAGACAGACTTATATCTTCCTACGACAAGGGGAAAAAAATAAAGGAAGGTATAAAAACTGTAATTGCTGGAAAGCCTAATGTGGGAAAATCAACCCTTCTGAATTCACTTTTAAAGGAAGAAAGGGCAATAGTCACACATATTCCAGGTACAACAAGGGATGTAATAGAAGAAATAATTAATATAAAAGGGATTCCTCTTGTGCTGACAGATACGGCGGGAATAAGAAAGACAGAAGATATTGTTGAAAATATTGGAGTGGAAAAATCAAAGAAATTTATTGAAAATGCGGATCTTGTACTACTTGTGCTGGATGCGTCAAGGGAGCTTGAAAGTGAAGACAGGGAAGTAATAGAGGAAATACAGAATCACAATAAAAAGACAATAGTACTTTTAAACAAGATAGATCTTGAAAGAAAAATAGAGCTTGATGAATTCGGACTTGAAAATATTCTGGAAATATCTGCAAAGGATAATATAGGTATTGAAGATATGGAAGAAAGAATATATTCCTATATAGTTGAGGAAAATGTTGAGGATTCATCTGAAAAGCTTATAATTACCAATATAAGACACAAGACTGCACTTGAAAAGACAAAGGATGCAATAAGAAATATTTTTGAAACGATAGATGCAGGAATGCCTATGGATCTGATTTCCGTAGATCTGAAGGAAGCACTTGATTCACTTTCGGAAATAACAGGGGAAATATCATCAGAAGATATTCTGGATCACGTATTTGGAAACTTTTGTGTAGGAAAATAGCCACAATATATATTTATGAAAATAAAATATAAGTAAAACAAACGTTAAACTAAAATATATGTTGTATAATAAATAGGAATAGGGAAAAACGAAATAAGATATAAACGGAGGAAAAAATGTCTAATAATTATGGAGCTGAGGATATAAGGGTACTGGAAGGACTGGAAGCCGTAAGGGTAAGACCAGGAATGTATATAGGGTCAACTTCTTCAAAAGGACTTCATCACCTTGTATGGGAGGTAGTGGATAACAGTGTCGATGAGGCTCTGGCAGGAATATGTGATAACATATCTGTAAAAATATTACCTGATAATGTAATAGAAGTAGTAGATAACGGAAGAGGAATCCCGATAGGAATGCACGAAACAGGAAAGTCTACACTTGAAGTTGTAATGACTGTGCTTCATGCGGGAGGAAAATTTGATAATGACAACTATAAAGTATCAGGAGGACTTCACGGAGTTGGAATTTCAGTTGTAAATGCCCTTTCAGAATGGGTAGAGGCTACAGTTACAAGGGATGGAAAAACAGTAAGACAGACTTTTAAAAGAGGAATTCCTGTAAGCGACCCTGTCCAGATAGCAGAAGCTCCTGAAGATAAACATGGAACTACAATAAGATTTAAGGCAGATGCTGAAATATTTGAAACAACAGTTTATGATTATTCTGTACTTGAATCAAGACTGAAGGAACTTGCTTATCTTAACAAAGGACTTAAAATAGATCTTGCTGATGAAAGGGATAGTGAAAAGATAAAATCTGAAGAATTTCTGTTTGAGGGAGGAATAAAGGACTTCCTTAATGAAATAACAGATGAGGAAAAAATTTCTGATGACATAATATACATGAGCGACACATATAAAGTTCAGGAAGAGGAAGATATTGAAACAACTGATGCAGAGGGAAATGTTGTAAAAAAACATAAATCAGCTAAATTTGTTGAAGTGGAAATTGCAATGACATATACAGTATCCCAGAAGGAAAATGTATATTCATTTGTAAATAATATAAATACATATGAAGGTGGAACACACGTAAGTGGATTCAGAACGGCACTTACAAGAACAATAAATGATATAGCTAAACAGATGAATATCATAAAGGAGAAGGACGGATCATTCCAGGGGTCAGATGTAAGGGAAGGACTTTTCTGTGTAATAAGTGTGAAAATTCCTGAACCACAGTTTGAAGGGCAGACAAAAACCAAACTTGGAAACAGTGAAGTAACAGGAATAGTTTCAAATATTGTGGGAAATAACCTTAAATTCTACTTGGAGGATCATCCAAAGGAAGCAGAAAAAATAATTGAAAAAATGTCAATGTCAAAAAAAGCAAGGGAAGCGGCAAAAAAAGCAAGGGAACTTGTACTTAGAAAAAACAGCCTTGAAGTAGGATCGTTACCTGGAAAACTTGCAGACTGTTCTTCAAAGGATCCTTCTGAATCTGAAATATTCATAGTCGAAGGAAACTCTGCGGGAGGTTCGGCAAAACAGGGAAGAGACAGAAGATTCCAGGCAATACTGCCTTTAAGAGGGAAAATACTGAATGTTGAGAAATCAGGAATAAACAAGGCTCTGGAAAATGCAGAAATAAGAGCTATGATAACAGCATTTGGAGCAGGATTTGGAGAAGAAATGGATCTTTCAAAGCTGAGATATCATAAAATAGTAATCATGACAGATGCCGATGTGGATGGAGCGCACATAAGAACCCTTATGCTGACATTCTTTTACAGACATTTGAGAGAACTTATAAATGAAGGATATATATACATAGCACAGCCGCCTTTATATAAAATTCAAGCTGGAAAAGCAATAAAATATGCATATTCTGATGATCAGCTGAGACAGGTTACAAAAACTCTGGAAAATGAAAATAGAAAATATACAATACAGAGATATAAAGGGTTGGGAGAAATGAATCCGGAACAGCTGTGGGAAACTACACTTGATCCTGAAGTGAGAACACTTCTCAAGGTTTCAATGGAAGATGCTTCGTATGCTGACAAAATGTTCAATATACTTATGGGGGACAAGGTGGAACCTAGAAGAAGATTTATTGAAGAAAATGCAAATTATGTAAGAAACCTTGATATATAATGGAAAATAAAACGAAAGGAGAAGTATAACCTGAAAAGAAATAATCGTGAAGGAATATTCATGATTTTCTGGAGTTATACGGAAATGATATAATGTCGGATAATTTTTATGATGATGACGAAAGAGAAGATGAAATAGAGGATGTCATTGATGAAACAGATGAAAATGATGACAGGGAAATAGTTGTCGAAGGAATGACAAAGGCTACTGATCTTTCCAATGAAAGTAACGTATATATAGAAGATGAAATAAAATCAGCATATCTGGATTATTCAATGAGCGTTATTGTGAGCAGGGCATTGCCTGATGTACGTGATGGGCTTAAGCCGGTACACAGAAGAATTCTGTATGCAATGAATGACATGGGAATGACTCACAAGGCTCCATTTAAAAAGTCTGCCAGAATCGTTGGAGACGTTCTTGGTAAGTACCACCCTCATGGAGACAGTGCTGTATATGGTGCAATGGTAAGAATGGCACAGGATTTTAACATGAGATATGAACTTGTTGACGGACATGGAAACTTTGGTTCTGTCGACGGTGATGAAGCTGCGGCAATGAGATATACTGAAGCAAGAATGGCAAAAATAACGGAAGAGCTGCTTGCAGATATAAACAAGGACACTATTGACTACAGAAAGAACTTTGATGAAAGTTTGGATGAGCCTACGGTACTTCCTGCAAAACTGCCTAACCTTCTTTTAAACGGGGCAACAGGAATTGCAGTAGGAATGGCTACAAATATACCTCCACATAACCTGAATGAAGTATGTGACGGAATAATCGCTATGGTTGATAATCCTGAAATAACTATAGATGAACTGATGACTCATATAAAAGGTCCTGATTTTCCTACTGGAGCAATAATAAATGGAAGACAGGGAATAATAGATGCCTACAAAACAGGAAGAGGAAAAATAAAAGTTGCTGCAAAAATTGATGTGGAAACTTCAAAAACAGGAAAAGAGTCAATCATCGTTTCAGAACTTCCTTATCAGGTAAATAAGGCAAGACTTATAGAAAAAATTGCCGACCTTGTAAGACAGAAAAAACTTACAGGAATTTCTGATCTTAGGGATGAATCAGACAGGGAAGGAATAAGGGTTGTTATTGAGCTTAAGAAAGGCGAAGAAAGTGAACTTGTATTAAATAGCCTTTACAAATATACTGATTTACAGAATACATTTGGTGTAATAATGCTTGCACTTGTGGATAATACCCCAAGAATATTAAATTTAAAACAAATACTTGAAAATTATTTAAAACATAGATATACTGTAATTACAAGAAGAGTTCAATTTGAACTGAAAAAAGCTGAAGCAAGGGCACACATATTGGAAGGGTTCAGAATAGCTCTTGACAATATAGATGAAGTAATTAGAATAATAAGGGCTTCAAGAGATGCAAATATTGCAAGGGAAGAGCTAATGAAAAGCTTTGGATTTACAGAAATTCAGGCAAGGGCAATACTGGATATGAGACTGCAGAGGTTGACAGGACTTGAAAGAGACAAGATAGATCAGGAATATAATGAACTTATGCTTTTAATTGCAGACCTGAAGGCAATACTGGCTGACGATGCAAGAAAATATCAGATAATAAGAGAAGAGACAATGAAACTGAAGGAAGATTTTGGAGATAAGAGAAGAACTGAAATAAGAAAACAGAGAGTGGAAATTGGAATTGAAGATCTGATAAAGGATGAAGATGTTGTAGTTACATTGACTGAAAAGGGATATGTAAAGAGGGTGGCAACTGACACTTATCATTCACAGAGAAGAGGTGGAGTAGGAGTAAATGCTACAAATACTGTGGAAGATGATGTTATAAAAGACATGTACGTTGCTAAAAATCTGGATACATTGCTTATATTTACAACAAAAGGAAAAGTATTCAGCATGAAGGTATATGAAATACCTGAATCAGGAAAGCAGGCAAGAGGTAAGCTGATAAGCAACCTTATCAAGCTTTCTAATGATGAAAAGGTAAGTACTGTAATAAAAGTGCGTGAATTTGAAGAAAATAGAAAACTATTCTTCATTACAAGAGACGGAAAAGTTAAGAAAACTGACCTGACACTGTTTGCAAACATAAACAAGGCAGGAATAAGAGCACTTACATTAAACGGAGAAGATGAGCTTACTTATATAGGTCTTACAAGCGGAAATCATAAAAATGAAATCTTTATAGCTACAAGAAACGGAGTTGCAATAAGATTCTCTGAAGAAGATGTAAGAAGCATGGGAAGAACTGCCGCAGGAGTAAAAGGAATAGATCTTAGAAAAGATGATATTGTAGTTGCTGCTGCAATTATTAATCCAACAATAGGTGAAGAAGAATTCAATAAATTGAGTGTTCTGACAGTAACTGAAGAAGGATACGGAAAAAGAACTAAGCTTGGTGAATATAGAGTTCAGTCAAGAGGTGGAAAAGGAATAATCAACCTGAAAATGAATGAAAAAACAGGAAAAATAGTTGATGTAAAAATAGTAGACAATGAAACAGAAGTAATGCTTATTACATCGGAAGGAACTCTTATAAGAACAAGGGTAAATTCAATATCAGTAATAGGAAGATCAACTGCAGGAGTAAGAATTATGAAGGTAAGAAATAATGAAAAAGTTGCTTCAACTGTAAAAATTACTTCTGAAAGTGAACTGGAAGAAAAATAGTAAATGAAACTGTAAAAAGAAGAAATAGAAAAACTAATGTAAATCAGTATTTTTAAAATAAGTCTTTTAAAAGCAGCAGGATTCAGAAAAATAATATTATAAAAATAGATATTATGAAAAAGAACAGAAGGAGTGATTCAGATGTTATTGAAAAGGGCGTTATTTTTAGTATCAGCAGAAAATGAAGTTGAACCTTTGGTGGAGTTTGCCAAGGTGTTTAAGAAAAGATACAATGTAAAAGTGGATGCTATTTATGTAAAAGATATTCTTAAATATGATGTTTTCCCTGTAACTGTGGAAGGAATAGGGATAAATCTAGGAACAAATTTTGCATATAAGGAATTCAGGGACATTGAAAACAAGACTTTTGAAAAGATAAAGGAACCTCTGGAAAAGGAATTTTCAAGAGTTTATACTAAAGAAGGGGAATCAGCTGAAATTGCTTTAGAAGAACTTAAAAAATATGATTTAATAGTAACTGTAAAAAATGAAAAAATAAGTCCGTATATGAAGGAACTTCTGAGAAGTATCTACAAACCTATTATAGTGCTTCCAAACAGAAAAGATTTTAAACTTGACAATCTTCTTCTGCTTGATGACGGAGCCTACAATGCAAACAAGACATTATTTACATTCTTCTACATGTTTGATGAACAGAAGGTTGATGTATTAAGGGTAAATGTTGAGGAAGATGAGTCAAATCAGAAATTAAGTGAAAGATTTGGAGATAACTATAACCTGATTTTAAAAGAAGGGGATACCTTCAAAACAATAATGGCAGAGTCAAAAAACTATGACTTTGTTTTAATGGGAGATTTGAGATATACAGTAATGGTGGAAAGAATTACAGGAAAACTTGGAATAAGATTGCTGGAAAATCTTGATGTACCAATATTCCTAGTATAAAATTATGCTATGTTTAAAATATGGAAATAAGTTTTTTTACAATGCAAGGAGGAAAAATAAATGAAAGTTCTGATTTGTTCAGACAGTCATACAAGACTTGATTATTTTCAGAAGGTAATGAATCTGGAAGAACCTGAAATGGTAATCTTTGCAGGGGATCACAGTACAGATGCCATGGATATGGCGTTAATCTACAGTGAAATTCCTTTTAGGATAGTGAAGGGAAATACTGACTACTACGATTACGATACAAAAGATACTGAAATATTTGAATTAAATGGTAAAAAAGTATTTCTTACACATGGGCATCTTTACGGCGTAAAGAGCACTATGAGGGAGATAGAAGCAAAAGCTGAAGAAGTGGAAGCAGATATATGTATTTTTGGACATACTCATAGGGAATATATGAATGAAAAAAATAATATTGTATACTTAAATCCGGGAGCATTACAGGATAAGAAATATGTAATTTATAATGGAAAGAAATTTGAACAGAAACTATTAAAATAATTGACGATACTGTTTTATTTTAATAAAGAAACATCTTGAAAAAAGGATAAACAAAAAAGAACTATATCAAATACGGGAAATTCTTCCTCGTATATGAATAGTTCTTTTTTTATAATTTAGAGAATTCTATCTTTTTGAAACTGAATTATCGACTCCTGTAGAAGAAACAGAAGGTTTTCCTGATTTTGTAGGGCTTGTTTTGTAGTAGACTTTATTATCAACACCTGATATTGTAACTTGAGAAACTGAATCAACATATACTTTATTATCAGAACCTGAAACAGTTATTGATGTTGCATTTCCTTTGATAGTTATATTATTTTCAGTACCTGATACATAGACATTTCCTCCATTTACAGTTATAGTTTTTGTTTGAGAAGTACCATTTATTGAAATGTTTTTTCCATTTTTAGAAACATTTACAGAAGTTGATCCAGGTGCAGTTACTTTTATATTATTTCCTACTTTTACTGTAGTTGCATTTAAAACTCCTGCGATTGTAAGCGATAATATTGATAATGTAATAATTTTTTTCATAAAAGACCTCCTGAATTTATTTTCTTTACATTATATCACTGTAATCTTAAAGAAATATGAGAATAACCATATTTTTATAACATATTCAAAAATGTGGAATAATAAAAAAATTTTATTCACTAAAAAGAGGTTCATTAAAAGTAATTTTACGTTCTGAATGTCTATATTCAGTATTTGCACCATAAGGAAGAACACAACGTGGATAAGCGTGTCCAAAGTTTACATTGTAAACAATTGGAATGTCGGGATTATTTACAACTTTACATAAAATTGTTTTATATTCTTCGTAGTAAGCTTCATTCTGAGGTTTTCCGACAATAATACCACTTAATGAATCAAAAACAACTTTTTCATTAAGTGCATTAAGCATTTTTTCATATTCTTTAGGAGAAGATTTTCCTTCGGAAGTTTCAATAAATAGTATTTTATTTTTCCATTCTTCAGATGATGGAAAAATATTATACTTTTCACATATTTCCTTCTGTTCACTAAATCTGTCCCCTGATATTATGCTATAAAGTGATTCTATACATCCTCCTAGCAGTTTACCGCTAAAATTTTCATTTCCCTGAAGCAATTCAAATCCTTTAGTTTCTTTATGGGATATTCTAGGTACACCTATAGATTTTTCTGAAAAGTCAGTTCTTTCTTCATACCATATGTCGCTTGAAGTTATTTCGTTTAAAGTGCTGCCTGTATAAATATTCCAGTATTTTTCCGTATAGGGAAGCATTTCATTATCAAGTTCTGCAATGTCAGTCAGAAATGAAGGACCGTAAAAAGTCTGAAGACCTAGCCGATGAAACATCATATGATGTACGGAAGTATCAGAAAATCCGGTAAAGATTTTTGGATTTTCCAGTGCTATTTTCTTAAATTCTTCATCTTCCATGAGATAAGGAAAAATCTTGTATCCATCAATTCCTCCAATGGCACATAAGATTCCTTTAATTTCAGGATTTATAAAGGCTTCCTTTAAATCTTCCGCCCTTTTTTCAGGATGTTCTTCAATATATTTTAACCCCTTTAGTGAATTAGGCATAAAAATAACATTCAGTCCCATATTTTTCAGTCTTTCTGTACCAATCTTCAACTGATGCTTACAAAAATCTTCTCCTAGTACCCCTCTTGAAAGACTGACAACAGCTATAGTGTCCCCTTTTTTCAGTTTTTTTGGTTTAATCATAGTTTTCTCCTTCTTGCAGTAAAATTATAAACTTTCAAATATATTGTAATTTTTATTTTTTGTACATTATAGCATATGAATGTCCAAAAAAGAAAATAGAGTTAATAAAATAAGGAAAATTATGGTATAATAAAAAGAAGAGGATAGAGACAGAAAAAATGAACAAGGCATTTCAAAAATTTTTGGATGCAAATACAACAGAAAAAACTACAGAAGATGAAATGGATAGTTTAATACAGGTCTTCATAAAAGAATATAATAAAATGAACGAAAATTTTGTACTTGATGCAAGAACTGCAAAAACATCAGATGATTTTTTTGAACTTGCAAAAATGACAGAAGATTTATCCTTATCTCTTAAGTATGCAAAAAAATCTTTAAAACTAAATCCAGAAAATTTAGATGCCGCTTTTTTTAGTGCGGAAATAGAAGCTGATAGTTATGTTGACATGCTTGAAAGAACTGAAAAAATATTAGAATATAGCGAAAAAATTATGATAGAAAAAGGATTCATGGATGAAGAAAATATTGGGAGTTTTTGGTTAATAGTTGAAACACGGCCATATATGAGAGTAAAATTTGCATATGCTAATCTTCTTAAGGAGTGTGGAATGTTATCAACTGCAATTTCTGAATATGAAGACATGATGAGATTGTGTAAAAATGATAATTTAGGAGTAAGACATTCTCTTATGTATCTTTATGCGGCTACTGAAAACGAGAAAAAGGCTGCTAAGCTTTATAAAAAGTTTGAATTTTTTGATTCTTCTCTGATTCTTCCGCTTTCAATACTATATTATAGAAAGAAAGATTTAAAGGAATCACTTAAATATCTGAAAGAACTTGAAGAAGGAAACAAGGATACTAAAAAATTTTTAAAATTTGTTTATGAAGGAAAAATAGATAAAATTTTAGAAGAAATAAATGATATTGGATACAGAGCGGCTACAATAGAGGAACTTGCAATATCTTTTGCTGAAAATAATAACCTATTTAATTCAACATTGGGATATGTGGAATGAGCTTATAACCAGTTAAGAAAAAAAGTAAAAAAACTGTTAAAATTAAGAAGAAATAATAAATAGCTTTATAAGCAGAATAAAAAAGACAGCAGATGAAGGAAAAAATCCTTTTCAGAAACTGTCTTATTTATATATTATAGAGTCTTTTTTCTTTTGAAAATCCATTTTTTATTCTGCATAAGTATTACATCTGTTAAACCATCCCTGAAGCCATTTTTTCTCATTTTTCGAAGGGTCTGAGTTATTTACTCTACGTTGAAGTACAAATTTTGCAGAATTGGAAAATTCAGTCAGAGCAGCTTTTCCTGCTTCAGTTCCTTTCATATTTTCCAATACTTGCAGCAGTCCCCATCCTTGGCCATTGTATCTTTCTTTTGGATTTGTTCCTTCTCCTTTAAAGTTGACATAATCAATTAGCGGATAAAGTCCATTTGGTGAATTAGCCACCCTATAAAACTGTTTTTTTATATTTTCCTTGTTATCAGAGGCTTCAAGCATTTTTTCAAGGGAAGCTTCAAGTCTTTTAAAAATAAACATAACCTGTAAGTCTTTGTTATCATATAAAAAATTTGTCAGCTCCTCAATATCAGCATTTTTACTATTTTTTAAATTATTTAATTCCTGTCTGCTTTTCCATGGCGAATACTTATTTTTCACCATTATTTTTGGTAATTTGACATTTTTAGATTTCAGGTATTCAACTAACCGAGGAAAACTTTCTTCAAATATTCCTGCTTCTCCTTCCTTATACCATATGAAATGACCTATTCCAAGTGAAGGAAAGTTTTCGCCTTCATTCCAGTAAACAAGATTACTTTTTACCCCTCCTGCTTCATTTTTGAAGATTTTTTCTCCTATTGCATCCAGCTCAGATTTACTAATATTTCTAAAAACATCCTTTTTTTCTGAAGTTTTAGATATCTCTGCAGGTTTTGATGTTTTCTTTGAATTTGAAGAAGATAAATTTGCTGATAAGCTGTTCAATGAGCAGAAAATAAGAATAGCTGCCAATAATAATTTTGATTTTTTCATATTGAGTACCTCCTATGGTTTTATTTCTATTTTACCACAGTAAAAATAGAAAATTCTGTGTAAGAAAATATAAAGTAGAAAATAAAATAAATAAAAATAATTGTTTAAATTAATAAATGATATATTAAAAATATAAGTTTATCTTTTTCTATAAATAAAATGTATAAGATAATAAAAACAACTAGATGAAATAATCTTAAAATATGCTATAATATACTATAATAAAAAAAAAAGAAATCTATAATAAAAAAAACAGAAATAATAAAATGACCATATGGAAATATAATAAAAACTTAATTAATAAATATTATTTTATTATCATAAATAACAATATAAAATAGAAGAAATAATGTTATTGAAAGTAATGCTATATTAAAGGAGGAAAATTATGAAAAGGAAAATGCTTTTGCTGTCAGCTTTATTTATAATGGCAACAGTAAGCTATTCAGCAGAAAAGAAACAAAGTCTAGAAGCAAGTCTGAACTCAATAGAAAACAAGTTTAATGATTTGCTTGAAAAAGAGGCTCAAAAGAAAAGAGAGTTTGAAGCACAGAAGGCTCAGCTGGAAAACGAAGTTGCAGACCTTAAGGCAAAGGAGGAAGGAAAAGAAAAGTTATTTGAAAAATTGAAAAAAGACTCTGAAGTTAGATGGCACAGAGACAAGTATAAACAAGTTTTGAACAATTATGATACATATTATAAAAATTTAGCAAAGTTAA
>CALEXX010000012.1 GCA_937925095.1 uncultured Leptotrichia sp.
AATGAAAAAAGACATAATTTTTTTCATAACAGGACAGCTCCATTTCTATTCCTCTCATCCGAATTCATTATTCTACTTCAATTATACCATGCATTTGTATATTCCCCGCTTTCTCTTTTCTTTTTAACAGTTTATTGCAGTATTTCTTATTTGACATGATGTAAAGATTTTACATTAAATTATTATATTCATCTTCACTCATTAGTACTACATTTTTTTCGTTTTTTCTTGTTATGATTATTGTTTCACAATTATCAATAATCTTGTCACAATATTTTTTCAAATCTTTTCTCACACTCGAATAATTTGTAGCTATCATTAAAACCACCTCTATATTATAGTATAGTCTTTTTGAAAAAAATCAATACGATTTATACTTCTGCAACGAAAAAATAATTTTCTCTTATTTCTTTAATTGATATTTTACTGAACGTCCTTTTCCCACCTGTTCAACAATACTTTTTTCAATTAGACCATTTATCGATCTTATAACTTTTGATTTATTATATCCACTTACTTCTTCGATTTCTTTCCTACTTAGTTTTTCATGCTTCTTAAGAATTTCAAAAACTTTTACTTCTCCATTGACTAAATTAGTTGGAACTGTTTCAATTATTGGTAAAGTTATTCTTATGCTATTTTCATATATCTCAAAAGATGGTTTTACAAAATTTTCCCTGTATTCATATTTTATTCTTTTTATTCCTGTTCCAAATTTTTCAATTATTCCTAGTCTATAAAAAATATTTGCTATTATGGGATTTCTTAAAACTGAAACATAGCCTCTCATATATTCATCTTCTGACATTCCTGGAGGTAAACTTCCTGGTGATATAATCTCAATTTTATCATTTGACATCACTATTTTTATATTCGCATTTATATCCCACAATCTATGGACTATCGCATTTGCAACAGCTTCCCTGAAAGCTTCTTTTGAAACTTTTTCTTTTTTTATACGCTCAGCTCCTACTATTTCTTCATATTCATAATATCTTTCAAATGTGCTGATTGCGTCAAAATATTGTTCAAGTATGGATTTTCTTTCAATATTTTCCCTAAATAGTATTTTATTTATATTTTCACCTAAAACTACTATATCAATTCCAGAAAATTTTCTATTATTATTGTCTGCAAAAAGTTCAGCAGCTATATTAAATTTTTTATTTTCATATAAATTCAATGTTTTTAGTATATCTAAATTCAATTCTTTTATTTCTACTACTTCTTTCATTTTCTTTTCTAAAAACTTAAATTCTAATTTCTCATTTTCTATTTCAATTGCTTCATAATCTAAATTACTTCCCTGTAATATCAGCCTGTTCAATTCTACTATGTCTACTTCAACTGTTGATGTATCATTTCTTTTATAGGCTTTACCATTGTAATAATATGGTGGAAAATCCCCTTTTTTCACATTTAAAACAATACAACTTTTTCCTTCTATTTTTTCAATATCCAATGTATATTCCGGCTTAGGTTTTATACTGTCGTTAATGGTGTTTTCTATATTAAGTTTATTTTCTGTCACTTTTTCCAGCCCTATAATTTCTCCATTATCGTTTATCCCAAAAATTATTTTTCCATCTTTATAATTAGAATAAGCAGAAACTGTTTTTAAATAACTTTTACTTATTTTTTCCTTAAATTCTATTTCTTTGCTTTCTTTTCTCATATAAACCCTCCATTTATATAATCTGTTTAAAACAATATTTTTACAAATTAATTATACTTCATTTTTATCACTTTTGCAACGAAAAGCTTTTCGTTCCATTTTTCGTTTCATTTTGCAACGAAAAAAATACGCCAAATTTATAGCGTATTTTAATATTTAATATTTATTCTTTTTCTTTCCTATACTGTAATACCGTCTTTCCTGTCCACCCTTTAAATGCACGATAAAATGAAGAAGTTTCAGTATATCCTACCAAATAGGCTATTTCATCTATTGAAAGTTCTTTTGATTCTAAATAGTTAAGGGTCATTATTTTTTGGACATTTTTAACTACCTGATTAAATTTTATATTTTCTACAGCCAGATTTCTTTGAACTGTTCGAGCACTTATACCAAACTCTTCTGCTACGTTTTCCAGTCCAAACTGCCCGCTCGGAATAAGCTGAAAAAGTTTCTTCTGAACTCTGCTTGCAAAAGTTTCAAGAGTTTCACTTTCTTTTTCTGCCAGTTTCTGTTTTAATTGTGGCTCCAGATACTCTACCATTATGTTATTTGCTGTCAAAAATGGCTTTTTCAAATCTTTCATGCTGAAGATAATTTCATTTTGTACACCTTTATTTACAGTTATATTCATTTCCTTGGACAGGAATTCCCCATATTCAAATGGACTTGTCACACTTATTGGCATTATTCCCTTGCCAATTCCTTTATTCAACAAATTCATCAATAGGAGCTGCTCATTTAAAACTGCAAAACGCGGTAATTCCTTTTCCCTTTGCTCAAAAAAGTACTGTACTTGAACTATTTCTTCAAATTCTTTAATTTCCAGAAATACAGACCCTATCAGTTTTTTATATTTTGCCAGCCTTTTTATACCTTCAAGTCCATTTTTAGAGGAAAGTGCTGCAAAAAACGAAGGAATAAACATATTCAAATTATCTACATTACTAATTGCTAAAATCTGTTCATCTGTAATAACTTCATCAATTTCCTTTAAAAACAAATAATATTCCTCAGTAGAAAACTGAATTTCCTCTTTCCATAAAATATTAGGAATTCCTGCTTTTTCAAGTATATTTTCCATTGACATTCCAATACTCTTTAAAAAATCCTGAAACTGCTTTGGTACAGTTAATTTCATTTATTTCATCCTTTCTTCAGAATAGTTTTATGATTACCCCATTGTACTTTTCATAAGTTTATCAAAAACTTTTGCTGGAAGTACTGTATGTAAAAATACCAGCGGTTTTGCCATAAATCCTATTAAGTATCTCGCTTTAGGACGGTTACTGTTTACTGCCTTTGAAATAGATTTTGTAATAACTTCAGGTTTAGAAAGCGTATTACTTGAATAAGTTTTTCTCATTCCTTCTGCTGTTTTTAATGCTGCCTTTTCATAAGCTCCACCTTTTGCAGACTTTTCCAGTTTATCTGCAGCAATCATTCCCCATTCAGTTTTTATTCCACCTGGCTCAATAATGGAAACATCTATTCCAAAATCAGACACTTCCATACGCAGTGCATCACTAAATGCTTCAAGTGCATACTTAGTCGCATGATACCATGCTCCAAAATAAGTTGTAAGTCTTCCACCCATTGATGCCACATTTATAATTCTTCCTGATTTCTGTTTTCTCATATGAGGAAGTACCAGCTGAACTAATCTCGCCAGTCCAAATAAATTTACCTCAAACTGCATTTTTGCTTCGCTTATGTCTACATCTTCCACTGCTCCGTAAGAACCATATCCGGCATTATTTATCAGAACATCTATACGCCCTTCATTTTCAATTATCATATCAACTGCATTTTTGATACTGTCTTCATTAGTTACATCCAAATAGATAGGTTTAACTCCAAACTGTTTTAAATCTTCCATTCTTTCAGTACGTCTTGCCGCACCGTATACTATATGTCCTTCTTTCGCCAAACTTTCTGCTGTATTATATCCAATTCCACTACTTGCTCCTGTTAATAAAATTACTTTTTTCATTTCTATATCCATACCTTTCTTCTTGTTTTATGAAATAATTTTATCAGAAAAATAAATTTTATTGAATAGCAAATAACGACATTCGATTGACAATTTATGACATTTTTTGTTTATTTTTTCATTTTTTAATTGGTATATAGGCTTTATCTGTCCCATTATCCACAAGTTCCCTCTTACTTGTAAGTCTAAACTTTGTCCTTCATGCGGTTTCAAATATTCCAGTATCTGGGCTCAGAATACTATGAAACATATTCTGAATATTGAACATCGGCATGTTCTCTTTACTATACCTAAAGAATGCAGACAATTTTTCTTCTATGACAGAAACCTCCTCTCAAAGCTTTCTGTCGCTGTTAATGAAATCTTTAAGTTCACCTTCCATAACATCAGTAAGAAAAATCTTAGAAAAAATAAAATCTCAAAATTTTCCAAAAAATATTTCACTGACTCTGACATCGTACACTATGGACTAATTTCAATTATACATACTTTCGGAAGAGATCTTAAATGGAATCCACATATCCATGCCATTGTTTCTCTAGGAGGATTTACTAAAAATTTTGACTTCAAGAAAATGAGACATTTTAATGTCGATACTATTGCCAGTCAATGGAAGTACCATGTCCTCAAAATTATTCAGAATGGAGAATATCATGACAGTAAAATTAAAAAGAAGGCCTTGGACACTGCTGCAAAACTTTACAGCGAAGACAAAAGATTCTTCTTTAATGTCGGTGACGGTGACATCAACAGCACAAAGGGTATTATCAGATATCTCGGAAGATACCTCGCACGTTCACCTGTTGCAGAATACAAGATTATCGAAATTGATGATGATAATGTTACCTTCTTTTTCAATGACCTCGCCAACAATAAAAAGAAAACTTTCATTACTATGCCTGCTGAAAAATTTATCTCACAGATTCTCATTCATCTGCCTCCTAAAAACTTTAAAATGGTAAACAGGTACGGTTTCTATTCAAGACATATTTCTGATGAACTTAAAAAGGCTATGGAGCCTTTTAAGAAAAATATTGCCGTATCAAAATATTCATTTTATCAAAGACAGATGTACATAACTTTTGGAATGAATCCCTTTTTCTGTCCAGAATGCAAAGTTAGGATGATTGTATGGGAATTCTACCATTATCTATATCCACCACTTAAAAAGTATTATTAATATTTTCTTAATCCAATATGATTGGATATTTTGTAATATAATTTTTTTTATAACTATAAATAGAGGAGGCAATCGCCTCCTCTAAAAGTCGTTCAATATATTCATAAGTATATCTTTTTGATTATTAAAAATAAATTTACTTTACTTATAAATAAATAAAAACCTTCTTTAATTAAGATTTTTTCTTAAATTTAAAGAAGGTTTTACAACTTTAGTATTCATAATGATTTGCACAGGCAATAACTACTATACTTGTTTCTGTCAGTTTATATATAAACCTGTGTTTATCTGTTATTCTTCTGCTCCAGTATCCACTCAGTTCATGCTTTAAAGGCTCAGGCTTACCTATCCCTTCATTGCCATTCCTTTTGATGTCTTTTATTATTTCATTTATTTTTTTGACCATTTTTTTATCCTGTTTCTGCCATTCTTCATATTGCCCCCATGCAATATCTGTCCATGTCAAATTCATTATTCCACCTCAATTATATCATGTATTTGTACATTCCCCGCTTCTGCTTCCGCTTTACTTTTTAACAGTTCATTATAATACTTCTTATTTGACATTATATAAAGATTTTCCATCAAATTGTTATATTCCTCTTCGCTCATCAGTACCACATTTTTGTCGTTTTTTCTTGTTATAATGACTGTTTCATAATCATCAGTTGCCTTATCACAATATTTTTTTAAATTGTTTCTCACATTTGAATAATTTGTAGCTATCATTTAAATCACCTCTTTTCTATTGTACAATATTTTTGACAAATTTTCAATTATAATTTCTCTTTTTGCAATGAAAAAAGACATAATTTTTTTCATAACAGGACAGCTCCATTTCTATTCCTCTTCAGGATAGGTCATTCTCCAGTCCTTACATAATTTTGTCATAATATCCATAACATCTATTGTATATTGTTGTAATGTAGATTATATATGTTTCTTAATCTGTAAACATGTCTTCAATTTTATCATGGACTTTTTGAACTCCATATTTTTCTGCAAATTCCACAGCCTTGCTGTGTGCCCTGTTTGCTAAGGAAATAGGACTTATGAATCTAGTAAATAAATCATCCAATTTTTTTTTACAACTTTTTGTTTATAACAAAAATACTTTAAATAAAAACATCAGTTATCACTTTTTTAATTTCAATGCGATAACTGAAGTTTTCAATCATTTAAGCAGAATAAAATTCACAAATATTTTTATTTTTAGAAGTATCGTATAAAGAAAATTTCACTTTATTTTTTTTACCAATTTTATAATTAAATCTGTAACTTGAAAACTTTTGTGATTTTTTATTTAAATTAGTAAAATAGAAATATTGTTCTTTTTCATTTATTGCAAGACTAAATTCTCCAAGTTCAACTTCATCAGGTCCGTTTTTTGTAATATTATTAAATGAATTAAATGTGGCACTGTATTTATCCGGAGCACTTTTTGAAATAAAAAGATTTATTAACTGTGCATCATTAAGATTATGACAAACCCATCTTATACCGGATAACTTGTCCAAAACAGTATTAGAAAATCCTAAAATAGAAAATAAAAGAAAGAACATAAAAATAAACTTTTTCATTATATCATCTCCTAAAATAATTTTGCTTAATTTTATAATATTTAATAAAAAAAATCAAGTTTTTTAATTTAATTCATTTATAAGTAATTTTATTTTATATTGCACTTTTCAAATTCAAATTATACAATACACATAACAAAAAAAATAAAAATCATTTTGCAACGAAAAAAATATGCCAAATCTGTGACGTATTTTAATATTTTATTTTTGTTACATTAAACACAAAAAAGACATACATATATTTAATATGTATGTCTTTCAATTCATTTAATCAGGAATTTTATAAATCGTGATATGTCCTTGACCTTGTTTACTCAAATCATTTATTAATGCTACTTCCAAATGGCCTACTTGCCCTTGTAGTACTTCGAGTACATAAATCATTCCGTCTTTTTTTCCACTTAAAACCTGTCCTGGATTGCTTATTTCTTCTCTCGGAACAATTCCATACCCAAAAGGAACCCCTTCATCAATATGCTTTGATATCATTTTGATAGGAACATTAAAAGTATCACAATCTGCCAAAAATAAATATTTCCCTGGTGCTAAAAATACATCTATTTCCTTAATTTGATTTCCTATTTCTAAATTCTGCCTAAAAATTGCTTCTCCCTGAAATTTAAAAGTACCCAAATCAATTTCTTTGTATTGGCCAGTAAAATAAAGCGTCTTTCCCTTTTCGTTCGTAACTGTGATTTTTTCCTCTAAAACTTTACCTCCATATTCAGATTTTCTGTAACCAGAAGCACTTGCTTTTGTTGATATTACTTTGTTTCCCTTTTCTGTTTTAACTTGTGCCTCAGTGCCTAAATTTTCTTTGCTACTAGTTTTTCCCACTTTAGCTTTTCCATCCATAACATCATCAATAGTTTTATTTACTTTACCAGAAATATTATTTTGCACTGTATTTGCAGCACCATTTACTATTCTTTGTCCAAGATTTGATAACCACCCTGCATGTGCTGATGTTGCTAGCATTGATAAGATTAAAATCCCATATAATTTCTTTGTCATTCTTTTCATGACAACCACACTCCTTTTTTTAATTAATAATGAAATGAGCAGTATTTTTTACGATATGTACCTCTGTCACTTTTATTTGTATAATATCATATTAGTATATCCATGTAAAGTATTTCTTAATAATCTTTTCTTTTTTTTTTAACATAAGATTTAAAAAGTAATTCTTATACTGATAAAACCTATCTTTAGAACTTTTTTTTATTTATTCAATAATTTTTCTTCGTATTTCCACAATTTATACCAAAAGGTAACTATATAACAAAAAAGTGCATTCTTGCCATTTGTTTCATTATGTTATAAAATAAACACATAAAAGAAAAGGAGGAAGCATATATGAAAAATTATTCAATAGGAATTGCGGATGGAGCAAGAACAGAATTCCATCAAACATTAGGATTAACAGGAGCGGAAGTAAGTTTTAACAGTTTACCTGCAGGTGTAAGCGTACCATTTGTTCATTCACATAAAGAAAATGAGGAAATATATATAATTACAGAGGGTAAAGGTACTCTGACAATTGATGGTGAAGTTGTTAAAATAAAAAAAGGGAATGTAATTAAAATATCCCCTAATGGTAAAAGACAATTTGCAGCTGCAGATGATGAAGGTATTAGCTATGTATGTATTCAAGTAAAAGAAAACTCATTAACTTCATATACTGAAAATGATGCCATTATATATTAATAGGGTTTGTCTCAAAAAGAAAATTTAAAAAATAATGTGAAAGCTGTATTTTTAAATTATTTAAAATTTTACTATTTTGAGACAGCTCTTTTTTTTGTACTTACTTAAAGTATCATATGATGATATAATGAATACAAAATGAATACAGAAGGTGATTTTATGAGAAAAATATATACAGAATGTCCAGTTGAATATACTGCTTCATTGATAGCTAATAAATGGAAAATACTAATATTGAGGGATTTATTAACTGGTACAAAAAGATATAATGAATTAACAAAATCTATAGTCGGAATCAGTGCAAAAGTTTTAACTGAAAATTTAAGACAACTTGAAAGTGATGGAATAGTCACAAGAAAAGTATATCCAGTTGTTCCACCAAAAGTAGAATATTCTCTTACAAATAAAGGTAGTGAACTAAAACCTATTTTTGATTTAATGTACGAATATGGAAATAAATATAAGAAAAAATAAGATTTATAGATATTCAAAAAAGAGTAAGTAATCTAGAAGGGATATAGCAATATGATTTTAAATATTAATGGTAGGACAGATTTTGATTTTTTAAACGAATTCTTTTTCCTTCTTCCTGGGGCAATAGTATCTTCTATAATCCTATTTTTTGTATCTATACTACCTTTACTACTTTGGTTAGATATTTTAAAAAAATAATAATTTGGTATAATAAAAATACCTTAAGGTAGACCCTCAAAGAATAAAAACTAAGTTTATAAATAAAAAATGTGACAAATTGGGCTGGAATAATCCAGCCTATTTTTTCTCTTTCTGATACTGCGAAACCGTTTTTCCAGTCCATTTTTTAAATGCCTGATAAAAGGACGAAAGTTCCGTATATCCAACTAGATAAGCTATTTCATCAATCGAAAGTTCCTTTGCTTCCAAATAATTGAATGTCATTATTTTCTGAATATCTTTCACCAATTGATTGAAACTGGTATTTTCTGCTGACAGATTTCTTTGAAGAGTCCTTCCACTTATACCAAACTCTTTTGCTACGTTTTCCAGTCCAAACTGCCCGCTCGGAATAAGCTGAAAAAGTTTCTTCTGAATTCTGCTTGCAAAAGTTTCAAATGTCTCACTTTCCATTTCTGCCAGTTTCTGTTTCAATTGCGGTTCCAAATATTCCACCATTATATTATTCGCCGTCAAAAATGGCTTTTTCAAATCTTTCATACTAAAAATTATTTCATTTTGCTTTGCTTTATTTATCGTAGCATTTATCTCCTTTGTCAATAATTCCCCATACTCAAAAGGACTTGTAACACTTACTGGAGATATTTTCTTGCCAATTCCTTTATTCAGTAAATTTATTAGCATAAGCTGTTCATTTAAAACTGCAAAACGCGGTAATTCCTTTTCCCTTTGTTCAAAAAAATACTGCACTTGAATTATTTCTTCAATTTCTTTAATTTCCAGAAATACAGGCCCTATCAGTTTTTTGTATTTTGCCAATCTTTTTAAGTCTTCAAGTCCATTTTTAGAGGAAAGTGCCGCAAAAAACGAAGGAATAAACATATTCAAATTATCTACATTACTAATTGCTAAAATCTGTTCATCTGTAATAACCTCATCAATTTCCTTTAAAAACAAATAATATTCCTCAGTAGAAAATTGAATTTCCTCTTTCCATAAGATATTTTGTATTCCCGTTTCTTCAAGAATATTTTCAATTGATAATCCAATACTCCTTAAAAAATCCTGAAATTGCTTTGGCATAGTTATTTTCTTCTTTTTCCTATTTTTTATTATATCGAATTTTTCTTTTCATAAAATGGCTTTTTATCTTTAACAACATCTTTTCCAAAACTATCTTTATATGAAAACATATCAATATATTTCCCATTCAAGTATGGAGTTATTTTTCTTCCTATAAATTCTATACTTTCTTTTTCATTTCCCATACTGTCAATAACTAATAGATAACTCTCCTGTCTCTCTTTATACATGAGCATTAACCATGTTCTTTTAATATTTTTATCTAATTTACAAGCACTTTTTAATGCTTCAAGCATGTCTTCAGGATATTCTTTCGCTTCTCCAATCATTACAGGCGTGTCCTTTTCTACTTTTGTTTCAACGACCTTAAGTCTTTCTTCCTTTTCCTTTTTCAAAATTTTAAGTTGTTCTCTTGTAAAGGTAAATGATGTAGTAAATGGATTAATAACAAAACCTTCTATATCTGGATTTAGTAATACCATTTCTGCATAATCATCAAAAGACAAAATAAGTGTCTGTATTTTATCAATGCCGATATTCCACTTATTCAATTCTTCCCAGTCAGTAAATGCTGGATAAAATTGTTTTCCATCAGACGAAGAAATCATATAGAAAGATACATTTGTATCTTCTTTAACAGTTCCTTTTCCAGTTTCATCAGTTTCAATAGGTTTATCAAAAAATACATAACTTAAAAAATAAGCTCTCATTATAATTTCATCTAAAATTTTATTTTGTAATTCTAAATCACTTTTCTGATTTTTTCCTATTCTACTAAACAATTCTTTTAACACAGGATTTTCCAATGGCTTATTTACATCAATCATAATTTTTCAACTCCTTCGTTTCAATATTTTATATTATACCCATTATAGCTTAAATCTCTTCCATCGTCAAATCCACAACATTCCCCTTCACAACTTCAACTAGTTTTTCTGTTTCCACTTCCATCTGCAGTCCTCGTCTGCCAGCCGAAACCATTATTTTATCAATTTTTTCAACTTCCTTGTCAAAAAAAAGTTTTAAACAGTTTTTTCATTCCTACAGGAGAACACCCTCCACGAATATATCCTGTTTCTTTTTCTAGTTCTGAAAGTGGCAATAAATCAATATTTTTTCTCTTTGCAGGCCTTTGCTACCTTTTTCAAATCCAAATGTGCTTCTCCATGAATTACACACACATACAAATTTTTACTTTTCCCTTTCAAAACAATTGTCTTAAAAACTCTATCCGCTAGTTCAGGCAACTTCTCAGCAACACCAAGCCCTCCACTTTTATCCTCACTCCACTCATAAGTGTGAATAATATATGGAATCTTTTGTTTATCAAGCTGTCTTAATGCATTCGTTTTTGCAATTTTTTCTTTCTTATGTTTCATAATCCACTTGCCAGTACAGAACTGGTAGTTGAAGAAGATGGCAAATTAGCTTGAACAAGAGGAATATCATTAAGTCTTATATTCATTGAACACCCATATTCAGATCTATTATTAACAAGTTTCCCTGCACCATTAACATAGACTACTTTTGTTTCCTTAATATTAATCATTTCAGATACATCTACTTCTATATCAGTCAATTCAACAGATAATTTATTTTTATTTTCTACAAAACTCATGGCTAGTTTCAATAATTTACTCCACAATGTTTTTGACCCATAAATCAATTTATTCTTATTTTTTATAATACTCATAACTGCCTTTCTAACATATAATTTTTTCCCCCTGTAAATATCATTCTTCCAAAACATGCGTTATCTTTTTGCAATTGCTGTAAAAGTAAATTCATCAGGATGATAAGTTATTGTTTCATATTGAAAAAGATTTCCATTAGATAAATAGGCATGTGTATCTATAACAACAACTCTGTCGATATTTTCAAGATTTATATAACTCTTCTCTTCATCTGTACTTTTTCTGAATTTTATTTCTCTTTGGGAATAGGATATCTTTAATTTTAATTCCTTTTCCAGATATTCATATATAGATTTTTTTGCAATTTCTTCACTTAAAAAAGGAACTATTCTTCTATCAAAATATGAAGTTGCCAACTGTACAACCTTGCCATTTAAAGAATATGTCCGTACAACTTTATAAAAATCCGCTTCCTTTGAAACATGAAATTTCTCCATGAGCTCTTTGTTTCCCTGAACTATATATAGACTTATCAGATTTGTTTTAACATCTATATTTTTAATTTTATTAAGTTCCTGAAAAGTCTGTATTGATGTCAGGGAAATATTTTTCAAATCCCCTTTCTCTAAAACAAATGATCTTTTTCCTTTTATTTTTTGAATATATCCTTCATTTTCAAGCATTGACAGGGCTTTTCTTACAGTGAGTACTGAGCAGGAGTAATCATTGGCTAAATCAGCTTCTTTTTTCAAATAATTTCCTGGCTTGATTTCTTCATTCTTTATGAGTTCTTTTATACTTTGATAAACTTCTTTGTATTTATTCATATTTATACCTTTCATAAATAATTTTATATATTATACCCTAAAATATTAATAATAACAATTCATTTTTGATCTAACTATCTTTTTATTTTTGCAACAGATATATATAGATGTTTTGACTTTTAAAAAAGATATGTTATAATATATTACAAATTTTTAAGAGGAGATGATTTAAAATGGCTATAAAAAATAAAGTTGTTATAATTACAGGAGCTTCTTCAGGAATTGGAAAAGCAACTGCTCTGTTACTTGCCGAAAGTGGTGCAAAAGTTGTACTTGCCGCACGAAATCAGGAAAAATTAGAGAAAGTGGTAAATGAAATAAAAGAAAGAAATGGAGAAGCTGTCTATAAAGTAACAGATGTATCAAAAAGAGAAGAGGTAAAATCATTAATTGATTTCACTATTTCAAAATACGGCAAAATTGATGTTATATTTAATAATGCAGGATTAATGCCTAATTCACCTTTATCTGAATTTAGGACAGATGAATGGGATGAAATGATTGATGTTAATTTAAAAGGTGTCGTAAATGGTATTGAGGCTGTACTTCCACATTTTATAGAACAGAAATCCGGTCATGTTATCAGTACTTCATCAGTTGCAGGATTAAATACATATTTGGGAGCAGGTATTTATTGCGCAACAAAACATGGTGTCAAAGCTTTAATGGAAGTTCTCAGAAAAGAAAGTGCCAACGAAAAAAGAAATATCCGTACAACTACTCTTTATCTTGGAGCATTTAAGACAGAACTTGCAGAACGTATTACAAATAAGGCAATTAAGGAAAGAATCGAATTCCTCTATGATACTATTGGAGCAGATCCAATAATTGTTGCGGAAGCTGTGAAATTTGCCATTGACTTGCCTGAAAAAGTAAGTATAAACGAAATGACACTGTATCCAACGGCACAATTATAATTTTCTACATATTAACAAAAAAGTATACTGCACCCAAAATCTTGAACACAAGATTAAAAGTGCAGTACAGTTTTTTATTTCCCCATAACCTTCAATATTTTTTCCACTATCTGTTCTTTTGTCAAATGATTTCTTTTCAGAATTTCCTCAGCTGGAACTCTGTCAGTAAATTCTTTTTTTGCTCCAAAATTTATTATTTTCATATTTGATGTTCCATAAAATCTTGTTACCTTTTCACCAAATCCTCCATCAAGCACAGCACTTTCAAGAGTTATTACAAGTCCATGATTTTCTTTCAGTTTTTCCAGTACTTCTTCATCTATCCCTGTAATAAATCTCGGATTAATTAACGTTGCATCTATCTCATTTGCCTTCAGAAGTTCTTTTACTTCCTTTCCTAAATGGTAGAAATCTCCCAATCCAATAATTGCAACATCGCTTCCAGCTTCCTTTATTACATATTTATTAAGTTCGCTGAAATCAGGTTTTATTTCCTCACCGGTTGAAACGACTCCGTTTAATGGAACTCTTATTGCTACCGGATGTTCCTTATATTCTATTGCCCAGTCCAGCATTGCAAAATATTCCTCCTTGCTTGTAGGAGAAAGATAAACCATATTAGGTATATTTCCTATAACCTGTTCATCAAAATATCCTAAATGGGTAACATCTTCCATGCCTGTCAGCCCACCTACAAACACAAGGATTACTGCCGGATTATTGTTTATACATAAATCCTGTGAAAGCTGGTCATAAGTTCTCTGAATAAATGTGCTATATACTCCATATACAGGTTTTCCACCATTTGCCGCTATTCCTGACGCCAGTGCAACAGCATGCTCTTCGGCTATTCCCACATCTACAAACTGTTTCCCTGCTTCTGCCCTTCTTTTAGCATTAAATCCCATTACAGTTGGAGTTCCAGAACTTATTGCAACCAATGTGGGATCCTTCTTCATTTTCTCAAGTAGATATTCCCCTGTAAGGTCAGAATATGCTTCTTCATCATCAGACATATCAATCTTAATTTCCCCTGTTTCCGGATTAAAAGGTGCATTATAATGCCAAGGTTCCTTATTTTTTTCTGCAAAAGGAAGCCCTTTACCTTTTATAGTATGGATATGTAGCACAATAGGATGTTCAATATCCTTCACACTTTCAAATACCTTTATGAGCCCATCTATATCATGACCGTCTTTAACATAAATATAGTCAAGTCCTAGAGCCTTAAACAGGTTGTTTGGAGATTTCCCTTCTGTTTCCCTCAGTTCCTTCAATGTTTTATAAAGTCCACCATGATTTTCAGCAATTGACATATCGTTGTCATTTACAATGATAATCATATTTGTTCCCTGTTCAGAAATATTGTTCAGGCCTTCGTATGCTTCCCCTCCGCTCAGTGAACCGTCTCCAATAATTGCAACTATATTTTCATTATCTCCCTTCAGATCCCTTGCTTTGGCAACTCCTGTAGCCAAACTTATGGAAGTTGATGTATGCCCCACTTTAAAAAAGTCATGTACACTTTCATCCTGATTTGTATATCCTGAAATTTCTGAAAATTTATCAGGATTTAGAAATCCTTCCTTTCTTCCGGTAAGTATTTTATGTGGATAACATTGATGTGAAACATCAAATACGAATTTATCCTTTGGTGAATTAAACACATAGTGTAAAGCTATCGTTACTTCAACCATTCCAAAATTAGGCCCTATGTGTCCACCAATTCTTGTAAGTCTGCTAAGCAATGCCTCCCTCACATCTCCTGCCAATACCTTCAACTCATCTCCCGATAATTTCTTTACATCTTCAGGACAATTTACCTTTTCTAACACCATTCTTTCATACCTCCATATTTTCAAATCATTTTAAAACAAGTATACCATGTGGAGTTTACTGCAAGTCAAGTACTTTTTTGATTTTAAAAACAAAATAAATAATTACAGTCATATTTCTACATGCAACCATAACTTGCTATATTAACTTTAATAATTTAAATTTTACATTTTTCCCAACTAAAGTTATAATACAGAAAATAAATTTATGGAGGGAAAAATGAAAAAGAAAATTTTTTTAATTTTACAATTTTTATTATTTTCAGTAATTTTAACTGCTGAAAATGCTGAAACCTACAACAATTTTGAAAAATTTAATATAAGATTCTCAAATGCCAACTTACCATTTCAAATTGTTGTTAATGAGTCTAAAGGAAAAGAATATTATCCTGCTGAATTAAATGTTGGAAATTATCTATTTTTTTCACCAACAAGATTAGCTGGACTAAATTATTATGAATTTTTTTCTGATGTTTTAAAAAAAGACTTTAAAACTTATACAACTAATAAAAAGGGAAAAATAAAAAATGAAAGTAAAGTCTATCGTTATAACAAATCTGATTTTTATGCTAATTATAAGGATATGGTAAAAAATGACAGATCTGAAATAAAAGATTTTTTAGGAGTGGTATCAGCTGATACAAAATTAATCAGTCCTAATACTTATAAAATAACTAATTATGTCACTGATAGAGGTTTTATTATAACTATTCCCTTGAATATGGCTTTCTATGTAAAACAGGTTAGTGACAGTAAATTTATATGGTCTTTAAATAATAATTTTGATAAAATTGATTATACTTTTACTCTTGAAAATAAGAAACTTATAGTCAAAAATGAAAAAGAACAGATTGTTTTTACAGCATACAAAAATGAAAACTCTTTATTTTTTGAAACTACTAAAGATAAATTTGAATACAGAGTAAATGAGGAAGATTCTCAATTTGAATCTTATAAAAATGGAAAGCTTCTTGAATCACTGAAATATAAAACAGAATAGAATAGTAGAAAGCTTCCTTTTAATTGAAAAAAAAATAAAATAGTAAAATGTACTGCCTCCAAAATCTTGAACACAAGATTGGAAGTGCAATACATTTTAATTTTTTTACAGATTGCTATTTTTACAACTTAAATTTTAATGGTCAGCAGATTAGTACACTGTTTTTTTACTGTTTCATTAAAAATTATAATATCTTTTAATTACTCATTTTCTTTGATTTTTCAACACATGCCCTTACTGCATTAATTACAGTTCCTCTAAAATTCCCATTTTCTAATGTATTAACTGCCTCGATAGTTGTTCCGTCAGGAGAAGTTACTTCATCCTTCAGCACTCCTGGATGTTTTCCTGTTTTTAGAAGCATTTCTGCAGATCCTTTTACTGTCTGGGCTATTATTTCATATGCCTTATCTCTTGGCATTCCCTCCAGCACTCCTCCATCTGCAAGTGCTTCCATAAACATGTAAACATAGGCGGGAAGAGAGCCTGCTATTCCTGTAAAGGTATGTATAAGCTTTTCCTCTATTTCAATACTTTTTCCAAAACTGTTAAGAATCTTAAAAATATCCTTCTTTTCTTCTTCACTTATATTTTCATTAAAAACAACTGCCGTCATTCCTTCCAGTACCTGTGCAGGTGTATTTGGCATTGTCCTTACTATCTTTTTATCCTTCCCTACAATATTTTCAATTTTCTCAATGCTGACCCCTGCAGCAATTGCAAGTATTATCTTATTTGCACCTATTCTATCCTTTATTTTTTCCAGAACAGAACTGTAAATATTTGGTTTTACAGATAAAACTACAATATCGCTGTTATCAACTATTTCAATTTCATTCTGTAAAGATTTTACGTTATATTTTTCAGAAAGTTCCATGGATTTTTCCATATTTACATCAAATACATTTATATCACTTTCTGAAACAGCTTCTGATGTAACAATTCCTTTTATCATGGCACTTCCCATATTCCCAGTACCTATAAATCCTATTTTCATTTTTCACCTTCATATTAATTTATCTGTTATTTTATCTTACTCCCTAATCTGCCCATGTCCTCTGATAATATACTTTGTAGTTGTAAGTTCCCTTACTCCCATAGGCCCTCTTGCGTGAAGTTTCTGAGTGGAAATTCCAATTTCCCCTCCATATCCAAATTCTCCACCATCTGAAAATCTTGTCGATGCATTCAGGTAAACTGCAGCCGAATCCACTTCATTCAGAAATTTTTCAGCATTATCTATTGATTCTGTTATTATTGAATCTGAATGCTGTGTACTATGTTCATTTATATATTCTATTGCTTCATCTACATTTTCCACAAGTTTCAGTGACATTATCATATCAAGATATTCTGCACCAAAATCTTCTTCAGTTGCAGGCTTTACATCACTTCTATTTACAATATCAAGGGCTTCCCTGCTATATCTAAGTTCTACACCACTTTTTACAAGCATTTCTGTCACTTCAGGCAGTATCTTTTCAGCAATATTTTTATGAACCAGTACAGTTTCTATTGAATTACATGTACTTGGTCTTTGTGTTTTTGCATTTTTTATAATTGGAAGTACATTATCAATTTTTGCACTTTCATCCACAAACACATGGCACACTCCTGCACCTGTTTCAATTACAGGAATTGTAGCATTTTCAATAATAAACTTTTTCAGTCCTTTTCCTCCTCTAGGTATGAGGACATCTATATATTTATTCATTTTTACCATTTTATTTACAAGTGCCCTGTCAGTATTTTCTATAAGCTGAACTGAGTTTTCAGGCAGTCCCGCCTTAACTCCTGTTTCGTTAAAAAGCCTGCTTAAGTAGATATTTGAGTTTATTGCATTTGCCGATCCTCTTAAAATTACCGCATTGGATGATTTTATTGCAAGTCCTGCTGAATCTACAGTTACATTTGGTCTTGATTCATATATGATTCCAAGTACACCTAACGGAACCCTTTTTTTCTCAATTGTCATTCCATTCTTATGTCTCCAGCCTGAAAGTATTTCCCCAATTGGATCTGTAAAGGCGGCTATTTCCATTAATCCCTGTGACATAGCTTCTATTCTTTTATCTGTAAGTTCCAGTCTATCCAGGAGTGCAAAAGAAAGTCCCTCCTTCTTACCATTTTCAATATCTAACCTGTTTGCTTCCTTTATTTCTTCCTTTTTATTAATCAGCTCTTCTGCAATCATTATAAGAGCTTTATTTTTTATTCTCGTATCCAGGGTAAGAAGTTTTTTTGACGCTTTCTTTGCCTTCTTCCCCATTTCTTCAATATGTCCGTTAATCATTTTTTCCCTTTCATTCTTTACCATATAGTTTCCATTTACCAAAAAATCTACTGTCACATACATTATCCTTTTGTAATCACCATATTATCTATATGCACTACAACATCATCATACTTATGACCTAGTATTTTCTCTATGTCTTCACTTTTATGCCCCATTATAAGTTCTATTTCATCTGAAGAGTAGTTTGAGATACCGGTTGCTATATTTTCATTTTTTATATTCATAATTTTTACTATCGTTCCCTTTTCAAAATTACCTTCAAATGATTTTATTCCCACCGGAAGAAGACTTTTCCCTTTAAATAATGCCTTTTCAGCACCTTCATCTATTGTCACTACTCCCTTTTTATTTGTTCCGTATGCAAGCCAGTATTTTTTGGAGCTTATTTTCTTATGTTTCTTTGTAAACAATGTTCCGACATTTTCCTTTTCCACTATCCTTGTAATATTCTTTGGATCCTCTCCGCTTGCAATTACCATATTTGTACCTATTTTAGTTGCCATTTCCGCAGCAATTATTTTAGTAATCATTCCACCTGTACCAAATTTCGACCCTTCTCCACCTGCGGTTTTTTTAATATCATCATCTATTTTCCCAACAATTTCTATCAAATTGGCATCTTCATATTTCTGAGGATTTTTATTATAGAGTCCCTTTACATCAGAAAGTATAATCAGAAGGTCTGCATCTATAAGTCCTGAAACTAATGCTGAAAGGGTGTCATTATCTCCCACCTTCAGCTCATTTGAAACTATTGCGTCATTTTCATTTATTACGGGTATTATTTTATTTTTCAGAAGGGTATTGCACACATTTCTCGCATTAAGATATCTTCTCCTGTCTGAAAAATCTCCTCTTGTAAGTAGAAGCTGACCTATTATTTTCCCATATTCCTGGAAAAGTAACTGGTACAAATGAGTTAATGCCACCTGTCCCACTGATGCCAGTGCCTGTTTTTCTGACAATGTTTTTGGACGTTCCGTTAATCCCAACTTTCCCATTCCGGCTCCTACTGCTCCTGATGTTACCAGTACCACATCGTAACCTTTATTAGATAAATTGCTCAGTTCTGCAACTATTTTCTTTATTTTTTCTATATTCAGGTTTCCATCTTCCTTTGTAAGAGTTGATGTTCCTACCTTTACTACTATTTTTTGAATATTTTCCAATATTTCTTCTCTTCTGTTTGTCTGTCTTTTCATATTCTCACTTACTTTCTGTAATTATTTTTTCTATTATTTTTCTTCAGGAACCCAGACAGAAATTTTTCCTGCCTTAACTTTAAATGCCGCAAATCCGCTATCATCTATCACAACATTGTCAAATCCGCTTCCTGTAACTTCTTTCCATACCTGACCTGTGCGATTTTGTCCTACTTCTATCAATTTTTCCCCATCTTCATTATTTGACAGAATAGCTACACATCCTGTATTTAGGTCATTTTCCCTTCCCATTCTGTAAATTCCTACAAGATTAGGATCATCAAAATAGTCAATTTCTCCACCATAGGCATAATGTTTTCTTACATGAAGCAGCTGATCTATTATCCATCTATGTTCACTTTCCTGGCCACCGACACCGTAATAATCACCATAAAACAGGCAAGGATAACCTTTTTCAGCAAGAAGTATTATTGCGTAGGCATGTGGCTTGAACCAGCTTTCTATCTGGGATTCAAGTGCACTTCCCTTTTGTGAATCGTGATTATCCACAAAAGAAACTGACTGCATTGAATCTGACATCAGTATAGTATTATCAAAAATTGTTCTCAAATCAAAATCTTTTCCTCTTACTGATGCTTCATGGAAATTAAAGTGAAGACCTACATCAAATAAATCTGTTGCATACTCCAGACTATCCAGATATTCCTTCAATGTCCCAAGGTCATCCTTCCAGTATTCTCCCACAGAATAAAATTCTTCTCCATAGGCACCCCTGACTTCATCAAGAAATTCCTTTATAAATCCTTCACTTATGTGTTTTACTGCATCCATTCTGAATCCATCCAGCTTCAGTTCATTCACTACCCATTTTCCCCAGCTTATTACTTCCTTTCTGACTTCAGGATGGGCATAATTCACATCTGCATTCATCAGATAGTCATAGTTTCCCATTTCAGAATCCACTTCTTCAGACCAGTTTTTATTTTCTCCCACTATTTTGTAAATAGCCGTTTTCTTATTTTCATTATTAAAATCTACTCCCGTGAAAAGATTGTAGTTCCATTTAAAAGCTGAATATTTATCTTTTCTTCCAGGAAATGTAAATTTTGTCCATCCTTCAATTTCATAAGGTTCACTGACTTCTTCATTTCTGTTTCCGGAAGCCACCTCTATAGCTAGAAATCTCTCTGTTTCATCTGCTCCAGCCTTGTGATTAAGCACCACATCAAGATAAACATCTATATCATATTTATGAAGTTCTTCGATTGCCTCTATCAATTCCTGTTTTGTCCCATATTTTGTCCTTACTGTACCCTTCTGGTCAAATTCTCCTAAATCCCATAAATCATAAGCGCCATAACCAACATCCATTGAAGAAGTACCTTTATATGCAGGCGGAATCCACACTGCAGAAACACCTATTTCACTTAAATGTTTCGCATCATTTTTCAGTCTTTCCCAATGTTTCCCGTCATCAGGAAGATTCCATTCAAAATATTGAATCATTACTCCATTTTCCATAATTTTTTCCTTTCATAACTTATATTTTTATAGCGTTATCCCTTTTTCCTTAACATACTCTATGACTTCCGCCAAATCTTCTTCCGTATCCACTCCTATTACTTCTGAATCTGTTTCAAGCACTTTTATTTTATAGCCGTTTTCTATAAATCTAAGCTGTTCCAGCGACTCTATCTTTTCCAGTACCCCTTCCTTAAGATTTTTAAGTTCATTTAAGAAAGTTGAAGTGTATCCATATATTCCAATATGTTTGTAATACTTATAATCTTCAATTGAATTTCTTTCATAAGGAATTACCGATCTGCTGAAATAAATGGCATTACAGTTGAAATCAGTTATTACTTTCACTGTATTAGGATTGCTCACATCTTCATCCTTCCTGAATGCCTTCTTCAGAGTCACAATTTCAGACTTTTCTTCCCTGTAGTTATTTGCCAGAAGATTAATAGACTTTATATCTATAAGAGGTTCATCCCCCTGTATGTTTATAACAAAATCAAAATCTCTGTATTCCGGGTTATTTATTACTTCTATTATTCTTGAAGTTCCATTTTCATGTTCTTTAGACGTCATAACAACATTTCCACCAAAATTTTTCACAGCATCATATATTCTCTGATCGTCAGTTGCCACAACAAGTTTATCAACAGCTGCATTTTCAGCCCTTTTATATACCCATTCAATCATAGGATGTCCATTTATATCTTTTAAAGGTTTTCCTTCAAACCTTGTTGATGCATATCTTGCAGGAATTACTCCAAGTATTTTCATAAACTCATCTCCTTAAAGGTAAATTTTATACACAATTATATCATTTATCCGGTTATATTGAAACAGATATTTTATCTGTAATTTAAATATCTATACCATATACATCTGCTATATATAATTTATATTTTTATTTTACCTGCAAATGATATATTATAGAACCATAACATTAAAAAAAGGATGTGGTAAATGTGGAACACAATTTATGGAAAATACTGGAAACTCTGAAAGAAAATAAATGGATTGATTTGACTCATGAACTTACAAATGACAGTCCTTACTGGGGAGGAATGCCTGACGGAGTTCTGGAACTTAATAAGACAATTATTGATTTCCCTGAAATGAATCTTAACATACAGACTCACAAATTCCCAGGACAGTTTGGTACACATATAGATTATCCTGGCCACTTTGTGCAAAATGCACGTCTGGCAGGAGATTTCAAAGTGGAAGATACTGTTTTACCTCTAGTTGTCATTGATTTAAGTAAAAAAGTTCAGGAAAATAACGACTATGAAATAACTATAGATGATATTCAGGAATTTGAAAAAGAACACGGTACTATACCTGAAAACTCATTTGTTGTTTTCAGATCTGACTGGAGTAAGAGATGGCCTGATATGAAAGCACTTACAAATGCTGATAACGAAGGAAATGCCCACACACCAGGATGGCCTATTCCTACGCTTGAATTCCTGTTTGATAAAAGAAATGTTGCAGGAGTGGGACACGAAACTCTTGATACAGATGCAGCTGTAACTTGTGCAAAAAATGGAGATCTTGTAGGTGAAAGATACATTCTTCAAAAAGATAAATTCCAGGTGGAAGCAATGGCAAACCTTGACAAACTTCCTCCAGTAGGAGCTGTTATATTTGTCGCTGCCCCTAGAATTATTTCTGCAAATGGACTACCTGTAAGAACGTGGGCAGTTATTCCAGAAAAGAAATAATAAGTTTAGGATAAAATAAAATAGAGCTATAAAGTGAAGTTTAATATCTATCATCTTTATAACTCTATTTTTTATTCTATATTATTTCCAGTTATTTCTTCTATAATCTTCCCTTTTAATTTAAACAAGGCCGAAACTTATCATTCTCAGAATTTTTCCAAACCATGAAAGAGATTCCGTATCTTCTCCAGCAACTATCTCTATTTTCGAAACGATATTTCCATCATCAAGCACTTCCAGCATTGCTATTTTTTCTCCCTTTTCTATTCCTTTTTGGTCGGCATCTACATTCAAATCATTTATTCTGAAAGTGTAGTTTGAATTATCTATCTGATAGACATTATCTGAAATAACACCCTTCAATTCCCTCTTTTTACCATTTTCCACTTTAAATTTACCCATTTCCTTACCTACTGTATAAACCACCTGAAGTCTGTCTTCTATTCTGGCAAATTCAACCTTCTGGTCATCATTTCTCTCTATATCTGTTCTATTCCCCAGTGTAACTGATACAATTTCAAGATTTCCAAGTCTACTCGTAAGTATCAGATTATATCCTGCATCTGCATGGAATCCCGTCTTCAGTCCATATATCCCATATCTGTATAACAGGGCATTCCTATTTTTGTAAATTACCTGATCTCCATTTGGATTAGATAGCTCAAGCTGAAGCTGACTGGACCATTCTTTTATTCTGTCATCTTCAGAAGCTTTTCTTCCCATAAGATACAGATCGTAGGCTGTGGAAATATCCATAGGCTTACCTGTCATGGAAGTAGGTAATCCTGCAGGAGTATAAAATACAGTATCTGTCATTCCTAATTCCTTAGCTTTTTCATTCATAAGAGCTACAAAATTTTCTATATTTCCCTTACCTATATGTTTTGCCACAAGATAGGCGGCATTGTTTGCCGAATATATTATTTCTGCTTTCAGAAGAGTTTCCAATGTAAAACAGTCTCCGTGCCTTACATTTAACCAGCTTCCTTTAAGATATGCAGTATCAGGTGTAAAGCATACTTCATCATCTAAACTTGCATTTCCTTTATCTATCTCGTCAAGTGCAACAATTATATTCATCACCTTTGCCAATGAAGCTGTAGGATGCTTTTCTTTTTCTCCCTCGGCTTTCAGTACTTTTCCTTCTCTTGTTGCTATAAATTTATGTACCGGACCACCATATTTTGAAATCCCTTCAATTTCCTTATCTTCAGCTTCTATTACTTTTTTTTCTTTATCTGTTTTATCTTTTTTCTTTTTTTTATTCTGATCTTTATTATCTAATTTTTCATTTGGAGTTACTTCATTTTCCCCATTTTTTACATTTTTTGCATTATTTAGATTATTTGCATCCACATTTTGCGGATTTTCATTCCCATTACTGAGATTTGTTTCATCTGTTTCTGTTGACTGACCTTTATTATTTTTCAGTTCTTTTTCAATATTTTTCTTATTTTTTAAAGAGTGTTTCTTTTTTTTATCTGCATTTTCTTCAGCATCTTCGTATTTTCCGCTCTTGTTTTTTGATTTTATAATTACCGGATTTACAGGTGCTGTTTCATTTTGTGAATTCCGGTTTTTAACTCCTGTTCCAAAAGTTAAAACTGTTATAAAAATTATAAATACCATTATGCTTTTTGTCCTGTTTATCATTTTCACCATTCCTCATTTTTTCTTTTTCTTCATAATCTTCTATTTACTACACTTATTTTTTAACTTTCTTAGTTTTTTTAGCCTTTACTTTTTCTTTTTCCTTCTTTTTGGCTTCCTTTAATAAATTTTCATAATATTTGCAGTATTCCTTTATTTCACATACTTCACATTGAGGCCTTCTTGCCTTACATTTATCCCTTCCCTGTAAAATCAGATAATGTGAATATTCAAACCAGCTTTTTTTAGGAACAAATTTCATCAGTTCCCTTTCTATAATTTCAGGATTTTCACTTTTCACAAACCCAATATGGTTGGAAAGCCTTTTCACATGAGTATCCACTACAATTCCTTCCCTTATATCCCATATTTCCCCTAAAACTACATTTGCTGTTTTCCGTCCAACTCCTGCAAGCTCCACAAGTTCTTCCATTTTATCAGGAATAACATCATTATATTTTTCCAGCATTGCTTCTGCATTTAATTTTATATTTTTAGCCTTATTTTTATAAAATCCTGTTGATTTTATATATCTTTCCAGTACTTTTATATCCATATTACGTATATCCTGTGGTTCCCTAACTACTTTAAACAGTTCCTTTGTCACTATATTTACTCTTTCATCTGTACACTGTGCCGACAATATGACAGCAACCATCAGCTGATATGGAGTTTCATAATCCAGGGCACACTTTGGTTTACCAAATTTATTTTCAAGTATTGAAAATATTTTATTAAACCTTTCCTTTTTCGTCATTTTCTCTCCTAAAATTTTTCTTTAAAAATTAATCCTGTTAAAACTTATCAATTATATATTTCATCCCTTCCAGAACTAAAAAGTGGGCAGGATAAAAAACATAAAAAAAATACTTCATATTTTTCCCTTTTTTTCCATTATATGAAAATATAGGTATTAATGAAAACATAGAATATATCTGAACCTTTGCCAAGTCAAAAATACCAGGATACAGTACAAGAAGCATATTCAATGCCAGAAATGCACAGAATATAAGAAATTTTTTTCTCCTTAAAATACCAAACAGGGCTATTGTCAATATCCCATAAACTCCATAATCAAAATCATATTTTTTTGCTACATAAACAAGTCCACCGATTAAAATAACCTTTATTAAAAAAGGAAGCTTTCTTGAATAAAATATCTTCATTATTACAAGCCCTAATAACAAGGTAAAAAATATATTCAGTGGATAATCAAGTTTAAAAATATATGCAGGAATTTGGGAAATAATGGCAAAAAAAAATAATCTTCCAAAATATTTTTTAAAATTTCCCGTATGGAAATATCCTTCTCCAAGCGAAAAGGAAAATATTGGAAATGCCATTCTTCCTATAATATTTAAAATTTCAGGTCCACCTATTATGTAATGATAGTGATCAATAAACATTGACAGGATACCTATAATTTTTAGAACAAATAAACTCATAATTATTTAGCCTTTATGAAGTCATATTTTCCATTTTCAAATTTTTTTACTACATAGCTGCATACCGGTACTATTTTATAACCATTCTTTTCAGCATATTCCACACCTGCATCAAGAAGCTTTTCAGCAATTCCCTGACCTCTCATTAATCTTGAAACATATGTATGGTCGAAATACAGTTTATTTCCTTCCTTTTTATAAGTCAGCTCAGCAATTACTTCTCCTTTTTCATCACTAATGAAAAAGCCTTTATTCTCAATATGTTTTATCTCCATTAAATCAACCTCCGGATTTTATTTCAAATTCTATTGTCCTTCAATTTTTATTTGTTTTTTAATTATATCATAAAAATCATTTTTTTTTTAGAAAAAAATGATTTTTTCCTTTTTTAACGTTTTATGCACTTAATTTCATTTGAAAGTACTATAATTTCTCACAAAAAAAGACTACATAACTTTCGTCATCTAATCTTTTTTCAATTTAAACTATTCAAGCTTCTATTTTTTTACAAGAGTAACATTAACTTCTGAATCTTCAAGGGCTGTACCTTTTATAAAATTCACTCCATCAAAATTCAGTACGTCTCCTGGTACAAGAACATGTTTTTCAGTATCATTAAGATACATTTCCATTTTTCCTTTTAAAACTGAAAATATAATTTCTTCATTTTCATGATTATGTGAAGGAATAACTTCACCTGATTTCAATACCTTTTTTACAACTTTAAAATTATTTCCGCTGAAAAGCATTCCACCTTCATTTTTTACTGTACCAAACATCTCTATCATCTCCTGCTATTATTATTTAAAATTTTAGATTATTATACAGCATTTCAGAAAAAAAAGCTGTAATCTTTGTTACATATTTTATTTATATATTTACAGTTTAAACTTTTGTTATTCTGAATAACCCGTTATTTTTCATCAACTTCTATACCATATACTTCCATAAGCTTTTTAGCTACACCGTTTCTCGAATTACTTGTTACAATTTCCAAATCCGGCAAGGCTTCCTTTAAAGTATAGTGGGCATTTTTCATAATACATCCTTTTTTAGCTTCTTTTAGCATTTCATAATCATTAAATCCGTCTCCAAATGCAATGACATCATCTAAAGTAAATCCTTCCATATCGCAAAGTTTTTTTACGGCTATTGCCTTATTTACATTCATATCGAATATTTCAAGGCACTCAGGATGTGTAAATGCAACATTTACCTTTCCTTCTGTTTTTTCAAGTATAATTTTTTCAAGCTTCAGAAGTTCTTTTCTTGGGCCTATATAATAAATTTTTGTTATACTTCTCTTTCTCAGTTCTTCAATGGTTTTTATTTCAGATGTGAAGTGAGGCTCTTCCTTAAATGGATTGACCTTTCTTTCTTCTGTTGTCAGAAACCATCTGTTGTCACTGTATACATTTATATGTATTAAATCTGATACTGCCATATAATCTATATCAAGAACTATATTTTTTGACTCTTCGTCTAAATCATCCCTATATATTTCATTTCCGTCAACATCGTTTATAACTCCTCCATTTGCTGAAATAAGAGGTATTTTTATACCTATCGACTCCATAATTCTTTTTGCATCAGGATATGCCCTTCCTGTAGCAATATAAAATTTTATTCCTCTATCACGTAATTCCCTTATAACTTTTTTTGATAATTCAGATACTTCCTGATCTGAGTTAAGTAGCGTACCATCAAGATCACTTACTACAACTTTATACATTTCTTTTTATATATGGCTCATCTCCATTAAAACATTTTTTCTATTTTGGGATGTTCCCATATATCCTCCTTCCTATCTAATATTTACTATCTATTTTATGTATATTATCTTAAATATTTTCAACAAAGTCAATACTAAACTTTTTCTCATTTTTCTTAAGTTTAACAAAGTAAACGTAAACATAATTCCAAATGACTTATAAGTCATTTAGTATAGAATCTAGTTATATTTGAAGTGGAGGTTATTTCATATTTCAAATAAATCTAAAAAAGGAAGTTACACTTAAAAGGATAGGTGAGTTATTATGAAAAAAACATTATTAGGAATATTTTTAGTATTAGGAGCAGCTTCATTCTCTAACAGTAAGGTAGAAGTAAAAGGAGCTTATGATTTAGGAGGAAAGTATTATTTCGAAAATTCTTCTGCTAAAGGTAAGGCAAATGCAATGGAAGCTGGAGCTGAATACAGATATGAAGTTACTCCAGGATTAGAACTTGGTGGAGGAGTAGCATATCAGGCACATAAAGATTTAAAAGAGTATAAAGCAGATATGTATGATTCTGTACCAGTTTATGCAACTGCAAAATATACTTTTGATACATCAGCTCCTGTAAAACCCTATGTAAAAGGAGATCTTGGATACTCAATCAATACTGACAAAGCAAAGGACGGAGTATACTATGGTGTAGGAGCAGGACTTAATATAAGCGACAACTTTAATGTTGATGTAATGTACAAAGAAAACAAAGGTAAATACGAAGTAGGAACAACAGATTATAAAGCAGACTACAGAAGAGTTGCTCTTGGTGTAGGTTATAATTTCAACTTAGGTAAATAATATTAGAAATATATTTTAAATTTTGAGTCAAAATTTTAACAGCTAATTAATTCTAATAGTTTATAATTTTTTGAAGGAATGTCTTTGTGGCATTCCTTTTTTACATATAAATACAGTTTAAGATGAAAATGTAAAAACCTCCTATATTTATTCTATTTATATTTCAAACATATATTTCTATTCCATTTCAAATATATACCACATTTATCCTATTATTTATAATACATATTTTATTTTAATTTTTAAATATGCTATAATTGGTATCACGATAATTCTTGTAAATGAAAATATGTTTAATTTCTATCATTTTACTCAGAATTATAAAATCTCATTATAAAATTTTTATTTAATAAAGGAAAGGATGAAAAGATGAAAAAAATTCTATTATGTGTCGCAATGCTGGCTATGTTTGTTGTCAGTTGTGGTGGCGGAAAAAGTACTAAAGACAAGGACGTTATAAAGGTTGGGGTTATTGGACCATTAACTGGAAATCTTGCTCAATATGGGACAAGTTCCATCAACGGATTCAAACTTAAAGTTAAGGAAATAAACGAAGCCGGAGGAATTAACGGTAAAAAGATTGAGGTTGTAGAAGCAGACAGTAAAGGGGATGTACAGGAAGCAATTAACGCTTTTAAAAAGATGGTATCTCAGGATAAAATTGATATTTTCGTAGGAGAAGTTACATCAGGACCATCTCTTGCAATTGCACCATTAGCTCAACAAGCTAAAATACCTATGATTACTTCAACTAGTACTGCATTTGATGTTACAAAGGATAAGGATTTCGTATTCAGAACAACATTTACAGATCCTTACCAAGGAGTTGTTGCTGCAAAATATGCAAAATCTAAAAACTTTAAAAACGTTACAATTTTAACTAATACAGCTAGTGACTATTCTGTTGGATTGGCAAATGCCTTCAAAGAACAGGCTACTAAAGAAGGAATTCAAGTTAAGGAAGAACAATATACTGCTGATGATAAAGACTTTAGAGCTCTTCTTACTAAAATAAAAGGTTCTAATCCTGAAGTAATTTTTGTACCTGATTATTACAACACTATTGGATTAATTTTAACACAGGCTAAAGAATTAGGAATAAATGCTCAATTCTTAGGTGGAGATGGATGGGACGGAATCCAGCAGGACTTCGGACAAGTTGCAAATGGTGCTCTTTTTGCCAGTCAGTTTGCTCCGGATGATCCTTCTGAAACTGTTCAGAAATTCATAGCCGCTTATAAAAAAGAATACAAAATAGATCCTATAATTTTTGCAGCTTTAGGATATGATACAGGAACTATTTTAGAAACAGCACTGAAAGGTGTTTCTGATTTATCTTCAAAAGAAGCTATAAGAGATGCTATTAAAAATTTCAGTGGAGATAATCTTGTTACAGGTTCATTGAAATTTGATGAAAATAGAAACCCTGAAAAGAAAGTAACTTTCATTGAAGTAAAAGATGGAAAACTTACATTAAAAGAAAAATTCTAGAAAATAAATCATTTCAAATTACAGCTGTTAGGGGAAATATTCTTCTAGCAGCTTTTGAACTTTTTTATCTTTTTAAAAATAAATTAGAATTTAAACATATATAATATAAAGTGATATGAGGAGTTTTAAATATGTTAAAGAGTTTTATAGAACAAACGATTAACGGACTTCAGACTGGTAGTATCTATGCACTTATAGCATTGGGATATACAATGGTCTACGGTATCGTTAAACTTATAAATTTTGCCCACGGTGATATACTGATGGTTGGAGCTTATGCCACACTTATAGCTGTATCACATGGAGTGCCTCTAATCGTTGCTATTGTTTTATCAATGATTTTATGTGCATTTTTGGGAGTAGTAATTGATTTTCTGGCTTACAGGCCTATTAGAAAAGCCCCTAAAATTTCTGCATTGATAACTGCTATTGGAATGAGTTTTCTTCTGGAAAGTCTGGCACTTATAATATTTGGTGCTAATCCAAGAGTTATTGATCAGAAATATATACCTTCTTTTCTATCAAATAACAGTAAAATCAATTTAGGATTTTTAAGCATAAGCATGCTTACATTATTTGTAATAGTTGTTACCTCAATATGCATGATTGCATTGAACCTATTTATTAAAAATACAAAACTTGGAAAAGCTACAAGAGCTGTATCTCAGGATCCAGGTGCCGCTCAGCTTATGGGTATAAATGTAAACAAAACAATCGCCATAACTTTTGCAATAGGTTCAGGACTTGGAGCTTTAGGAGGAGCTTTATACGCTATCGTTTATCCTCAGATTGAACCTTATATGGGAATGCTTCCAGGACTTAAGGCATTTATAGCCGCAGTATTTGGTGGAATAGGAAGTATCCCTGGAGCAATGGTTGGTGGATACGTGTTAGGTCTACTTGAAGCATATGTAAAAGGATCAGCACTTACAACATGGGCAAATCCTATTGTTTTCGGTGTATTAATCTTAATATTAATTTTCAGACCAAATGGATTATTTGGAAAAAATGTTAAAGAAAAAGTGTAAGGAGGGAAGAGAGGAAATATGGAAAATAACGCTAATGGCAGTAATCAGACTATAAAAACAGAAACTGCTGAATATAAATGGCAAAACCTAAATTATTTTAATAAATTTAAATTAAAAAATTACATACTTACTTTTGTGTCAATAATAGCTTTATATATTGTATTAAGCCTGACATTTGATCCTACCGATCTTTTCAGCTACACAAGTGGAATTTATGTAAACATACTTATTTATATATTATTCGCAGTGAGTCTTAACATAACTGTTGGACTTATGGGACAGCTAAATCTGGGACAGGCTGGATTTATCGCAATTGGAGGATATTCAGCAGCGTATATTTCAAAAATATTAGTAAACTATAATCTTCCGCCAGTAGTACAGTTAGTCCTTGTATCTTTATTTGGTGGAGCAGTTGCAGCTTTATTTGGATTCTTAGTTGGTGCAAGTACACTTAGATTAAGAGGTGACTATCTTGCAATTATAACTCTGGCATTTGGAGAAATTATAAAATATATCGTACAGAACCTTGATTTCTTAGGTGGAGCTACTGGATTGAATAATATTCCTAGAATTATAGATTTCTCAAATTCTTATTTCATAGTAGTTATCTCAATTATTATAATTGCAATGGCAATGACTTCAAGAAAAGGAAAAGAAATACTTTCAATTAGGGAAAATGAAATTGCGGCAGAAAATATCGGAATGAGATTAAATAGAATAAAACTTTATGGATTTGCTTTTTCAGCATTTTTCGCTGGAGTTGGAGGTTCATTATTTGCACATAATGTTGGTATTTTAAAACCTGATAAATTTGGATTCCTGTTCTCAATAGAAATTTTAGTTATGGTTGTCCTTGGAGGACTTGGAAGTATTACAGGAGCAATACTTTCAGCTATACTTCTAACTTCATTAAATGAAGTTTTAAGAGATGTTTCTCAGTTCAGATACTTGGTTTATGCAATTATTCTGATTGCCCTGATGATTTTCAGACCTACAGGAATTTTTGGTACAAAGGAATTTACTTTTGCAGGAACTAAGCGTCGGCTGAACCGGATACGGAATTACAAAAACAACAAGCCTGAAAGCAAAAAAAGCTAAAGTAAAATATAAATGAAGGAAAATAGGAGATTGATATGTCATTATTAAAAACGACAAATTTAGGAATATCTTTTGGCGGACTTAGAGCCGTTGATGAGGTAAATATGGAAATTAAAGATGGTGAACTTGTTGGTCTTATTGGACCAAACGGTGCCGGAAAAACAACAATCTTTAATTTATTGACAGGGGTTTATAAACCTACAGATGGAGATATTTCCTTAAATGATATTAGTATAAATAAAAAAAATACTCCTCAAATAGTGGCTTTAGGAGTTGCCAGAACATTTCAGAATATAAGACTATTTAAAAATTTATCTGTACTTGATAATGTAAAAATGGCATTAAATAACAGTATGAAATACAATACTTTTGAAGCAATTTTCAGACTTCCAAGATTCTGGAAGGAAGAAAAGGAAATTACCGATAAAGCATTAGATTTACTGGATATTTTCGATATGGCTGAAATGGCTAATGTTATATCAGGAAACTTGTCTTATGGACAGCAGAGAAAACTTGAAATAGCAAGAGCTCTTGCTACAAATCCAAAGCTGCTTCTACTTGATGAACCTGCAGCAGGAATGAACCCAAATGAGACAAGAGAACTTATGAATACAATAAGCTTTATAAGAAATAAATTTAATATAGCAATTCTTTTAATCGAACACGATATGGATCTGGTTATGGGAATATGTGAAAGACTATATGTACTGAATTTTGGAAAGGTTATCGCTTCAGGACTTCCTGAGGAAATTCAGAATAACAAGGAAGTTATAGCTGCTTACCTTGGAGAATAAAAATTTAAATAAAAAAGGAGAATTTTGTGGATATTCTAGATGTAAATGATTTAAATGTTTACTATGGTGGAATTCACGCTATAAAAAACATTTCATTTAATATAAAAAAAGGGGAAATCGTTTCCCTTATCGGTGCAAATGGTGCCGGAAAAACATCTACATTACATGCTATTTCCGGTCTTGTACCTATAAAATCAGGGGAAATTTCTCTAAATGGAGAAAATGTAACCAATATTGAAGCACACAAACTTGTCAGCCTTGGAATGGCTCACGTTCCTGAAGGACGTAGAATTTTTACTGAACTGACTGTCCTTGAAAATCTGGAAATGGGTGCCTACACAAGAAATGACACTGAACAGATAAAAGAAGATATTAATCATATGTTTACACTGTTTCCAAGACTTGCTGAACGTAAAAAGCAGCTTGCTGGAACAATGAGTGGAGGAGAACAGCAGATGCTTGCAATGGCAAGAGCTTTAATGTCAAGCCCTTCCCTGCTTCTACTTGATGAACCTTCAATGGGACTTGCTCCATTGCTTGTTCAGGAAATTTTCAATATTATCGAAAGAATTAATAAAGAAGAAAATGTAACTGTCCTTCTTGTTGAACAGAATGCAAATATGGCTTTATCAATAGCAGATAGAGGATATGTCCTTGAAACAGGAAAAATAATTCTTGAAGGAACAGGAAAAGAACTTCTTTCCAACCCTGAAATTAAGAAAGCTTATTTAGGTGGATAATATTTTAAAAAAAGGTTATCTCAAAAAAATTGAAATATAACGTAAAAAACTATATTTTTGAATTATTTAAAATTTTACAATGTAAAACAGGAAATAAAAATAGGAAAAGTCATCTGTTCGAGCCTTTAGGCAAGTTTTTGACTTTTCCTTAATGAATGACTGTTTTATATGAGTAAAATTTTAGTAAATGAAGAAATATAGTTTTTTTCTATTATATTTACATTTTTAATATTTTGAGACAGCCTCTTTTATTTTGATATTTTTTTATATTCTACTTAACTTCACTTTCTTTTATTGATTTTACATTTAAAGTTCTTCCGTCAGAAGATGTAGGTATTTTAATACTTCCATCTTTCAGTTTTTCAGCAAGCTTTGGTAATAAAGGATTGTTGAAGTTATATTTTATTACTTCCCAGTTATTATCAAGCTCAGGTGTTACTTTTCCACCTTTTTCTTCAGTAATATATTTTATAATCAAATCTCTCATTCTTCCGCCATCTTGTAATTCGTCGTAAGAATCATAATACTTATCAGCATCTGTTACCAGCTTCAAAGTAGATAATGTACCAAATCTGTAGTTATTTACAGCTAATTTATATGTTGCCTTAGGATCAATAGGTTTTCCATTTATTGTAGGATTTATAATTCTTTGTCCTGCAGGTTTTGTAGGATCTACTTTATAGTTAACTCCGGAAAACATATCAAAATTGTATCCTCTTATGTTTTCATTAAAACTTATTGTTAAATCTCCTGGCTGAAGCTGATTATAGAAGCTGTAAGACCATTCCATATACTTAAGAAGATTTTCTCCTGTAATATTTACACCTATTAAAGTATTTGTGAATTTATAGATAAATGCCACATCTTTTCTTTTAAAAGGCCCTTTTACAAGGTTTGAATTAAAGTTAAACAGTGCCGCTGCTGAAACATCTGCTTTTGCATAATATTTCTGTACTGCATTTATAAGCTGTATTATTGGTGTTTCTTTTAATGTAGCTGTAGGCATTGAAGTTATTTTTGAATCTCCTGTTACAAAGTCAGGTCTTTCAATAAATGTTTCAGTAACTTCTCCAACAACTTCATTTGCATATTCTTTTGATTTTTTATCTACATAAGCATATTTTTCAGCTATTTCCTTATCTTCAGGAACATCTTTAGTAGAAATGTTCTCAGTTGTTACTGTTTTTTTCTTTGTTTCTGTATTATAAGTTACAACCCCTTTTGCCACGTAAACTCCGTAGGCTCCAGGTTCTATTGTTTTAACTCCATCTACATCTGTATTATAGACAGCATGTTCATGTCCAGCAAAAATTATATCAAACTGAGGAAATTTTTTTGCTGCTTCCATTATTCCAACTCCACCTTTTTCATCTTCTCTTCCTAAGTGGAAAGACCCTATAAGAACATCATATTTCCCTTCAAGTTCTTTTAAAGTAGCTGATAATGCTTCTTCAGGACCTAAAAACTTAAGATCTTCAAAATGCTCAGGAGTTGAAGCTTCCCATATAGGTATATGAGGTACAAGGTATCCAACAATGGCAACTCTTACACCATCTATTTTTTTAATTACATATGGTTTTACAAAAGGTTTATTGTTACTTTTCTTGATTACATTTGATGCAAGGACAGTTCCTTTAAATCCTTTTATATTTCTTTCAAGGAAAGCCTTTTCAAAATTGAATTCATGATTTCCCAATACAAAGACATCGTATTTTAAATCATTCAATGTTCTCATTAAAGGATGAACGGCTTCATCATTAAATAATTCAGCACTGTTATCCTGTAGTAAATCCCCATTGTCTATTACAATTACATTTTTATTTTCTTTTCTCTGTTGCTTAAGAATAGTGGCAACTCTTGTTAACCCGTTATTATCCTTTTGCTCACCTATTGCATAGTCATAAGAGAAAAGCCTTCCATGTATGTCCGATGTTTCTAAAAATACTATTTTTACTTCCTTTCCAAATATTGCAAAAGTTAAAAGTAAAAATATACCCCATAACCATTTTTTCATCTCTAAGCACTTCCTTCTATATATTAAATTTTGTTGTTACTAAATATATTTAAATAAACTGATTCTAATACATTATATCCTCTGTAGGATATGTATCATTTTTCTCAAATATCTTTCGTATATCATTTTCATAGCTGTCTTCCTTTAAAAAGAATTCTTCACTATAAAAAGAATAAAATTCCAATTCCTGTAAATCAACTACTTTCTTCATGACCATATATGTATCTTTTGAATCAGGAAAATATATATACATTCTATAATTATAATTTCTAGGAGCAAAATCATAATCCCTATCATTTAAGTTAAGTGGTAAAAGTTTTTTTACATCCCTTTCAAATTTATCAATATAGTCAAACAGCAGTTCATATGTCATTGTTTTCTTTTCTTTTTTATTATAAATTAGACCAATTTCAAAATTTTCAGAATACCCGTCCTTATTTATCGTTTGATAAACCATCCTGTCATTTTCCAAATCACAGTAAATTTTATTCGCCATTTTTTTACTTTCTATCAATTCTATCATTTTCTTTTCATAATAGGTAGGCTTATCAGAAATCCATTTACATGTTGCTGAAAAATTAATTCCGCACACTGCCAAACTTAACAAAAATATTATTTTTTTCATAACTTCTCTCCTTTTCTGCTTTTGACTTTAAAAATCAGCAAAACTGATCATAGCTGTTGCCCTTCCTGATTTTTTTCCTTCCCGTCTATGTGAATAGAACTTTTCATCCCACGTATTTTCCTGTGAAACTACTAAATTTTCTTCCTTTATTCCTAATTTTAATGCCATTATTTTGTTAAAAAGTGTATTATCAAAATGGTATTTTCCTGTTTTTTCATTAATTTTAAAAGATTCTTTTATCAGTTCACTTTCTTTTCCAAATTTTTCAGCAAAATTTTCATAAAAATCGTTTCCTACTTCATAATTTTCCTGCTGTATTCCTATTCCCAAGCCCATCAGAACATTTTCAGGTTCTGTTCCAAATGCTTCCTTCATTACTTCAAGACCATTTTTCATTATTTCCTTAAAACTTCCCGGCCATCCGGAATGCCACACACCGATTACCTTATTTTCCTTATCATACACGAATATAGGCAGACAGTCTGCATAAAAAGTAAATAGTGCTATATCCTTCCTGTCTGTTACAAAACCGTCTATTTCCCTGTATACATACTCTTCCGTATTTTTAGATATAACTTTAACATTATTTGTATGTGTCTGAAACGACATTACAGGAATTCTCCTATTAAGATTCAAATTTTCCAGAAGTCTATTTCTATTCTTTGTCTGTGTCCCTTCTTTCTGTCCTTCCATTCCACAGTAGTCTGACATGTTCCCGGCATTTTTTTTACTGTAAACAGCTTTTATTCCGTAATTTTCAAATTCTTCGATATAAAAATGATCATCTCTTTCTTTAAACATTCAGCCACCCCGTTTTCCAAAATAATCTGTTAAATCCATTAATATTCTGTTACTGTCAAAATTTTCAATTATTATTTCTTTTGCCTGAATAATATAATCCTCTAATATTTCCTTTGATTTTTCCAGTCCGAACAGACTGGGATAAGTTGTTTTTTCATTTTTTTCATCATTTGATTCTTTTCCTGTTTCAGAAAAGTCTCCTTCGATATCTAAAATATCATCCTTTATTTGATATGCAATTCCTATAAGTTTTGAATACTGTACTAATTTCTCCTTTTTATCTTCTTCAATATCAAGTGCTATAAGCGGAAGTTCAATAGCAGCTGTTAACAGCTTCCCTGTCTTATGTGCATGAATATATTTCAATGTTTCAAACGAAACCTTTACATGTTCAGATTTCATATCTACAAACTGACCACCAGCCATACCATAAAAACCTGAATATTCTGACAACTTTGCTATAATCTTCACTTTATTTGAATCAGATACAGCCGAAGAATTGGCAACTATATTAAATGCCTCTGTGAGAAGTACATCCCCCACCAGAATTCCTTCAGCTTCTCCATATTTTACATGAGTTGTAAGTTTTCCCCTTCTATACATGTCATTATCCATAGCAGGAAGATCATCATGCACAAGGGAATAGCAATGAATAAATTCCAGTGCACAGGCAATATCTTCTATGGTTTCATATTTTTTCCCAAACAAATCACACATCATATACATCAGTATAGGACGTAATCTTTTCCCACCATTCATGACTGCATATTTCATTGCTTCCGAATACAGTTCAGGCTTTTCATACCTTTCCAGTATTTTCTGAAGATTCTTTTCAACAAGTTCCTTTTTCTCAGCTAAATATGCTTTTAACATTATTCTACCTCTTCAGTTTCAAGTTTTCCATTTTTTTCAAGAACTTTTAATACTTTTCCTTCCCCTACTTCCAGCAATTTTTCTGAATCCTTTATAAGCTTTATTGCTTTTTCATATTCAGCAATAGAATCATCAAGGGATAATTCTTCATTTTCAAATTTTTCCAAAATTTTATCAATTTCAGAAATATTTTCCTCATAAGTCTGTTTTTTTACAGCCATTTTTAACCTCCATTTTCCTTTATTATTTATATGTTCCATTTTAAAATCTTATTGATGTTCCTGCATTGATGCTTCTTCTACAATGATGACTTATAAAAAGTTACTATTTTCTTATTGTAGTCCCTCTCATCATATTTTACAAGATTTCCAACTGCATCTTTTGATTTTTCATATACACTGTGCTCAGAAATTATAATTCCGTCCTCAGCCAAAATCTCACTTTCTGATATTTTCTCAAGCGTTTTTTCAGTAATATTTTCCTTATATGGCGGATCTAGAAATATAACGTCAAACTTTTCATTTTTCCTTCCTAATATTTCAACAGCACGAAATACATCATTTTTATATGCTCTGCATTTTCCGTCTAATTTCAAATCATTTACATTGTCAATAATAATTCTCAATGCTTCCTTATCCTGCTCTATCATGACAGCCCTTCCAGCTCCCCTGCTTAAGGCTTCAATAGCCATATTTCCAGTTCCTGAATATAAATCAAGAAATCTTGCTTCTGTTATTTTATCTCCAATTATACTGAAGATTGCTTCTTTTATACGTTCAAGGGTGGGACGTGTTTCCTTCCCTTCCCTTGATTTTATTTTTCTATTTTTTAACGTTCCTGAAGTTATTCTCATTTCAATCCTTTTATTTTTTAGTTTTTATATAATTAATTTTATAAATTATTTTTCAGCTATTTAAAATTTATTACAAGTTTTTCATCTAAATTCACATCTGTAACCAGTAATTCATAGTGTTCCTTCTGTGATTTCTTTCCTGTTAAATTTTTAAACTCATAATCCTTATAAGCTATACTGTCTATTTTTCTTCCAGATTTGTTATACACATTTATATAAAGTATTTCTACCTTATTCTTTTCTGAAAAATTACTTACAAGGTCAAAACTGTACACAAATTTCTTTGTTTTATTGAATCCCGTATTCTGTAAGTCGTAGTATACTCCTAGTTTTCCCTCTTCCTTAGATGGTATAGTTTTAGAAATTGCAAACCATTCCCTCTGAATATTTCCCACAGACTGGTTTTCATATATATTTTCATCAAATTTTATTACAGCCCTCAAATTTTGAGATTTTTTATAATCTGAATAAAATTTTATATTTTTTATATATTTCCCCTTGTTGTTCTTATTACTGTTATTAGGATTATTATTATCATTTTCCCTAGTCTGATCAAGCCAGAACATAAATGTGGATTTTATATTATATTCTCCAAGATTTGAAAAAGTATACATACTTTCAACCTTTATAGTGTCATCTTTTTCTATAGTAATATTCAAGTCTTCCCTTTTTATTAAAAGAGGTTCCGGTCTTACTATTTTTATATTCCCAACTGCCATAAAATTATCTTCTGCAGTTAAAACAACACTGAATATTAAAAAAATCATTATAAAAATCTGTTTAAAATATTTTTTCAGCATAAATATCCTTTACTTAAAAATTTAATATATGAACATTGAATCTCCAAAGCTATAAAATCTGTATTTTTCCCTTATTGCTTCATGATAAGCGTTAAATACAGTTTCCTTACCTCCAAAAGCTGATATAAGCATTATTAAAGTAGATTTTGGTAAATGGAAGTTAGTAATTATCGCATCTACTACTTTAAACTTATAATCACCATAAATAAATATACTCGTTTCACTTTCTCCCGAAATAAGCTTACCATCTGCATCAACAGAAGATTCAAGAGTTCTTACAGAAGTAGTACCCACTGCTATGACTCTATTTCCTTTTTTCTTTGCATTATTTACAATTTTAACTGTTTCTTCCGGCACCTTATATTTTTCGCTGTGCATTTTATGCTCTAATATATTTTCTGTCTGAACCGGTCTGAATGTTCCAAGTCCCACATCCAGAAATACTTCAGCTATAATTACACCCTTTTCTTTTATTTTTTCAAGCAGTTCTTCTGTAAAATGAAGTCCTGCTGTAGGTGCAGCCACCGATTCCCCTTCTTTTGCATAAACTGTCTGATATCTGTTCTTATCCTCCAGTTTTTCTGATATATACGGTGGAACTGGCATTTCTCCCAGTCTATCAAGTATTTCCTCAAAATTTCCCTGAAAACTGAATTTCAGAACTCTATTTCCATCTTCTTTTATTTCAACTAGCTCAGCTTCCAGCAATCCTTCAGAGAATATTATTTTCTGACCCATTTTCAATCTTTTTGCCGGTTTTAATAAAACCTCCCATGTATATAAATCATATCTCTTTAACAGGAAACATTCCAACACTGTTCCGTTTTCCTTATGACCATATAGTCTGGCAGGTATTACTTTTGTCCTGTTTAATACAAGGACATCATCTTTTTTCAGATAATCTATTATATTATAAAATCTTTTATGTTCGATTTCTTTTTTCTCTTTATTTAAAACTAATAATTTTGAATGATCCCGAGGATTCACAGCATGTTGTGCTATTAACTCCTCGGGTAATTCAAAATCAAATTCCTGAATATTCATTTTACCTCTTTTTCAATTTTTTTATTTTCCACTTATATCTGCTGTAATAGTTCCACCATTTGCAATTTCAAATGTTTTATAGGTATCAACCCTGTTGTACCATCCCTTCAGCCATTGACTTTCGTTTCTAGGAGCATTTTGAACTCTTCTAGACAATACATATTTAGCTGAATTACTGAATTCCACCAAAGCTTCGTGACCTATTGATGTTCCCTTCATATTTTCAAGAACTTGTTTCAATCCCCATGCCTGATTATTATACGCTGCCACACCTTTAAGCCCTTCACCTTTAAAGTTCACATAATCTATTAGGGCATAAAGTCCATTTGGAGATTTTACCATTCTATAAAACTGATTTCTCAGATTTTCCTTATCACTTGCTACTTCTAACATTTTATCCAGTGACTTCTGCAATCTTTCATAAATGAACATTACCTGAAGATCTCTTGTACTATCAAAGAAATTAATCAGTTCGTTAATATCCTTGTCGCCTCTTTCTTTCTTTGCAAGAAGTTCATCTCTGCTGCTCCATGGTGAATGTCTGTTTTCTTCAAGTATTTTAGGCAATTTAACACCTTTTGACCTATAGAAGGAAACCATATCAGGAAAACTTTCTCCAAATACTCCTCCACCACTTGCTTTAAACCAGATAAAATGTCCTATTCCTAAAGAAGGGAAACTTTCTCCTGCATTCCAGTGGACAAGTTTATCTCTTGATCCACCTGTTTCATTTTGGAATATTCTGTCAGCAATTGACATTAGCTGTTCCCTACTCATATTCAATGCTAAAGTATCTTTACTCATATTTTTTTCATTTTTATCCATTTCAAATGACATTTTCTGAGTTTTTCTATTTGCACTGAATTCCTTTTCTGAAGGTCTTGATACAACTCCTTTATTACTGTCCTTCATGCTCATTAAATCATAATTTTCATTGTTATACTGCTGTTTTATCAGCTTTTCTATTTCACTGTTTTTGTTTCCCGCATTACTGCTACTTGCATATCCTGCATATGACAGTACTAAAGCGGAAGCCACTAACACTCCTATTTTTTTCGCTTCTTTTATTATACTCATATTTTTTCTCCTGCTATCTCCTTAAATTTCAAAACAAAGCTTACACTTCATTTTTTACTATTTGTTTTTGTCCTACTATTACTCTATCATTGTTTTGCATATCTTTTATAATATTCACATTCTTAAATCCGGCTTTTTTTACTATTTCTTTTACTGTCTCACCTTGTCTGTAACCTATTTCAAATAGTAAGTACCCGTTATCCTGTAAATAATCCATTCCATTTCTACAAATTTCACAGTAGAAAAACAGTCCGTTATTTTCTGCAAATAATGCCTCATCAGGCTCATGCAATAAAGTATCCTCTGACATAACTCCTATCTCATTATCGGATATATACGGCGGATTAGATATTATCATATCAAATTTTCTGTATTCGATATTTTCAAATAAATTAGATTTAAAAAACTTGATATTTCCCACATTCAGTAATTCCTTATTTTTTTCAGATATCTCAAGTGCTTTATCAGAAATATCTGTTCCCATAACCTTCGAATCTGGAATTTCCAGTGCCACTGTCAATCCTATGACACCGCTTCCTGTACCAATGTCAAGAATTTTAGGATTTTGAATTTTATCTTTTTTCAGTATTTTTATTGCTTCCTCAACAAGCACTTCCGTATCCTGTCTTGGAATCAGAACACCTTTATTCACATAAAACTTTCTTCCGTAAAATTCCTGTTCATTCAGTAAATACTGGAGCGGGAACTTTTCTTTTCCAATTTTCTGAATATAGTTACGTATCTTATCTAATTTATCTTTTTCCACTTCAGTTTTATACAAGGTAAAAAGGAGCATTCTATCGACATTCAGTACATGGGAAAAAATAATTTCCGTTATTAACTTTGCTTCACTTATATTATTCTTTTCCAGATAAACAATACTTTTGTCTATTAGTACTTTCAAATTATCATTTCCATTTTCCTTTTCAGAAACATTGAAATCTATATTTTCACTGTTTCTCTGTATAATACCATTTAGTTTTTCTCTTATTTTCTGCATTTCTTCTTCAGAAAGAATTCTCTCAAAGTTTGCATAAAGCATTATTCTCTGCATATCCAATACTTCTGAAAAAACTTTTTCCGTTGTTATCCTTGCATTTTCTATTTTTTTCTTTTCCAAATAATTAACCGATTTATTCAATATATCGAGCAAATTATTCATTATCACCAACAGCTTTCAGCAATTCAGCCTGATCATAAGCAATCAGTGCATCTATCATTTCATCAAGATCTCCGTCAAGAACTGCATCAAGTCTATGTAATGTCAGCTTGATTCTATGATCTGTCACTCTTCCTTGAGGAAAGTTGTATGTTCTTATTTTTTCAGATCTGTCACCGCTTCCAACCTGTGATCTTCTTTCACTTTCAACTTCTCTTCTCTGTTTTTCATATTCCATTTCATATAACTTGGAAGCAAGGACTTTCATAGCCGCTTCCCTGTTTTTTATCTGTGATCTTCCATCTTGTGAAGTAACAACAATTCCAGTAGGCAAGTGCGTTATTCTGACTGCAGAATCTGTAGTATTTACGTGCTGTCCACCTGCACCACTTGATCTGTATGTATCAATTTTCAAATCACTTTGATTTATTTCTACTTCACTTACATCTTCTATTTCCGGTAAAACTGCAACTGTTATTGTAGAGGTATGAATTCTTCCTGACGCCTCTGTCACCGGAACTCTCTGTACCCTATGTACGCCACTTTCAAACTTCAGCCTGGAATAAGCTCCGCTTCCTTTTATAAGGAAAGTAACTTCTTTAAGTCCACCGACTCCTATTTCGTTCTTGTCTATTATTTCAGTCTTCCATCTGTTTCTTTCAGCGTATCTTGTAAACATTCTGAATACATCTGCAGCAAATAATGCGGCTTCATCTCCACCTGCTCCTGCTCTTATTTCCATAATAACGTTTTTGTCATCATTAGGATCTTTAGGTAAAAGCAGAATTTTCAATTCTTCTTCAAGCACCGGAATTTCTTCATCAATAGTGTGAATTTCCTCCAGCATCATCTCCTTCATTTCAGGATCTTTTTCTGACTTCAAATCCTCCTTCAAAGTTTCAACTTCTTCTTTTTTCGTTTTATAGTATGTATACTTCTTAACAACTTCATCAATGCTGTTCAAAGCCTTATTATACTCCATAATTTTCTTAGGGTCTGAGATTACCTCCGGATCCATAAGCAATTTTGTAAGTTCTTCGTGCTTTAAAACAACATCATCTAATTTCTGAAACATTTATTATTTACACTCCTATTTCTTTAGTTTTCTACACATTTTTCGTTAATTATTATACCATATTTTTCTCTGTTTTTCAAATTTTTAAGCAAATTAAAAAAGGGATTTCTAAAAAAAGATAAAAAACCACTCTAATCATTATTTTTATTAGGTTCAATCAGTTTAATACTTTCCTTTTTTTAGCATACCCTTTTTTCATTGTAAATTTACAGTAAAATTAGACTTTACACTTCTAATACCCTAAAACTTTATTCCATTCGTCTACTCTGTCTTTATAAGTGTCCAGAATTTCATTTACATCGCCTTCAATTTCAACTTTTTCCATAACATCATTATTTGACAGTAATTTTACAACTTCAATGTCTGCATCAGAAACAGTTTCACCAAAAATTGTATGATTACCATTCAGCCATTCTGTAGGAACTGTAGTTATGAAAAACTGGCTTCCATTTGTTCCAGGCCCTGCGTTTGCCATTGCAAGCTTTCCAGGAACAGAAAAATTAAGTCCATTATTAACTTCATCTTCAAATCTGTATCCAGGTCCTCCCATTCCTGTACCTGTAGGATCTCCTCCCTGTGCCATGAAATCCTCGATTACTCTATGAAATTTCAATCCATCATAGTACCCATGCTTTACAAGATTTACAAAACTTGCCACCGTTACCGGTGATTTTTCAGGCAACAGATTTATGTTTATTTCTCCTTTATTTGTAGTAAATTTTACTTTCATTTTTCTCCCTTCCTAAAGAAAAACTGTTTTTTCAAAACATTATTCTCAAAAAAACAGTCTTCCATAATTATTTTATTCTTATTTAACTATTAATGTTTCCCCATCCATTTCAGCAGGTTTTTCCAATCCTAATAAATCTAACATTGTAGGTGTTATATCTGCCAATTTTCCGTCAGTTCTTAATTTTGCATCCTTCATATCATTGCTTATAAATATAAATGGTACAGGGTTTACAGTGTGGGCAGTGTAAGGTGCTCCTGTTTCAGGATCTATAAGTAGGTCAGCATTTCCGTGGTCAGCTGTTATTAATACTGCTCCGTCCATTTCCAATACTTTGTTTACAATCTGTCCTGTACAGTTGTCAACAGCTTGACATGCAGCTATTACCGCATCTACAACTCCAGTATGTCCAACCATGTCAGGGTTTGCAAAGTTCAGTATTACAGTGTCAACTCCACCTTTATCTAATTCTTCAAGTAATCTGTCTTTTACTTTATAAGCACTCATTTCAGGCTGTAAATCATATGTTGCCACTTTAGGGGAATCTGAAAGCAATCTTATTTCACCTTCGTAAGGCTGTTCAACTCCTCCATTAAAGAAGAATGTAACGTGTGCATATTTTTCTGTTTCTGCAGTTCTTACCTGTTTCAATCCAGCTTTTGATACAACTTCTCCAAATCCATTTACTATTTTTTGTGGTGGATAAGCTACCGGTACATCAAATGTTGCATCATATTGTGCCATACATACAAAGTTTACCTTTGGATGTACTTTTCTGCTAAATCCTTTGAAATCTTCTTCAATTATTGCTCTTGTAAGCTGTCTTGCCCTGTCAGGTCTGAAGTTTGCAAATATTACCCCGTCTCCGTCCTTGATTAATCCAATTGGATTTCCACCTTCAGCTACTTTTGTAGGTTTTACAAACTCATCAGTTACTCCTGCCGCATAAGATGCTTTTATTGCTTCATCTGATGAAGCTGCAGTTTCTCCAATTCCTGAGAATAGTGCATCGTAAGCAAGTTCTATTCTATCCCAGTTATTATCTCTATCCATTCCATAGTATCTTCCTATAACTGAAGCTAATTTTCCTACACCTGTATCAGCTAAAGCTTTTTCCATTTCAGCAAGATAGTTTACTCCGCTTTCAGGTGGAGTGTCTCTTCCGTCCATTAATGCATGAACGTAAACTTCTGTTAGTCCTTTTTTCTTTGCCATATCAACAAGTCCAATAATGTGATTTATATGTGAGTGCACTCCTCCGTCAGACATTAATCCCATTATATGAAGTGCTTTACCATTATCTTTTGTTTTGTTCATTACATCAGAAAGCGGTCCGTTTTCAAGTATAAGTCCTTCTCTTATTTCCTTTGTTATTTTTGGTAACAGCTGATATACTACTCTTCCAGCCCCAATGTTCAGATGTCCTACTTCAGAGTTACCAAACTGTCCTTCAGGCAGTCCTACAAATTCTCCATCTGCTCTCAATTCTGTAAATGGATACTCTTTTCTATATCTTTCGAAATTTACCGGATGTGCCATTCTAACTGCATCCACTTGTTCTGGGTGATGATTCATTCCCCAACCATCTAAAATGATTAAAACTACAGGTCTCTTTTTCATCTTTTTCATCCTTCCATTATTAAATATGTTTTTCAGATATATTATACTCATTTTTGCTTAATTTAGCAAGAATTTTAATAAGTTTTGTTTTAGTTTGCCTTCTAACTCAAAATTTTCTTTTTTCATATTTCATTTTTAGTTCTTTTCTGTGAAAAGCCAAACCAACATATATAATTTCATTTATTCCCCTATTTTTTAACTCTACATCATACTGTTTTTCCTTTATCTGATAAAAACCTTCAACAGCATAATTTTCAAGTTCTTTTTCATCCTCAGCAACTTTAAATTCAAATATATATGCTGGATTTTCTTTATTTTTAGGTTCCAAAATAAGATCTGCCCTTCCGGTACCTGTTTCTCTTTCTGAAAGTCTGATGTAATCATTTGAAAGTGTTATAAATATTCCAATTAGAAAAATTTTATAATATTTTTCATCCCTTCCTGTATCAAAATAACTTAATGAGGAAAGTATTTCTTCCTCCAGTCCTTCTGCAAATTCTTCTATTTTCCCATCTTTAAGATTTCTGATAATATGTAAAAATTTATCATAATTACCTATAAATTTTTCTATAAATATTTTTCTGAAAAAACTTTGTATTTCTTTGTTTGGCAACCTTAACGGATATTCTTCTCCCTGTTTTTCTCCAGCTATTGTAAGATATCCGCTATACAAAAACAGTTCCCATATATCACTTGAGTCAAATTTATATTCCGTATAATCTCTTACTGCCTTATAAATAATCTCTTCATTGAAAAGTTTTTCCAGATTTTCAACAATATGTCTATCACCTTTAGAAAGCAAATCATTTATCATACTGTTTCCTGAAACTCCGATCCAGTACGCTTTCAGTTCTCTTTCATTTAGAAAATTTATAATTGACCATGGGTTGTATACTTCACTTTTTCCAAACTGATATCCGTCATACCATTTTCTTATATCTTGCATTTCATATTCCATATCATAATATTTTACTGCTTCCAGTACTTCCTCTTCAGTAAGGCCATAATATTCTGAATATTTTTCACTGAATATTGTATTTACTTTAAGATTATTCAATCCTGAAAATATTCCTTCCTTTGCAATTCTTAATATTCCTGTCATAATTCCAAATTGAATATATTCGTTATCCTTCATAACATCTCCATAAAATCTTTTGAAGAAAGAAATCAACTTTTTATAATATTTTTCCTGATATGACTGTATTATTGGAGTATCATATTCATCTATCAGTACCACGACTTTTTTTCTATCATAATATTTGTAAAGATATCTTGTTAAATTTTTAAGTGAGCCCTTCCAGTCTGCTTTTTCCTTTTTCAACCATATGCTGTCAAATTCTGCCAATTCACTTTGATTTAAAGTTTCCCTCAAAAATTCAAATTCATTATATGTCCTGCTTATAATATTTTTTATTTCAAAATAGCAGTCTTCCCAGTTCTCTTCCTCTATATTCCTGAAACTTATAAATATTACAGGATACTGTCCCTGCTCCTTCATATATTCTTTATTTGAAATAGCTAATCCATCAAATAATTTTTTATTTTCTTCTGCATTTTCTATTTCAAAAAAATACTTCATCATTGACATATTAAGAGTTTTTCCGAATCTTCGTGGCCTTGTAAATAATGTTACCATAACCCTGTCATCTAAAATATCACCTATCATATCTGTCTTATCAGCATAATAATAATTTTCTTCTATAACTGTCTTAAAATCTGATATACCTATAGGTAGAGGTCTTTTATCTCTCAAATCCATCACCTCTTTTTCTTTCTCAATTTTCATTTCTTTTTTCACTGTTATTTTCATATTTTTTAACATAATCCCACCCCTTATCTGTATTATAAACTAAAACAGACTATTTTACAATTAACTTTAAATACACCAAAAGACAACATCTCTACCAGCTTCCACCGCCTCCGCCACCAGAACCTCCTCCGGAACGGCTTCTACCACTTGAGAATCCACCGCCACTATGACTTCCTGAAGATCTGAAATTTTCCTCTGATATTTTTTCATATGCTCTGTTGTATTCGCTAGATAATGACTTCGTTAAATCAGAATAATAGGAAGGCATATATACTCTGTTACTTACATAATTGCCTGATTCTTCAAAATTATTTAATCTTATTGATTTTTCCATTAATTTTATTGCTTCATTTTTAACTCCAAGTGCTACTGCATATGGCAATATTCCTTTAAAATATTCTACCAGTTCATCAACATCGTTAAACTTCTGTATTTTATTTTCTTCAGCAGTTTTAATATACATTTTCATTCCTTTCAGGTATTCTTTTTCCCTAAGCCCTTTATCTGTATATTTCCCAATCACTATAAAATACACAATGAATAAAATCATATAATACAATGCGAATATAAAAATTTCTGCTCCAAATTTTATTGAAAGTAGCAATGTCATTATCATAATTATGAAACACAATATTTTTTTATTCAAAATAATTATAAGATTTGCCAATGAAAAAAATACTGGAAGAAAAAATAGTATTATTCTATAATCCAAAAGCTGAAAAAAATATTTATTTGTAACTGAGAAAGTTACAAACAGCAAAATTGGCACTGCCAGAAAAAAAGGTATCAAAAACATATAATTTTTTTGATATGTAACTTTACCATATCTGTCACTTAACAAGTTAAGTACTTTACTTCCTGATTTATACAGGTTTTTACCATCACTGAAAATTCCATCCTGTCCGGAACTTAATGCCTCAAGCACTATTCTTTCCTCTTCATACAGTTTTTCCTTTACTGTACCGTTTTCAGTTTCTACTTTAGTATATTTAACATTTTTCCCATTTCCTTCTTCATCTTCAGCTTTTATATAGCCTTTTGAAAGTAGTGACATTACTCCAACCGAAAGTATTTCCCTAGGTTCCCTTATTCCGTTTACATATGCCGCATACATGGCGGATATTCCCTTTGGAATGTTAAATTCCGGAATAATTGCCTTTTTAACAGGATCTTTTCCAAAAAATAGCCATGTTACAAAAGAATATATTGTTAAAAACAGTAAAACTAAAGGCCCTGTTATGAAAAAAGGATTTATTGTAAATAATATTTTTATTCTGTCTAAAAAAGTTGGCTTTATTTTATCTGTTTTTAAATTTAAAAGAAAAGTCAGCCCTGTATCCGGAGAAAACTCCTCTGTTGATTTAATAATTATTTTCCCATTGTCATCATGCATCTCATAATTATTCAACTCTTCTCCATAACTTCCTGTAGTTACTTCCATCTTTTCAATTTCATCTTTTTCAATTTTCTGATTATTTTCAAAAGAAATTATTATATCTGCATTTTCAATCGGAACAGTCCAGAACTGACCTATTGCATTATAATAAATCTGATATATACCTTTATTTTTAGAGATAGCATTATAAACAGTATAGTTAAATTCATATCTGCTGTTTTTTTCTACAGAATTGACATAAGTACTTTCAGAACCTACTCTATATCTTATTCCTTCAAAAAATTTCTTTTTTGTATATTCCTCAGGTTGCCCATTTCTTTTTATAAAATTCATTTTTATAAAGGTTTTATTCATCTCAAAACCTAACTTTTTATAATTTAAAGGTATATCCCTGTAAATTCCATGTTTAAGTTTTTCATCAAATTCATAATCAATTACTTCATTTACTGTCAATGTTCCATTTTTATTAATCTGTATTGAAACTTCATAGTTTTTTATCTTTTCAGCATATATTGACATAGAACTAAATTGAAACATCAAAAAAAGTATGAAGAATATTTTAAAATAATTTATATTTTTATTATCTTTTAAATATTTCATTATACCTCCCAACAAGATGTAATTATAATTTTTTGAAAAAAGCCGGTATTTCTACCAGCTTCCTCCGCCTCCTCCACCGGAACCACCGCCGGAGAAGCCTCCACCACTTGAAAAGCCTCCTCCACCGAAGCCACCAGAGCCTCCGTTTGCACTTTTCATGTCCTTAAATCTATCTTCCATTATTTTGTTATATGCATTATTGTATCCTCTTGAAATTTCATTTGCCATAAAATGATTATTGTAGGAATTATAATAAACCCTTCTGTTTATGTCATAATATGTACTTTCATCAAAATTATACAGTTTTATTGCCTTCTGCATAAGTTTTATCGCTTCATTTTTCACTCCAAGAGCTACTGCGTAAGGTAAAATTCCTTTAAAATATGCTACCAGTTCATCTACATCGTTAAATTTCATAATCTGGTTTGCTTCAGCAGTTTTTATGTACATTTTCATTCCATCAAGATATTCTTTATTTCTTATACCTTCATTTGTATATTTTCCTATAAGTCTTGAATAAATGCTATACATAATGCAAATTACCAGCATAATAACTAGCCCTGCCGTTCCTGTCAAAGCTCCAAAAGCTATAGATGCAATAAACATTATAAACATTGAAGACAATGAATTTACTGAAAAAACCTTCTTTAAAACTGAAAACACAACTGTAATTGAACTGAAAAAAATTATTATTATAGGTATGATTAATCCCATGCTGTCCAATATATTTCCAAGTATGTCGTGCATTCCCATTCCTATTATTAAAACCATCATTATTCCTATAGCAAATGGAAATTTAAATAAATTGTTATCAATATAAATTTTTTTGTTATACCTTGTTTCCAATGTACTAAGAATTTTTTGTGCGGCTGTGTAAAGTCCCTGTTCATTTTTAAATATATTCTTTTCATCATATGAAAGAACAGAAAGCAATGCCATTTCTTCAGATGAAAGTTCAGGATTTCTTTCAGTATCCTTGGCAAGCCTGTACTTTACATTCTTTCCGTTTCCTTCTGTATCTTCTGCAGTCACATAATCTTTTGAAAGAAGTGACAGCATTCCTATTGTCAGCATTTCCTTCGGATCTCTCACTCCTTTAATATATCCTGCATACATAGGCGAAATATTCTTTGGTATATTAAACTCAGGAATAACAGCTTTTCCTGCTGGATCTCTTCCAAACAGGAACCATGTTACAAATCCGTATATAGCCAGCATTAAAATTATTATAGGTCCCGCTACCACAAGAGGATCTGCATAATAAAGAACTTCCAGTTTATCAAGCCATGTAGGACTTATTTTATCTGTTTTTAAATTTAGCCTGAAACTCAGTCCATTACGTGGTTCAAGAACTTCATTAGTTTTTATTTTTATAATCCCGCTCTTCTGAAGGATAGTGTAATTTTGACCTGTATCTCCATATTCTCCTGTATACACTTCCAGCTGCTTAACTTCATTTTCACCTACAGGTTCATTATTTTCAAAACTTATGCTCACATCTGCACTTTCTATGGGAACATTCCAGAACTGCCCTATTGGATTAAAATATACCTGATAGATTCCATCCTTTTCAAATACAGCATTATATATTGTGTAATTAAATTCATATTTATTTATACCTGAATCTACATATCTGTCTGCAGAACCTACTCTGTAACTTACCCCTTCATAGGAAGTATCAGAAGTGTATTCTTCAGGTTCACCATTTCTTTTTACAGAATTCATCTTTACATGGGATTTATAAATATCTGTCCCACTTTTTTGAGAACGCAGCGGAATATCCCTATAAATTCCATGCTTAAGATCATTATCAAATTCATAATCTATTACTTCATTTACAGTCAATGTCCCATTTTTATTAATTTGTATTGAAACATCATATTTTTTTATTGCCTCAGCTATTAATGACCCGGCATTTAACAAAAACATCATAAAGATTACAGATAATGTCGTTAAAAATTTCTTCTGTCTTTGTTTTTTCATAAAAAGTCTCCTTTATCTGATAGACTTGTAAAATATTTTTTCTCCGAATAATTTTTTTAATTTATCATTTTTATATATCGACCCTGATATTTCTTTGTCGATATATTCTTTTTCTTTTTCAAACCCCGACAATTCTATAGTTTTCTCCATCATACTGATAGTTTCCTTTTTTATGCTCAGAGCTTCTGAAAATGGAATTATTTCTTTAAAGTATACTATCATTTCTTCTACATCTTCATATTTTTTTGCTTCACCACTTTTTATGTATTTTTTCAGCCCTTCCAGATGTCTTTTGGCTTCAATTCCTTTTTTTGTATATCTTCCTATATTCTTTAAATAAAAAAGAAATAAAATAACAGTTGATATTACAAATATTGAAGGAAATCCCAAAACAGCTATCATTGATATTAGAGAAGTACACATAGCTATAGTCATAATCAATAATATAGCAATTGTAACTATCTTAGGAAATATAACTTTTGTTGGTATGATTCTATAACTAAACCACAAATATGCTACAATGTTTAAATAAAATATAATCAAAAAACTAATCAGAAATATTGATAATGGTACAATTGCTTCCCAACCTGCTAATCCAAACAGCAGGCAGTTAAAAAATAGCATTATAAATATAAATATTAAAATAAATTCCTTATTTGGTATAAAAAAAGCTTCTTCACGTTTTCCCTGATATCTTTTTCTTAACTTCTCTAAAATTACCGTATTATTTTCAAAAGTATATTCTCTTCCTTTAAATAGCTGACCGTCATTATATTCAATCAGTATTTCCAGAAATTCATCTTCCTCTTTAGATAGCACTCTTCCCCTGTATCCATAATCTCCTATTTTTTCCATATTGAAAACATACTGGTCTCCGTCTTTTTTATAGCCAGGTTCATTAGAAAAAATTATGTCGAATATGGAATCTTCAACTTTTATAAATCCTTTTTCAATTAAGGAAAGCATACCAATATATACTATTTCCGTTGCATCCTTTATCCCATCTGCTAGGGCTGCCATCATTGGAGAAATATTTTTGGGAATTTCTGACACAGGCTCAATATCTTTAATCCTTCTTTTTCCATACCACTTCCATGTAATGTAACTGTAAAATACCAGTACACCCATCATAACTGCCAATGTTATTATTCCTTCTGTTTTTAAATGATACTTCATACAGTCCTTTCCGTTTTACTATAAAACTTCAAACTGTCCTCTTAATTTTCTAGACACTAGAACTTAACTTCAGGTGCTCTTTCTGCTCCTTCTGAAGCATTGAAAAATTCTGCCTTTTTAAATCCTAAAAATCCACCTATTATATTATTTGGAAAAGTTTCAACAAAAGTGTTTCTATCTCTAGCTGTACCATTGTAATATTTTCTTGAACTTTGAATTTCTGTTTCTATTTGAGACAGCTGTGACTGTAAGCTAAGGAAATTTTCATTTGCCTTAAGGTCAGGATAATTTTCCTGAAGCATCATTATTGATCTTAAAGTTTTTGTCATTTCATTTTCTATTTTCTGTATTTTTTCAATATTATCAATGTCTTTTGTATCTATTGACATCATCTGGCTTCTAAGTCTTACTACATTTTCCAATGTTTCCTTTTCATGTGTTGCATATCCTTTTACAGTATTTACAAGGTTAGGAATTAAATCCAGTCTTTTCTGAAGATAAACTTCTATTCCGCTCCATCCTTCTTCATTAAGGTTTTTCAATTTCACATATTTGTTATAAATTCCTATTGCCATTAAAACTAAAACTGCTAAAATTCCTAAAATAATTACAAACATAATAACATCTCCTTTTTTTATTTAATGTATAAATTTATTTCTATTCTGAATCCTTTTTATATTCTTCCCATCTTTCAAAAATAAAATCCACTAATTCTTCTTTTCCCGAATTTTTTAAAGCTGATGTGAAAAATACATCTTCATTGTCAAATTGCAACTTTTTCTTTATTTCTTTAAGCTGCTTAAATTTCTCATTATTTGAAAGCTTGTCTGCCTTTGTAAAAACAATATAATACTCAACATCATAATGTTCCAGCCATTGAAGCATTTCAAGGTCATCCTTTGTCGGAACCCTACGTAAATCAAGCAGTAAAAATACCACCTTTTCCCTATCTGACTTTAAATATGTTTCTATTGTCTTTCCCCAGTTCCTTTTAACTGCGTCAGGCACCTTCGCAAAACCATATCCCGGAAGATCTACAAAATGAATTTCATTATCAATCATAAAATAGTTTATAAGCTGTGTTCTTCCTGGAGTTTTACTAGTTCTTGCCAAACTTCTCCTATTTGTCAGCGAGTTTATAAGTGAAGATTTCCCAACATTTGACCTTCCTATAAAGGAAAATTCAATTCCATTAAACTCAGGATAGTCCTTTTCCAGAACTGCCGACTTTACAAATTCCGCTTTTTTTATTTCCAAGTTTATCTCCTTTTATTTTATTTTTTATTAAAACCATACTTTAAATTCTTTTCTCGCATCATTCAATGAAGCTTCCTCAGGTATGAAATACCATATTCCCTTTATCATTTTTCCATCACCTTTTATTTCGTGCTGTTCAAAATTAGTTTTATTAATCAGAATAGCCGGTAATGCTGAAATTCCTTTAATCGGATTAAATGATATATCCATTTTTTCCTGCATGTAGGAATATACTCCCGGAACATATCCCCATCCTGCCGGAGATACTAATTTTTTTGCTATACTCTGCATTACCTGTCTCTGTCTTTCATCACGCTTGAAGGCACTGTCTGTCTTTCTATGTCTTGTATATGCCAGTGCTCTTGCACCCTTTATATTATATTTTTCTCCTTCTTTAAATGTTTCATTATCCTGTGTAAATGAATGATTTGCAACTATATCGACACCACCCATTATATCAGTCAATGTAATAACATCATCAAATCTGAATACAACACTGTAATTTATTTTTGTATCAAGGAGTTCTTCCACTGCCTTTATTGTACATTCCCTTCCTCCAAAAGCATACGAGTGGTTTATTTTATCCACTTTTCCACCTTTTTCACAAGGAACATCTGTATAAGTATCCCTCGGTATTGAAATCATTTTTATTTTTGCAAGAAGCGGTATAACCTTGATAACTATTATTGCATCACTTCTTGATCCCTTTATCTGCTGCCATGGTCTTGCATCACTTCCAAGTACAAGAACATTAAAAGGTACACTCAGCCATGCCAGTAATGCAAAAAGTAAAAGTAATATAATATTTTTTATTGTTTTCATGATTTTCTCCTTTTTTTAAGGTGTTTTTCACCCCATTTATCTTTTATTGTCTTTTCTGTTACTAAATTTATATTTTCTGCTACTCCTAGCTGCTTCTTAAATTCCAAATTTCTTTATAAATTTTTCAATTTCTAGATCCAGCATTTCAGAATTTCCGTTATTTTCTATTATGTAGTTAGAAAGTTTACGTTTTTCATCCATGGACATCTGGGCATTTATTATTTCCTGAACTTCCCCTTCACTCCTTCCATCTCTTTTTAAAACTCTTTCAATCTGTGTTTTCCTGTCAGCATAAACAAGTACTGTCATGTCAAATTCCTTCTCCAGCTTTGCTTCAAAAAGAAGCTGAACTTCCACAAATACAGTCTCATAACTTTGCCCCAATTCCTTTATCTGCCTTCTCATTTCTTCAATAATGGGAGGGTGCATAATAGAGTTTAATACAGCCACCTTTTTTTCATCTTTGAATACTGTTTGCCGTAATTTATTCCTTGAAATACATTTTTTACCCGAAACTGCATTCTGCTCTTCCAGAATTTCACTTCCAAAATTTTCGACAAGTTCATCAATTACTTCAGAATATGTTATAACTTCCCTTGATATTATATCAAGATCTATTACCGGATATCCTTTTTCCCTCAGTTTTCTGCTGACTGTACTTTTTCCTGTTCCAATGCCTCCCGTTAGTCCTATTACCATAAAAATCCTCTTTTCAGTTCAGTCATTTTAATACAGTATATTTTATATCTTTTCTTTAATCTTTGCAATATTTTTTTGATTTCTTACCTTTTATTTCCTACATTTTAATCTGCCAATAAAAATCAAAAAAGGGTACTTTTCATAAGAAAAGTAAAACATAATTTCAATTTTCTGATTTATCAGCTATAAATTATATTCTCATCGATTCCTACTTAAATATCCCTTTTTTGATTTTTACTATTTTCCGAATTTTTACATTTCCTTCATTTCCAGAGCCCTAAGCAGTTTTTTGTTATTAAATGCTTTTCCACCACCTATAACTACTGATTCCAGAGGATTAGTCGCTCTCTTAATCGTGATTTTAACTTCATCTTCTATAAGTTTATCAAGATTTTTTATTAGGGAACCTCCACCAGTAAGGATAATCCCGTTGTCAATTACATCTGCCGATAATTCCGGCGGACATTTTTCAAGTACTTCCTTTAAAGCTGATAAAATTTCATTTACAGAATCTTTTATAGCTTCGTAAACCTGATTTGATGTTATTTCAACATTCTTCGGTATTCCAGTTGCCAAATCTCTTCCTTTTATACTTGAAATTTCGTTTTCTGTTTCAGGAACTTTTATTGCTGTTCCCAATTCAATTTTTACTTCTTCTGCAGTTTTATCCCCTATAAGAAGATTAAATTCCTTTTTTACATATTTTATTATATCTGTATCAAATTTGTTACTTGCGACTCTTATAGATTTACTTGAAATTATTTCATCCATTGAAAGAATTGCAATGTCAGTAGATCCTCCACCGATATCAATAACTGTATTTCCTTCCGGTAATGAAATATTTACTCCTGAACCGACAACTGCAGCCTTTCCTTCTTCAATAAGATAAATCTTTTTTGCTCCTATGGCAGCATCAAAAATAGCCTTTTTTTCAATACTTGTCATTTCAATTGGAACACATACCATAAGTTCCGGTCTGAATGGAGAACCTCCGTATATTTGTCTAATAAAGGCACTAAGCATTTCCCTAGTCGCATCAATATCAGAAATTACTCCTTCAGTCAAAGGTCTTATAACTACAGTACTTTCAGCTGTTTTTCCTTCCATTTCCTTGGCTTCTTTTCCAACTGCAACTAATTCACCTGTTTTTCTATTTTTTACAATTACTGACGGCTCGTTTAACACTATTTTATTTTTCTGTTTGTCATAAATTAAAACATTTGATGTCCCCAGATCTATTGCAATACTTTTATTTACCCTGAAAAAATTCAGAAATCTTGTTAATCTTGACATAGCTTTCTCCTTTTATTTCTGCAATTATACTTTTAGAAGTTCTTTTTCCTTCTTAGCTAAAGCTTCATCTACCGCCGCAACAAATTTATCAGTCATTTTTTGAACTTTTTCTTCACTTGATTTAAGTTCATCTTCTGTTATTTCGCTATCTTTTTCAAGTTTTCTCAACTTATTATTAATATCTTTTCTGACATTTCTAATTGCGATTTTTCCTTCTTCAGCTTCTTTTTTTACAAGTTTTACATATTCTTTTCTACGATCTTCTGTTAATTCAGGTACTGCAAGTCTTATTACCTTACCGTCATTTGAAGGATTGAATCCTAAATTAGCCTGTAATATAGATTTTTCAATTGCAGGTATCAATGATTTATCCCAAGGATCAATTGTAAGCAGTCTAGCTTCAGGCGCAGAAACTGTTCCTACCTGATTCAAAGGAGTTGGTGAACCGTATGCTTCTACAGTAACGCCATCAAGCATAGAAACACTTGCTCTTCCTGCTCTAACATGGGAAAATTTTTCTTTTGTACTTTCCAATGATTTTTCCATTCTATTTTGTACTTCCGTTAAAATTGCTTCTAACATTCTACACCACCTTAATTTTATATTCTTTTTTATTTTATTAAGAATTCTAAAAATAATATACTGCAGTTTGTAAAATGGTATTTCATAGAACTTCATTAGTTCTATGGCAGTCCGAATTTCGCCATTAATAACATTCATTTTACCAAGTCTATTATTTATATAATTCCCCTCATGGATTCTATATTTAAGAAGAGGCCAGTCTACACTAGAGTAGTTTAAATTAGATACAATCCCATTTCGGAAATCAATCCACAATGGCATATTCCAGTTTAAATAATTATACTTTACAGCAGTAATATACGAGCTAGTTTTGTGAAATGCCACATCTGAATATAGATTTCTTCCCAACCATAATAGCAGTAGTGCATTATTATTCTCTGTTTTCTCATACTTGCGTATGTACTGGCTACCAATTATTGTATTTTTTGAATCAATAAGCACCAAGTCACCGAATATCCCATCAATTTCGTCATGGTCTTTCATATAAGCTACACATCGCTCAAGAAACTCATCATCTGGAAGTAAATCATCTGAGTGCAACACAAATACATATTCGCCTGTAATATATTCAATCCCTGCAATTACAGCGTTAAGCTGGTCTGCATTCTTTTGATAGATATATGTGCATTTATCTTCTATTCCAAGCTCCGCAAGCTTTTTCTTAATTACATCTTCGGTATCATCTGTTGATCCATCATTAATTACAATCCATTCCCAGTTATCATAGTTCTGGTTATATATAGACTCTATAGTTTCACTAATTGTGGACGAATCATTATACGTCGGGGTTATAATACTGACTTTCATTTTTTTATACACTCTTGCTCTACTTGTTTTTCATAATAAACCGTCTGAACGCACCTGCCTTCGCACGAGATGTGAGCCTTAATTTCAAAAACTTATTTATCTTACGCATTAGTGGTTTTGTGCCTTCCATCCAAGTTCCTGTAAATACATGTATTGTAGTAGAATTTTTTGATGGATTGCATAGCACATCCTCTGTGTAAACCTCGATTCCTGTTCGTAGAGTTTGCCTCTTGTTTCCTAGTGCACAGCCGAACTCTTGAACAAGAATGTCGGACACACTCTTAGTATTCACCTCTGCCATTTGATTTTTTCTATCAAACTTAAAGTCAAGTCCCTCATAATAGTTTAAGATGGCTTCTACTAGTGGGTGTTGTTTTTCTGCACCAAAAACGGCCGTAAATGGATAATCCGGTGTTTCATATCCAACAAATGCACGATTTTCAAGAAATTTATCAAAGTTATCTAACACTAAGACATCAGTATCGAGGTATATGCCACCCTCTTTATATATTACATATGCTCTTATATAATCACTAACATATGCCCATTTTTTTGCCTCATATGCAGCTTTTGCATATGGGTGTGAATCAATATCAAAATTGTCCTCACTCCACTCTATTATCTCATAGTCTGATAAATGATTTTTCCATGTAGACATGCAACGTTTTATGTCAGCTGGCTTATCATTG
>CALEXX010000013.1 GCA_937925095.1 uncultured Leptotrichia sp.
GAAACGACTACTATTCAGTAAAACCTGAAGTGGGAATAGAATTCAAGTATAAACAGCCAATGGCAGTAAGAACAACATTTGTAACTACTTTAGGTCTAGGATATGAAAATGAACTGGGAAGAGTAGGAAATGTTAAGAATATGGCAAGAGTAGCATATACAGATGCAGACTGGTTTAATATCAGAGGAGAAAAGGATGACAGAAAAGGAAACTTCAAGGCTGATTTGAATATAGGAGTAGAAAATCAGAGAGTAGGAGTAACATTTAATGCAGGCTATGATACAAAAGGCCACAATGTAAGAGGTGGAATAGGATTTAGAGCTATTTACTAATAAAGATAAGAAAAAAGGCAGTGAAACTTAGGTTTTACCGCCTTTTTTTAAGAGAAAATCTCAAATTTTGTATAAGTTTAAGACACAGTAAAGGATAATAAGGGTGTGTACAAAATTTTGTGTATCTACCCCTCTACTTACCGTTATTTTTATTGTCTTTATTTATTTTTTCCAGTATAGAAGCGAATCCTAAAGTTAGACCATCTATGAACTCTTTATTTTTAGGATTTTCTTCATCAAATTTCCATTCGTTTCCCTCTTTTTTAAACACAACTTCTACATTTTTTTCAAAATATTTTAAATCTTTTGAATTTAATTTTTCTTCAAAGAATTCTTTTGAAAGGTTTTTAATTTTTGCTTCTGTATCTTCTTCTTTTCCATTTAACGCAGAAAAACTTAATTCCATTGCCTTCTGAAAATATTCAGGGAAATAACTTGCTAATTCAGGAATTTTTAAGTCAACATTCATAGTTGTAGTATCTCCTTCAACTTTTGCATTTGTAACTTTATAAGTTAATTTTTTATATGCATTTGCAAAAGCTTCAGACATTTCATCGTTAGGATTTGAAAAATTCTTAGTATTAGAAATAATTCCTGTTATATTGGTTGTTTCTCCAGATTGTAACGCATTTAAATCCTTTTCAAGGATTTTCTGTGCTTCAGGTTTACCACAACTAACTGTTAACAATAATGTTAACATAATTATAGTTAATATTTTTCTCATTTAAATCACTCCACTTATTAGTTTTATTATTTTTCAGTTAAAAATCATATATTATCTTTGAACATTACACTGAAGACTATGAATAGCAGTCCACAACATACTAAAAGAGCCTTTTCGCCAAGAAGTTCAGAAAAAAATGAACCTGCTACTGCACCTATCATAAAAAAGACTATTAGGCCATAATAAATTAAAATATTATGTTTGAAGTCCCTATCTTTTGTAGTTAGATAGTGATATAAGTTTTCCGTTCCGCTTCTTAGGTTTCCTGTACACATTGTTGTTGCAGAAATATTTCCCCGAATCTTTCTGAAGGCCTGAACCTGGAGGGAACAGACAAAAGAAATTGCAATATTTACATAGACATTAAGTTCACCTTTAGGAATAAAGGAAGAAACAAGAAGAACCACTATTTCCATAAGGATTATAATCTGTCTCCAGTGAATTCTGCTATGTTTAAATTTTTCTTTTATAAATTCGGCAATTAAAATACCAAGTGCAAAAGCCGCAATTGGGAGGAAATAAAACAGTGCCTTCATCCATTTCATTTCAATAAGTCTGAGGGCAAAAAAAACCATATTTCCTGTTTGGGCATTTGCAAGAACCTTTCCTCTTATAGTAAAAGTATAGGCATCGGTGAATCCTCCTACAAGACATAGCAGTAATCCAAGTCTGAAAGTTTCTGCAACCTTTTTTTTATTTTCTTTTTTATTTTCCATATAAATAATCCCGCATCATTAAAGAATAATTCTTACAAAATCATCTTTTCTAGGTTTAGGAGAAGGAAGCTCACAGTCACGATAGCCTAAAATACAGAATCCTATTCCGGCATATTTATCTTCCACTCCCCATTCACGTGCAAGATTTCTACCTTCTTCAGATTCGAAAATTTGTCTTGCCCTGTGAATCCAGCATGAATCAACTCCTAGAGCATAAGCTGCATTCATAAGATTTCCCATTACAAGGCTTCCGTCTTCAACAAATGTATGTGAAGTAGTGTCTCCAAAAACAACAACTACAGTAGGTGCATTATAAAATGGCTTTGCATCCGGATTTCCCATTACTTTTGCATTCATTACTTCCAGAGTTTTTATAAGTTCGGCATTCTGTATGGCAACAATAGATGTTCCCTGAATACCTCTACCATTTGCGGCATATGTTCCTGCTTCAAGTATTTGATTTAAAAGACCTGTGTCAATCTTATCATTTTTATATTTTTTGATACTTCTTCTTTCAATCAGATTTTTCAGTGTTTCATTCATAAGATTTCCTCCTGCTGATAAAAATGTTTTTATAATATTATAACAGAAAAATTTGAATTTTAAAAGATTGACAATATGAAATTTAGAGTATATAATGTATATGTAAAAAATAAGGAAATAAAATAAATTTTATATTTCTGGTCTATTTGTTACCGACAATACAATTTTTGGGCTTTACTCTATTATAATGGGGTTATCTCTTTATATGCTGAATCAGGAAAATCACGGCGGTCAAGACTTAGCACGGATTCTGTACATCATTATAAACATGACTACCACCTGTACACTTTTACAGGCTACCAAAAATTAAGTCGAAACGGTAGACCGGATTTTTTATTAAAATTTTTATTGAAAAATAACAAAAAAATTAATGTTAATATTTTCTTTTAAAAGTTGAAAAAGGGTAAAGATAATAGAAATCCAGTTTTAATAATGAAAAAAGATAAGGAAAAAGATTTAAAATAACAGTGAGTTGAAAAAGGTAAAAAAAATTTTTTAGGAAGGTATTGCTTTTTATCAAAATCAGGGTATATTTTATTAGTACTTATTTTTAAAAAAGATTTTATCTTTTTTGTCTTTTCATAGCGTTACTTGAAGAGTGGATCCCCAACCACTCTTCTTCTTTTATTCAAACGTTTTAATTTTATAGATTTTCACAATTTAATTTATATTTGCCACTTTTGATTTTTGTAAGAATTCCCTTGTCACACAGGGAAGAAATTTCTCTCGATAGGGAAGGACGTGTAACTTCAAATTTTTTAGCCAGTTCAGAAATATTAGGCTTAAATGAAATATATCCATTTTTCTGGTTTTCCTTAATATAGCTGAGGACTTTTTCATTTATTGTTTTATTCATAAAGTTAAACCATATTCTTTTGGAAAGAAGCTGTCCCTTGTTTGAAATTTCATCCAGAAAATTAACAAGAAGTCTTTCATCCTTCTGCATGGCACTTAGAAAATTATCTTTATTTAAAAATAAAAATTTTGAATTTTCTGTAGAAATAAGATCTACAGGGAAAGTTCTATTGCTTCCAAAAATAAAAGCGGGAGCAATAAGCTGATACGGAGTAATGTAGTCAATAGTTATAGTATCCCCATTAAATTTCTGCATTTCTCCTTTGGAAGTTCCTGACAGGATAATGATAATCTGTTCAAGGGAATCATCTCTAAAGAAAACGGTTTCGCCTTTTTTGTAGTTCTTAATCTGAAAATTCATGGTTTTCAGAATTTCTTCAATTTCTTCTATATTAAAACCTTTAAACAAAGGTATTCTAGACATTATTTCATAAAGTTCCTGAGGTTTCATAAAGTAATCACTCCCTACATTGAATTTATATAGAATATTTTTTAGTTATCAGATTATACCATAATATTGTATAAATTTTACATTTTTAGGAAAAAATGATTTTTTCTATTTAAAAAAGATACAATGTAGGTTATAATTACTATGTAAAATTAAAAAGTAAACCGGAATTTTAAGAATGGAGGAAATGAAAATGGAGGATGAAAAAGTTCTCATAATAAATACCGGAGGAACAATAAGCATGGTTCATTCAGATAAAAATGATCCTGAAAGTGCCTTAAGACCTTCAAAATCATGGAGTGAAGTTGTGAAAAACTATCAGTTTCTGGAAAATCTGAATGTAGGATACGCACAAATAAAGGATGTTATAGATTCTTCAGATATGAATTGTGAAGTATGGAAGGAAATTGCTGAAATAATAGATGAAAATTACTACAAATATAAGGGATTTGTTATTCTGCATGGAACAGATACAATGTCCTATACTGCAGGGATGCTGTCCTTTATGCTGAAAAATTTAGGAAAGACGGTTATTCTTACAGGAGCACAGAGACCTATTCAGGAAGTCAGAAGTGACGGACTTCAGAATCTTTTAACGTCCATTGAAATAATAGAAAGACAGAATAGGATTCCAGCTGGAAAAAGTGAATATGAATTACCTGTAATACCTGAAGTATGTGTTTTTTTTAGGGACTATCTTTTTAGGGGGAACAGATCCAGAAAGCTTAATACATCAAACTATTTTGGTTTTTCTTCTCCAAATTATTTGTTTCTAGGGGAAGCCGGATCAAAAATAAAAGTATATGAAGACAGGCTTTTAAAAATGCCAAAACCTGAAGAAAAATTTTATGTGGATTATGAAATAGACACTAATGTTATAATTCTTGATATTTTTCCTGGTTTCAATCCGGAAATTCTTCTGAAAATTTTTTCAGGAAATGAAAATATTAAGGGACTTATCCTGAAAACATATGGAAATGGAAATGCTCCGCAAAACAAGGAATTTTTAAAGGCATTAAAATTTGTAATTGATTCAGGTGTAGTAGTACTCAATGTTACTCAGTGCAATGAAGGAAGTGTGGAAATGGGAATTTATGAAGCAAGTTCAGAACTTATGAAACTTGGTGTGATAAGTGGATATGACATGACTCCTGAAGCTGCCATTACAAAATTTATGCATATTTTAGGAAAATATAATGACGTGGAAATAATAAAAGAAAAGCTGAATGAGAACATTGCAGGGGAAGTTTCTGGAGTGTAAAATAAAAGAAATAAAAAAACAAAAAAAAATTCAAATTATGCTTGTTTAATTTAAAAAAATATGTTAAAATATCACGTACATTTAAAAAGGATATTCCGCTTTTATTGTTGCTGCCGAAGAATATCGGTATAGATGAAATGAATATCGCGTAAAGAAGGGAGTGGATTTCTTGAAAGAGAAATTAATCGAATTAGTAGAAAAAGATTATCTTAAATCTGATATTCCTCAATTTAAAGCAGGGGACACAATAGCTGTTCACTACAAAGTAAAAGAAGGAAACAAAGAAAGAATACAGGTTTTTGAAGGTGTAGTTATTAGAGTTTCAGGAGGAAGCGTAGCTAAAAACTTCACTATAAGAAAAGTATCTTCAGGTATAGGTGTTGAAAGAATAATACCTATTAATTCTCCTTTAATCGAAAAAATAGAAGTTAAGAGAATAGGAAAAGTAAGAAGAGCAAGATTATATTATTTAAGAAACTTATCAGGAAAAGCTGCTAGAATTAAAGAAATTAGAAAGTAGCTATAAGCTAGCAATTGCTAGCTTTTTCTGTTTATAGGAAAGGAAAAAGATGAATATATTGTTATGGGGAATATTTTATTTAGTAACTGCCATATTTCTTGGATATTTCTTTTTTAAGGAAAAGGAAGTCATAGATTTTATAAAGGTGAAGGAAGATCTTCTGCTAAATAAAATTTCACTGGAGGAAAATGAAAAAAATTTAAAGACGGGAAATATCATTACTGTAGCAGGACTGATAGTAACTGTTATTTTCTTTTTTATTTCAGACAGAACGCCTGATGCCAATGTTGGAATAAAAATAATAGGTATTTATGCTATGTTTATATTGAATACAGTATTCTTTCTGCTTCGTGCACAGCATGAATGGATATTTATGGGAAATATAGTAATGCTTATACTTGGCCGTCTGATGTTTAATATAATGGATGTAAAATTTTATATATTTTTAGTAATAAATGCAATATTAGCTTTAGCTCTAATTTTCCTATTTAGACGTCCTACCAAAGAGGAAATTACAGAGAGAACTCTTCTGGAGGAAATAAAGGAAGATAAAAAAAATGCCGATAAAAAGATTACGATAGAAAATCTTGAGGAAAAAATAGACATTGAAAAGAAACGTAGAAGCAGTTTTGGAAAAGCTCTTCACAGGGTTGACATGTCGGTAATGGCAGTAGTGCTTGTACTTCTTATACAGACTTTCTATATTGGGAATTATGTAATTCCTACAGGATCAATGGAAGAAACAATAAAGATAAAAGACAGAGTTTTTGCAAATATGGTAAAATACAAATTTACATCTCCAAAGGTAAATGATATTGTGGCATTTAAAGAACCTATGACAAATAAGCTTATGTTCACAAAAAGATTGGTAGGAGTGGCGGGTCAGACTTTACAGATTAAAGATATACAGGCAATGGATTTAACAGACCCTTCAACAGTGGATAACGCAGGAAATGTCAGAGTTTCAAATGTTGATGCAGGAAATATTTATTTAGATGATAAAAAAGCAGAAAAATTGAACAGACCTTACACTAAAGATGGTTTTTTATTAGACAGTAAGATATATATTCCTAAAAAAGGTGATAAAGTAAAAATTGATAAAATAGTTATAATTCCTAAAGGAAAAGCAAGAATAGAAGGAACAGATAACTTTATTACAGGAACTGACTGGTCAGGATATGGAGATGGAAGTTACAAATTTTTAACTCCGGAGGAATTTTTAGCTAGAATAGGTACAGATAAAGGGTTTAAGGATATAGTAGGAAACGAAGACCGTTATGAGGAAGGTAATCCAAAATACGATGTATACTATACATTCTTTCTTAAAGTGGAAGGAAGAGATGAACTGGTACTTCCTATAATGGACTTTAAATATGATGATGCCCTGTTCCTGAAACTGTTAAAGGGAGAAAGTTTGACTCTTAATAAGAACTATTATATCGCTATGGGAGATAACACTACAAACAGTCTTGATTCAAGGTTTTTCGGATATGTTGCAGAAGATAGAATAAAAGGAAAGTTGCTGTTAAGATGGTGGCCGTTAAACAGATTGGGATTAATATAATAAAAATTGAAGCAGGAAATGTATCCCCTGAAACAGCTGAAAAACTTACAGAAATTCATAATGAAAATTTTGAAGAAAAGAAAAATGAAAGTTATTTTTTAGAAATTTTGAATAATGAACTGTACAGCGTTTACTGCCTATCTGCAGAAAAAATTCCGGAAATATCAGGATATGCAGTATTTTACGATACATTTGACAGTATTGACCTCTTTGAGATAGCCATATTGAAGGAAAAACAGGGAAAAGGATATGGCAATACATTACTGAGTTATACATCTGATATTTTTTGCAGAAACGGAAAGAAAATATTGCTGGAAGTTAATGAAAACAATGAAAAAGCGATAAAACTGTATAAAAAGAATGGTTTTGAAGAAATATCGGTAAGAAAAAATTATTATGGAAATAATCAGAATGCAGTAATTATGATGAAAAATGAAGATATATAAAAAAGATGTTGTGGTAGAAAATATAATATAAAAGGATTGGAGGTAAGGAAATTTCCAGTATGTAGCTAAATTACTGGAAATTCCGGAAATATGAAAAAAGAACTGGATAAAGTTTATTCGCCAACTGAAATCGAAGACAAGTGGTATAAAATATGGGAAGAAAATGGATACTTTAGTGCACAGCATAATGACGAGAAGCCAGGTTACTCAATAGTAATCCCGCCTCCTAACGTAACAGGGATACTTCACATGGGTCATATGCTGGATAATACTATTCAGGATGCAATAATAAGATATAAAAGAATGAGTGGATTTGATACTTTGTGGGTTCCCGGAATGGATCATGCAGGAATTGCAACTCAGAATAAAGTTGAGAGAATGCTGAAGGAACAGGGAACTTCAAAGGAAGAAATCGGAAGAGATGAATTCCTGAAAAAAACATGGGAATGGAAGGAAAAACACGGCGGACTTATAACTAAACAGTTGAGAAAACTTGGAGTTTCTCCTGACTGGTCAAGAGAAAGATTTACAATGGATGAAGGGCTTTCGAGAGCTGTAAAGGAAGTATTTATAAAACTTTACAATGATGGTCTTATTTATAGAGGAGAATACATTGTAAACTGGTGTCCACATGATAAGACTGCCCTTGCAGATGACGAAGTAAACCACTTTGAAAAAAATGGAAAAATATGGGAAATAAAATATCCTATAAAAGACAGTGATGGATATGTTGTAATTGCTACAACAAGACCTGAAACAATGCTGGGAGATACAGGAGTAGCTGTAAATCCTAACGACGAAAGATATAAGGATTTAATAGGAAAAAAGGTAATACTGCCATTAATGGACAGGGAAATACCTGTAGTTGCTGATGAGTATGTAGATATGGAATTTGGAACAGGAGTAGTTAAAATGACGCCTTCCCACGATCCTAACGACTTTGAGGTGGCAAAAAGAACTGGACTTCCTTTCCTGAATATATTTACAGAAGATGCAAAAGTAAATGAAAATGGTGGGAAGTATTGTGGGCTTGAAAGATTTGAAGCAAGAAAGGCTATACTGAAAGACCTTGAGGAACAGGGATACCTTGTAGGAGTGAAGGAACATAAAAATGCTGTTGGACACTGTTACAGATGTGACTCAGTAATTGAGCCAAGAGTTTCTACACAATGGTTTGTAAAAATGAAGCCTCTTGCTGAAAGAGCTCTAGAAGTAGTAAAAAATGGTAAAATACAGATAACTCCAAAAAGATGGGAAAAAGTGTACTATAACTGGCTTGAAAATATAAGGGACTGGACAATTTCCAGACAGATCTGGTGGGGACACAGAATACCTGCCTATTATGCGGAAGACGGTTCAATATTTGTAGCTAGGGATTTAGAAGAAGCAAAGGCTCAGGCAAGGGAAAAATTTGGGAAAGATGTTCCTTTAAGAGAAGAAACAGATGTACTTGATACATGGTTTTCATCAGCTTTATGGCCTTTCTCCACAATGGGATGGCCTGATAAGACAAAGGATCTTGAAAAATTCTTCCCGACAAATGTACTTGTAACAGGAGCAGATATACTGTTCTTCTGGGTAGCAAGAATGGTGATGATGAGTTTATATATAAATGATGAGATACCATTTGACTATGTATATTTACATGGTCTTATAAGAGATGAACAGGGAAGAAAAATGAGTAAATCCCTAGGAAACTCACCTGATCCTCTAGATCTTATAGATAAGTACGGAGCTGATGCAATAAGATTCAGTTTCCTTTACAATACATCACAGGGACAGGATATACATTTCTCAGAAAAACTTCTTGAAATGGGATCAGCTTTTGCAAATAAAGTATGGAATGCATCGAGATTTGTATTGTCTAACCTTGAAGATTTTGACGACAAAGTGTCTGTAATGGATCTGGAATTCAAGCTGGAAGACAGATGGATACTGTCGAAACTTCAGTCAGCATCAAAATCTATAAATGAAAGCATGGAAAAATACGAGCTAGACAGTGCGGCAAAAATAGCCTATGAATTTTTCAGGGGAGATTTCTGTGACTGGTATGTGGAAATTGCTAAAACGAGAGTTTATGGTGGAGAAGGTACAGATAAAGCAACTGCCCAGTGGGTATTGAAACATGTGCTGGATAATGGTCTGAAAATGCTTCATCCATTTATGCCATTTATTACAGAAGAAATATGGCAGAAACTTGAAATAGAAGAGCCTACTATAATGCTTTCAGATTTCCCTAAGGAAGACAAGGCATTAGTAAGTGTTGAATCAGAAAAGGAATTTGACTATTTGAAGGAAGTAGTAACAGCTGTAAGAAATATAAGAGGAGAAAACAATGTTTCACCTTCAAAGAAAATTGAAGTAATATTCAAGACTGTAAATGAAGCTGAAAAGAAAATACTGGAGCACAATCCTAAGATTTTAGATAAGCTTGCAAATGTTGAAAAATATGACTTCACACCTAATATTGAAATTCCTGAACTTGTAGGATTCAGACTAGTTGAAACTACTGAAATATATGTTCCGCTTGCTGATCTTATAGACAAGGAAAAGGAAATTGCAAAACTTGAAAAGGATATAGAAAAAACTCAGAAGGAACTGGATAAGGTTTTAGGAAAGCTTTCAAATGAAGCGTTTTTAGCGAAAGCACCTCAAGCTGTTGTTGACAAGGAAAATGCAATTAAGGAAGAACTTGAAACTAAAATTGCAAAATTCAGGGAATCGATAAACCTGTATAAATAATTTGTGTAAAATAATGAAATTCTGATAGAATTTTATATTTCTGTTACTGGCTGGTAAATTTATTAATCTTTAAAAAAAGCAAAAAATGTAGTATAATATAAGAAAGAAATTTTATACATAACATATTAAATGTATGAAATAAAAAAACTTACGAATGGATTAATTTCCGGGAGGGAGAACTTTAATGGGAGCTATGTTTTGGGCAATTGCTACGGCAGTATTTGCAATACTTGAAATTGTGATACCTGGTCTTGTTACAATATGGCTGGCTCTTGCCGCTCTAATTGTGACGGTATTTGCAGGATTTATAAATAATCCTACTGTGGAATTTGTTATTTTTGCGGTATTTTCATTGATTTTTGTAATATTTACAAGACCTGTTTTGAGAAGATACATTCAAAAGGCAGACAAAAAATTCAGTCCTCAAATGAAAGGTTCTGAAATAAAAATCGAAAAAGTTGTAAATACTGACAAACAGAAAAAGGAATATGAAGTAAAATTTAAAGGTTCCATATGGACAGGAACTAGTGATGAATTTTTTAAGGTAGGAGATATTGTCAAAATTAAAAATTTTGAAGGAAATAAAATTATACTTGAAAGAAAATAGTAGTAGAAAAATATTTTAAATAAAACTTAGGAGGAGATTACAATGTTTCTTTTATTACCATTTGGAATAATAATAATAGTAGCTGCGTTAATAATAATATTTAAGGCTATTAAAATTGTTCCTGAATCAAGAGTTTATATTATTGAAAAATTAGGGAAATATGATCAGTCACTGTCATCAGGGTTGAATTTCATAAATCCGTTTTTTGACAGGGTTGCAAGGGTTGTTTCATTGAAGGAACAGGTTGTGGATTTTCCACCTCAGCCTGTAATTACAAAGGACAATGCCACTATGCAAATTGATACAATAATATATTTTCAGATAACTGATCCAAAGTTATATACTTATGGAATAGAAAGACCTATATCAGCTATTGAAAATCTTACTGCAACAACATTGAGAAATATAATCGGGGATATGACTGTTGACCAGACATTGACTTCGAGAGATGTAATAAATACAAATATGAGAGTTGAGCTTGATGAAGCTACAGACCCATGGGGAATTAAAGTAAACAGGGTTGAGTTAAAGAGTATAATTCCGCCGGCTGATATAAGATCTGCCATGGAAAAGGAAATGAAAGCAGAAAGGGAAAAAAGAGCGAATATTCTTGAAGCACAGGCAAAAAGAGAATCTGCAATATTAGTGGCTGAAGGGGAAAAACAGGCGGCAATATTGAGAGCAGAGGCTAAAAAGGAACAGGCTATAAAGGAAGCAGAAGGGGAAGCGGAAGCTATTCTTTCAATTCAGAGGGCAAAAGCAGAAGCATTGAGACTTCTGAATGAAGCAAAACCTACACCTGAAGTACTTTCATTAAAAGGAATGGAAGCATTTGAAAAAGCTGCTGATGGTAATGCTACAAAAATCATCGTTCCTGCAAATTTCCAAAACCTTGCAAGCACAATAACTGCATTTGCAGAATTGAATGAAAAAACTGAAAACTAAAATAGTCCGGCAGTTTGAGAACTGCTTTTAAAGCTTATATTTTTTCAGAGTGTAATATACTAAATAAATATTATTGTTAAATATGACAAAGTATGCTAAAATATTTAGGAAAAATAAAAATATGGAGGAAGAATAATGAGAAAAGTAATCGTAGCGGGAAACTGGAAAATGAACAAAACTGCAAAAGAGGCAGCAGAATTTTTTGCAGAATTTAAACCTTTAGTTGCAGATGTTAAAAATGCAGGGATTGTTATAGGGGTACCGTTTACAGCTTTAGAGACAGCAACAAGAGAAACAGCAGGATCAAATATTAAAATAGCTGCTGAAAACATGAATGCAAATGACAGTGGGGCTTATACAGGAGAAGTTTCTCCATTAATGTTAAAAGATTTAGGTGTTGAATATGTTATTTTAGGACACTCAGAAAGAAGAGAATACTATGGGGAAACGGATGCCATAGTTAATGAAAAAGTAAAAGCGGCACTTAAACACGGATTAAAACCAATTTTATGCGTTGGAGAAAAATTGGAAGAAAGAGAAAATGGAACTACTGAAAAAGTAGTTGAAGAACAAGTAGTAGGTGGATTGAAAGATGTATCTGCTGAAGAAATGGCAAATGTAGTAATAGCTTATGAACCTGTATGGGCAATAGGAACAGGTAAAACTGCAACTCCAGAACAGGCTCAGGAAGTTCATGCATTTATAAGAGGATTACTTGGAAAACTTTACAGTGCTGAAGTTGCTGAAAATGTAACAGTTCAGTACGGTGGATCAATGAATGATGCCAATGCGGCTGAGCTTATCGCTCAAAAAGATATAGATGGTGGATTAGTTGGAGGAGCAAGCTTAATTCCTGAAAAATTCACTGTAATAGTAAAAGCGGGAGATTCTGCAGTTAAGTAGTTAATGTATAATTTGCCGTAAATTCATAGGAGGAATAATGTTAGAAAATTTACTGGTAATAATTTTAGTAGTTTTAGCTATAATTATGATAGCTGTTATCCTGTTACAGCCTGACAGAAGTCAGGGACTGGCTAAAAATGCCAATATAGTAGACGAGGAAAAAGAAGGAATTGAAAAGTTTACTGAATGGATAGCAACAGCATTTCTAGTTGTGGCGATACTGTTTCAGATAATAAGATAAAAACTATTATAAATTAAATTCATGGAGGTAAAGTATGAAAATGAAAGAACTAGAAAAAGATGAATTATTAAGAGTTGATGGAGGTCGTGGATTACGTGAATTTATAAGGGAAATTTCAGGTGGAGCAGTTTATGATGAAAGAGATAGATTAAGAGAGAGAGTTAAAGAGTTAGAAAGAAGAATTAGAGTAGATGACAGAGAAATTCATGAAAGAGACAGAGGGAAATCTGGATTACGTAGAGCAAGATAAGATGGAGAATGTACTGCACCAAAATTTTAGATATAAAATTAAAGGTGCAGTTTTTCTATGAAATTGATTAGGAAGATAAAATCAAAATAAATGAAAAGGATTGAAAGGTAAAATTTAAAATTATGAGAAGATATAAAAATGTATATTTATTTTTCAATTTATTTAGTATAGAGGTATTGCTGTTCATTATCTTCTTTTATAATAGAAAAATGGATATGGTATATGTAAATGACGAATTTGTTTCCTATCTGTTTGAGGGAATTTATTTATCTCTAACTATATTTATTACGGAGGAAATGATTTTTAGGGAAGGATTTTTTATTATTCTAAAAAATAAAATGAAATATTACAATGTAATACAGGCAATTCTGTTTTCGATTTTTCACTTGAATTTTATTTATTTCTATGCAATAAAAAATATTTTTCTGAGTATTTTATACAGTTTTATTACAGGAATGATATATGGAAATATCAGGAAAAATTCTAAAAATGTAG